>JBBRUT010000099.1:0-13459 GCA_038247555.1 Phycisphaerales bacterium | reverse complement strand
GCAGGAGCCACATCACATTGTGCATGATGGATGCGTGGGACCACGCGAAGCCCTCAAACGCCACACGCAAGTCCATGTGGGCATCGACCTGCAGGATCCCCAGGCCGCGATTCCCCTTCAGGCTCGCAACATGATCAGACGCCGCCCAGATCGCGCCAAACGGTGTGGAGTGATCGCCCCCGACAAGCCCCGGGATCCTTCCCTCATCGAGCGCAGTCGCCGTGCGGTCGTAGGTGTGCTCCGCCACGGCGAAGCACGCGTCATTCACTCTGGCGACCGCCTTGGAATCTTTCTCGCCTGCGCCACCGCGAGCGATGATCGGCGCCGCCATCCTCCTCACCACTTTCGAGCTCGATGCGATCTTCGAAGGACTCGGCTCCATGAAGATGCCGCGCTCAAAGGTGCGGCCAAACTGATGATCAAGCAGATCAACCTGTGCGGATGCTTCAAAGATCGCCGCAGGCCCGGCAGAGGTGCCCCCGCCGTACGAAGTCGTAGCGTCAAACGGCACCGGGATCAGAACAATCCCGGATTCGTTCCGCTTGAAGGGAAGTCCGAAGATGCCGGTACCGGGCTGCGCTGCTGCGTCGGGGTCAAAGCTCATAGGGCGGAGTGTATCGCTGCGACGCAGTATGCGTTAGCGCGCAACCGCGCGAACGCGACCTGCACGCGATTGGTCCATCGCCTTGCTCGCCCAGCCAATGAGTGTCAAGGCAATGCCCGCGAGCGCTTCCGATGCCCCGGCGAGTTCCGGCCTCCACGCCCGGTCCCACTCGTACACCAGCGGGCCGGTGAACCCTGCATGCGAAAGAGTGCCGACAAACTCTTCGCAGGGGATCTCACCTTCGCCCAGCCTCACGGGACGACCGCCAACCAGGTCCTTCACCCTCGCCACCCAGAGCCGTGAACCCAGCGCCGCGACAGCCGCGGCGGGTGAATCCCCGGCCGCAAACCCCGTGGCGACCGAATACGATGCGCCCAGCAGCGGATGCGACACGTTTTCGATGAGATCGCGAAGCTGGATCGCCGTCTCGAACGACCCGCCATTTTCAACCACAACCTTGGTCCCGGTCTTGTCGGCATGATCGCAGACTTTGCGAAGCCTCCCGGCGATTCGCGCAATCGCCGCCTTTGGCTGCTCCCGCGCGGCGACTTCAAAAGCGAAGACCCGGACGTACGGGCATCCCAACTGAATCGCGAGATCGACAGCGGACTTTGCTTCCCGCACGCTCCGCTCGGTGTCCATAAACACGTGACCGAGGACCGGCGGAAAGATCGTCGCGTCAAACCGGCAGGATGTCGCAAGCGAGAGAATCTCGATTCCCCGCGTTCGGAACAGCGTCCGCGACTTGTCCTCGCTGCTCAGCGCGGGGTCGCACGCAAACCGTTTCGAATCCGTGCCGAAGGTTCGGAGCTCAACCGCTTCAAAGCCGAACCGCTCCGCCAGATCCGCTACCTCGCGGAGAGAGGCCTCGGGACAGGCAACAGTGCTGAGTGTGGGCTTGAGCATGGGGGACCATTGAGAGAGGGGAGGGTGCGGCACCGCGAAGGCTGACACAGGAGCCGGATGTGAGGGCGATGGTAAGGCCGTGTCCAAGGCCGCTCAACTCATTGCGACAGGTGCAAGGAGATCGGCTGGGTGGGTCCATGGCCGTCACAGCCCGCAAAGTCCTTCCCAACGCCGCTCAGAACAGGCCACCGCCCCCGCCGGTCCTTCCTTTCCTGATCGCAGATTGGATGCTTGAGCCTCACCCTTTTCCGGAATGCAAGCATTGCCCAATCGGCGACAAATCCAGTTCCCGCTCGCGGCAACGGCGCTGCTGGCCGCGCCATTCCTGACAGGCGGATGCGCCGCGGGCGGACGAAGCGCCTTTGACCCCTCGGTCAGCCCGCAATCGCCCTCGCGCGGCGATACGTCGATCCGCGTGGCAGCGCCGCCGACACACCTCGCAAAGCTCGCGAGCCAAGCTACACCCTCACCGCTCCTCCAGCGGTCCACAGCCGCCGCCCACAAGACAAACGCTCAGGAGTGACTCTCCGGCGATGTGGCGGGCCCCGCGACGGGAAGCACGACGCAAAAATCGGAGCCTTTCCCCGGCTCTGACCAGACGTCGATGCGTCCCCCGTGGGCTTCGATGAGCCTTCTCGCTGTCGGCAGGCCGAGCCCCGATCCTCCTGCCCGTGTGGTGAAGTACGGGGTGAACATCTTTCCCAGAGTCTCCGGCGCAATGCCCGGCCCGGTGTCGATGACGTGAACATGCACGGTCGGATGTCCATCGGCCTCGCGTCGATTCTCCGTACGGACGATCAGCTCGCGCGGCCTTGCAGATTCTGGTGCCCCGGCCGCCGCCATTGCCTGAGTCGCGTTGAGCATCAGGTTCAGTAGCGCCTGTTTCACCAGCTTGGCGTCGATGTTCGCTACCGGCGTGGGCGAGCCATTGCCGCCAGCGACATCCGTCCGCAGGCGCACGCCGTGGCGTTCGGCCTCCGGCATGAAGAAGTCGCCCAGTTCGCTGATCGTGTCGTTAAGATTCGTGGGGTGAGGATCCAGCCGGACCTGCCCGGCATACTGCAGAAAGTCCTGCAGAATGCCCCCGAGTCGATCGGTTTCTCGCCTCAGCGAGTTGATGCGATTCACAAGCGGCTTCCGCTCCGCGTCATCAATGGGAAGTTCGCTGATCCCCTCCAGGAGCAACTGGGCGTTGAGCCCGACGGTCGAAAGCGGATTCTTGATCTCATGGGCAAGGCCGCTGGTCATCGCCCCGATCTCGGCCATCCGCTCCGCCGCGCGGGCTCGCCGTTCCGCTGCCCTCGCCCGTCGAGACTGGCGGCGCAAAACCAACCACACAGCTCCTGACGCGACCAGCACGCCAATCCCGAATCCGATGAGCATTCCCTGGAGCAAGCGCTTTTCCGTTCACGACTTTGGCAGGCCGTCGCCCAATCAGCCCGCCCGAGACCGCTCGGCGGCTCCAGACACCGTACCATGTCGCCATGCCGTCCAAGAAGTTTGCCAGCACCCGAACGACGGGGCTGATCGTTGCCGGAGCCGTCTCGCTGATCATTGCCGGGGTGGTGCTCTTCGTCGCGGTGAGCCAGCGGCAATCAATCCCCCCGGCCCCGGTCGCCACCGGGGATGTGACGGACATCGACGTCGGATCGCTCGTCCGCAACGCAGCGGCCGGCGAAGCTGGCATCCAAGATGCCGTCGATGGTCGAGTCCAGTTTGAGGATCGGGACAATCCCAGCCGGGTTCAGGCGGAACTCATCTACCGCCGAATGAACCCCGTCGGTGGCGGGTTTTACGAACTCGATCAGCCCCGGGCCTGGATCTACATGAAAGACGGCCGGGCCTTGTACGTCCGGGCCGATTCGGGCCGGGTCAAGTCGCCCAACAAATCCAACAGCCCCGAGTCGGGACAGTTCATCGGCAATGTTGTCGGGCTCTTGTTTCCTGCCCGCGGCCCCGAAATGGACGGTGTGCCCCGGGACCCGCTCGTCGATGCACCCGGCGTGGTGGCCCGAACCGGGTCGATCCGGTTCGACGCCCAGTTGCTGGAGTTCGCCTCCGATGAGCACGTCACGATTGAGACCCCCACGCTTCGCTTCTCCGGCACCAGCGTTCTCGTCAAGGGCAATCAGGTTCTTGACCGCATCGAGTACATGCGGGTTGCGCGCGATGGTGTGATTCGCTACTTTGTTGAATCTCGCAAGGAGCCAACCGGCGCCGACTCCTCACTACCGAGCGACGTCGCCGATGGAGCCCTGCCGCAAGAGAGATCGCTGACGATGGCCGACGCGGAAGACGCCGGCTGGGAAGTGGTCCCGCAGCCGGACTTGGCGGAGCTCTTCGCCGCCGCAACAACCGAGGTCGGCGCTTCCAACGCAGAAGCCGTTGCCGTCGACGACACCCGCATCGGTACCGACGCCCCTGTGGACGCACCTGCCGACCCCACGGCCGTGGCAGCCGCCGACTCAGACACGCAAGTCGAGCCCCAGGAAGATGCTCCACCGCAGCCGATGCTGCCCGCCGCGGCGGTCGCCGCAGCCAGGGCTCGCCAGCAAGCAAATGCCGTGAAGGAAGACCTCTACGAGGCGGTCTTCGCGACCACCGTCCGCGTCACCCAGCGAAAGCGGGAGATTGCCGCCGACACGTTGTTCGTCTGGCTGCGCACGCTTGACAACAAGTTGCCCGACGATGCCTTCGGAGCCCCCGCCGTTGCGCACCATCGCTCATACCCCACTCCCCGTGGCGCGCACGCCGTGCCCGCTTCTGTCGGCGGCGCACGCCTGGGCCCCGCCGCGGCGATCCCCGCGCTGCTTCTGGCATCCGTTCAGCCTTCGGCCTCGGAATGGCCGCCAACGCTTTTCAATGAAGGCGAGAACGATGTGGTGCTGACCTGGGCGGGACCTCTGTCAGTCAAGCCCGTCGCCGTTTCACCTCCCCCTCGCGAACTCGCGCTTGGAGATCACCTCGCGCTCCGCTTCTCATCGAAGGCCGAAGGGGCCGAACGGTTTGTTCGCCTGACTGATGCCGAGATCGGTGCGCGGGGCGGATGCGAGGAGCTTGAGTACTTCGCGACCAGCCGCAACATGACGCTCACTTCCGGTATCGGTGCACCGCAGGTCTGGCTCGCGGCCCCTGAGGTAGGCTGCCTTGCAGGAACCGAGATGCGCGTGAACCTGGCCACCGGCGTGGCAGAGATCCCCGGTGCCGGAGTGCTCACGACCCTGGCGGAAGACCTGAACCAGACCGCGATGACCGAGAACTCCGACGGCTTCCCGGCCTGGCTCGAACATCCCCGGCCCGAGTACTTCACTCGGCAGATCGACTGGCAGCGTCGGGCCGACTTCCAGTTCCGCTCGCGCGACGGTGAAATTCGCGATGCCCTGGAGTGGGCGGAGTTCCGGGGCCGCTCCTTCGCCACCGATAATCGAAGCTCGCTCGCCGCCGAATTGCTTCGAGCCGAGTTTGTCGAGGTCGGCACGCATTCCACGGTGCTCCGGCACCTCGCCGCTGAAGGCAGCGTCGAAGCCTTGGCCGCCGCCTGGCGTGAACCCCCGGGGGTCGAGGTTGATGTGGCCGCCGGAGGATTCGGTGACGGAGTGCTCCGGGCCGCAAATCTGGGCGTGAACTTCGAATCCTCTTCGACACGCGAGGGCGAGGTCGACCCCTCATACCTCATGGCAACCGGGGGGAGTGCGGGCAGCGGCGGGGCAGTCGTCGGAAAGGACAATGCGTTCCTCACAGCACCACAACTCGAAGCGTCGATGAGCCGCGCTTCCAATGGCGACATCGTTGTGACAGACTTTGAAGCCCGGGGAAACAGCGAATCTCTTGCCCGCTTTGATCGTGGCGATGGAGTCTGGGCCAGCGGGCAACGCATCAAGGGCCACGCCCAGCGAGAGACCGCCTCCGTCACGGGTCCACGCGTCCTCGTCGCCCGCGGCGATTCCCTCATCGATACCACGATCGTCGAGCTCGATGGCATCGCAAAGACCATGGAGGTCTACGCACCCGGCACATTCACGCACGAGCAGCCCACTGTCGCCGCGACCGGCCCCGAAGCGGGTACCGTCCGAGTCACCGCCACTTGGGTGAACTCCATGACTTATGACGACCTGGCAGGCGTGCTCGAGTGCCGCGGTGATACCAAGGTCGTCAAGGAGGAACCGCTCACCCTCGACACCGTCCGGGCCGATCGGATCCGCATCGACCTCTCCGGCGATTCGCACAGCGGAAGTTCAGTCGCGGAAGTTCCGACCCTCGGCCCTTCTGCGTCAACTTCCTCGCTCGAAGCCGACCTGGGCGACCGCCGCGTCCTGCGCGCAACCGCGTTTGGTTCGCTTGATGAACGAGCCGATGGAAAGCCCGCCACGGTTGAGAGCCGCGGCTTTGCCGCTCCGGCCAAGCCCGGTGACCAGCGCACGCTCGAGACCATCAGCTACATCGAGGCCGCTCGGCTCATCGCCGATGACGACGCCGGGACCATCGAGGCTCCTGTCGCCGGCCGGGCGATCGTCTTTGATCAGCGATCTCCAGACGCATCTTCCGAAGTTGAGCAGGGGCCCCAGTCGCAGGGGCTCGTCGCTGGCTCGCCCCGAGGCACATCAAGCTTCCGATGGCAGAAGAGCATGCTGTTCACACGCGCCACCGGCATGCTTGATCTGGTCGAGAAGATCGAGGTCGTCCACAAGGCGCTCGACAATCGGCCTCTGACGCGCATGACCAGTGACCGCCTGCTCGCCAAGCTCGATCTTGGAACCTCTACATCGGCTTCGACCGCGGCGGGCGGCAAGCTGATCTACGCCGACGCGATCGGATCGGTGTACGCCGAATCCGGACCACAGCGGCTGGTTGGTGAGCAGGTGCTCTACGACGCTCGCGAAGGAACCGCCGTCGCCACCGCGCCAGAGGGCTCCAGTGTGACGCTCTTTGATGATCGAAGGGCCACACCGTTCACCGCTCGGCGGCTGAAGTGGGACCTCGTGAAAGATCAGATCGAGATCCTTGAACCCGCCCCCGTCGTCGCGCCGCGATAGCTGGCAGCCACGTCGCTTACGCGGAAGTGCGGTCCACGATGCGATACTGCTCACGCTCGCCGCGCCCGCGGAGCGGATAGTCCTTCCGAAGCGGATGCCCGGGGTAGCCTTCCCAGGTCAGGATGCGGCGCAGGTCCGGGTGATTGCGGAACCGGATCCCGTACATGTCAAACACTTCTCGCTCCGGCCATTCCGCGCCCGGCCACAGGTCGACCACGCTGTCAAGCCAGAGTGCCGGGTCTTCGACGATTCCATCCGTGGGGATCGAGGGGTCGAGAAACACTTTCACGAACAGCCGATCATCGTGCTTGTGGGAGATCAGGTTGTAGCCAACGGCAAACCTCCCGATCTGCTTGCTCGGGTAACCGAGATAGTCGATCCCAAACAGGTCCGACAGAAAGTTGTACTTGGTTCGATCATCGTCCCGCAGAAACCGCATCACGGCGTGCAGGTCCGCCGGCTCCACGATCAGGGTGCTCTGGCCGCGATACTCCGTGCCGCGAAAGCGATTGCCGGAGAACCGCTCCTTGACGAGCGCAAAGACCAGGTGATCAAGTGTCTGCTTGGTTTCGGCGGCCACGGGACATTCCTTCCTGAAAGGGCGTGCGCGCTCAGTTCACGCGGGGCGAAGTCTAGGAAGCGATGTCCCCGGCTGGTTGATCAGTCGAAACGATCGCCACGGGGATTCCCAGTTGCTGGCAGCGCACCGCCGCATCAATGACCTGGGCACTCTCCAGCAGGCCCGAGTGCATGGGTGACGGATGAACGCGTCCAGACTGGACGTGCACATTGGAAACCAGCGCAAGCCCAACCCCGCGGGCAAGGTCCACGTTGGTCAACGCATCCACACGCCGGCCAAAGAGATCTGAAAGCGCGGCAGATCCCGCAAGCTCGGGGGTGATCATCGACGCAAGGTCATACACAAGACGCACACCCTGGTCGGCCCATGTCCGCGCAAACCGGGTGGCCGAGGGTGCATCCGACACGATGTGCGCGGCATGGGTCCGCACCAGCAAGCTCGATCCCCGTCCGGCCCGAATCCACTTCTGCACCGCGCTGTCGAGCCCGCTCCAGCCGCTTGCACCCCAGTTCCGCGGGTCGGGCAAAAAGCTCGCGTCAGCATCCGGCGGTTCACTCTCCCCTTGTGCCATCGTGCCCGACCACAACATGATGCGGGTGTCGGCCGGAGCAACGGGCCAGCTCAGCACCGATCCGCCCGCCCATCGTGCAAACACGGAGCCATCAGGCGCGATCACATCGCCTTCCTCCGTCAAAGGAAAGGTGGCGACCGGCAGAAGTGTCTGGGCGATGTCCAAAGAGTTTCCTGGCAGGTGCGGATGAACATTCCGGCCAGAGCCACAAGCGGTGCGCGGTGGGTGGCAGTCTGACGAAGTGGGGGGGAGAGGGTAGTGCTGGGGGAGACAAGCCGATACGTCCATCAAGGTTACACCTTCACGCACGCCACAAGTGCCCTCCGATACCTCTCCTGCCATGGCGGCGGAGCCGGCTCAGGCATTAAGCACGGAGGCTCCACATGTTGACTTTGACTCTGCCCCGCGTCGTGGCTTCGTTCATGGAATCCAAGCCCTCGCCGGTGCTTCGCGCCGAACCGTCGCCCGAGCCCGGTCGCGCCAGGCTGATGGACCAGATCATCTCGATCAACCACACGGCCACCGCCAACTTCCTTGAGCGCTTCGGCACGCCCGATCTCGAGAGCTATCTCGGGCACCTCGAGGCCGGCCACACACCCCGCGGCACCCACGCCCGCTGGGTGCGCCCCGAGGGAACGCCCGGAATCGTCTGCCGCGATACTGCGGACTGACCCGCCCAACCGACTTCAACGGGGAGGAGACGACTTTTTCTTCTCTCGCAGCACCGCAGCGTCGACGGGACGTGGCAGCCCCTTCGGCGCTTGCGGTGCGCGCCCGGTTCGGCTTCTCCCGCCGGCCCAGCGCCCAACCAGCCGATAACCCACAAAAAAGTGACCCTTTCGGTTATGTCCGGTTCTCGGCCGGACGATGTGTTCTCCGGACCGAAGTAGCCGTTCCAGATCGGGCCACCATTCCACTCGGTTTCAAGGCCGAGCACTGGGGCGTCCGATAAACCGATCGCCTGAGCGAAGCCTCTGGTGGTCTTGGACGGGCAATCTCGGTTTGGTTGAGGCGGCCGGAGGTCGGCTCAATCGTGGAATGTGCCGGGCCTCGTGCGGGCTGGAAGCCCTCTGCACGTGGTCGATCGCCCCCCACGAGGAGCTCCGCGTGTTCAGAATCCCCTCCAACATCGCCAAAACCACACGATCAATCACATTTGTCGCGGCCCTGCTCGCTGTTGCAGGCTGCGCGGGCAGCCGCTCAACCTCCACAGTCGCATCGTCCTCGACCCATGCATCGACTTCCCCACAAGAAGGGGTAAAGGGCACGCCCCTGTACGTCCCGCCGGGGAAGTCTCGCATGACCGGATTCAATCCGTTCTGGTTCGAGGCTTCAGCCGAGCAGAGCTGGGCCTCTCGCCGCGGCCAGCCTCAGGATCCCACGCTCGCTCCATCCCGGCCCGCCGGCACAGAACAGCCCGAAACGGCACAACTCGTCATGCCCGTCGCCACCAACGAAGCGCCAATGGGCGATCCGATGGACGGCCTCATTCACATCACCTACGCCGCGCAGGGTGCGGACTTCGATCCCTGCATCTCGCGCGATGGCTCGATGCTGGTGTTCGCAAGCACGCAGCACCGTGAGACCGCGGATATCTACGTCAAGAAGGTCGACGGCCGCACGGTGACACAGCTCACCGCCGACCCTTCCCACGACGTCATGCCCACCATCTCCCCCGATGGCCAACGTATCGCCTTTGCAAGCAACCGCGGCGGCAACTGGGATATCTACGTGATGACTGCCGCCGGCGGTCAGGCGGTTCAGTTGACCAGCGACTTCGCCCACGAACTTCATCCCTCTTGGTCCCCTGATGGCAAGAAGCTCGTGTTCTGCCGCCTCGGCGAGATCAGTGGCAGATGGGAGCTTTGGGTGATGGATGCCAACGGCTCGGCGAGCACCGAGTTTGTCGGCTACGGCATGTTCCCCGATTGGTGTCCCGTCGGTGGAACCGGGGCAAACGGGCGTGACAAGATCCTCTTCCAGCGCAGCCGCGAACGCGGTGACCGCGCCTTCAGCATCTGGACCGTCGACTACCAGACCGGCGATACCAGCAGCCCCACCGAGATCGCCTCCAGCCGCGATGCCGCCCTTATCAATGCATCCTGGAGCCCCGACGGCTCGCGGATTGTTTTCGCCACCCTGAGCCACCGCGACCAGGATGCCCAAGCCACCCCATCCGGAACGCCGGCCAGCGACCTCTGGATCGTCGGCGTCGATGGCACCGGGCGTGTCAGCCTCACCGGTGGGCGATTCATGAACCTGATGCCCACGTGGGCGCCCGATGGCCGGATCTATTTCGTCTCCGACCGAACAGGCGTCAGCAACATTTGGTCCGTCGGCACCGAGAAAGCGATCGTTGCCGCCACCGGCAAGCCGATCACTGTTGGTCCGCGGACCGAGATCACCAACGTCCCGACAAGCATGACTACCCCGGCGACCACGCCGTAAAGCCGATCCTTCCGCTCCGCGCGGCCGAAAGGCCCCGCGGGCGATTCACAGTTTGGAATCTGCACGGAGCGGAGTCTCCGTGCCTACGGCAGGACGCCATGACAACCGTACAGACCATGCTCGGAACATGCCGCGCGAGCTTCGCGCTCGTTGCGGCCTTCTTACTCGCGATCCCGCTTCTCGTCGGTTGCGCGGCGGACAAAGACGCACGCATCCCGCCGCAGATCCTCGTCGCGCCCTACGACTCTTCACAGGGCGAGGCCCTGTGGGCAGTCGTGCCGCTGGCCAACGAATCCGGTGTCTCGTTTGCGAACACGGACCTCGTCTCCGATGCGCTGGCATCGAAGATCAATGAAGCCCGGGGCGTTGCGTGCCTGCCCCTGAATCGCACCATCGCTGCGATGCGGTCCCGCGGGATCACTGCTGTCCGCTCACCCGCGGATGCGAGGCTGCTTGCAAACATCCTGGGCGTCGATGCACTCGTGCTCGGCAGCATCACCGCCTACGACCCCTACAACCCACCCAAGCTCGGACTCGTCCTGGCGGTCTTCGCCAAGGAAAACCGACCCTCCGACGGGGTTGACCCCATGAAGCTCCAAGTCGCCTATACAGACCAGGACCCCAAGGTCCGCACGCAGTACCTGGACCGCCCGGTCGCAACCCTCAGTGAGCACTTCGACGGTGCAAACCACGAAGTTCAGATGGCGATCCAGCGATACTCCGCCGGAAGGCACGAGCCCGCATCCGCACTCGGATGGCGCGGCATGCTCGCGAGCATGGATCTGTACGTCGAGTTCGCGGCCCACGAGGCCGTGAGCCGGCTGCTCGAGCAGGAAAGACTCCGGCTCGCGCAACCCGGCGAGGCCAGTCAGGCCTCTCGCTAGTCGCTGAGCGGACTTCCCGCCCGGCCGCTGGCGAGCGGCGCGGAGAAGTTCGAATGTCCAGCAGTCAGCAACGGCATCGCTCATCTACAAACGCTGCGCACGATGCGCCCCACCAGCCCGGCACGCCCGCAACCCGCGAGCCGGTCACGCTGGTCAAGGGCTCGCACCGCTGGTCGTTCGTATGTGACGCCGGGGACGAGGCATCGCTCCTCAAGCGGCTCAGCGAGCTCGCCGGCGACCGCAACGTCCCCTTCGACTGGTTCGATGCCGCGCTGGTCAGCCACCAGCTTTCCAAGCGACTCAAGCCCGGACTGAATCGAATCGACGGGGCGCGGCCGCCCTCCAGTCCCGGACCCTCAGGAACCTAAGCAACCCGGCCTCGCAGCACGCGGCGCACGGAAGCGCATCGCAACGGATCCATGACAGCACGCAGCGCCCGGCCCAAAGCCCGGCGAAAGCGCATCGGAGTGACGGAACATGACGACGCTACCCATCATCGCTGGCTTCACCGACTACCTCACCAACGAACGGCATTTCTCGCACTACACCGCGCGGTGCTACGGAGCCGATCTGCGCCAGTACACCGAGTTCATCGCCGATGAGGCGGGGCTTGAACCAAACGATGCCGCCGAGGCGCAGGCGTGGAATATCGCCAGCCGGCAGGGAACCCCCGGCGGAAACGCCGAGACCCCCGTGGCAGCGACCATCACGCCCAACACCATCTCCAAGATGGTGATCCACGCAACCCCGGACACCATCCGCGAGTTCCTGGAGCATCTGGGCAGCAAGGAATATTCCGCGGCCACGATGGCCCGCAAGATCGCCACGCTGCGGTCGTTCTACAAGTGGGCCAACCGGCGCGGCGTCACCAAGACCAACCCCATGACCGCCATCCGCACGCCCCGGCAGGGCAAGCGGCTCCCCAAGGCCATCAGCGTCGAACAGATCGAGAAGCTCCTCGCGACCCCCAGCGACAAGGATGTCCTGGGCATGCGCGATCGTTCGATGCTCGAAGTCCTGTACTCTACCGGCATCCGCGTCAGCGAACTCGTCGGTTTGAACGTCGATGACATGGACGAGAGTGGCGAAGCGCTCCGTGTCCGCGGCAAGGGCAAGAAGGAGCGCATGGTGCCGCTGGGAATGCACGCACTCGGCGCAGTCGCCAAGTACGCGGGCCTCGTGCGGGCCGACACCCGCTACGCCCAGTGGTGGAAGGATGAGAATCGCGCCCGCCCCCTGTTCATCAACAAGCACGGCCAGCGACTCAGCTCACGCTCGGTCCGCCGCAAGCTCGACAAGTACCTCATCCAAGCTGGTCTCGATCCCGATATCTCTCCGCACACCCTGCGTCACTCCTTCGCGACGCACCTGCTCGACAATGGAGCGGACCTGCGGAGCGTTCAGGAGCTCCTTGGCCACCAGTCCCTGTCGACAACACAGATCTACACCCACCTCACCGCTCACCGGCTGCAGGACGCGTACAACAAGGCACATCCGCGTGCCGAGTCCGCCTGAGTCTTCGTTGAGCATCTGACCTCAAGCGTCTTCAAGGGCCGGCGATGTTCGCCGGCCCTTTTTCCATGGATGCGTTCGGTGTCCACCGCCCTGCACGCACCTTCGCTCGTCGCGCCAACGATCTCCCGTGCCCAAGCCCCATCAGAGCCCCCCCCCGGCAGACCCCGTCGAACTCGGGCGAGAAGTTATTCGCGCCTGTCTCGGCCTTGGCTTTGCCGCGGCGGGCATTGCTCCCGCCGCGCCTTCCTCCCAGCAGGCGGAACTGCAGCAGTGGCTCGCCCTCGGTAAGCATGGCACGATGGCCTGGATGGAGGAATACCTCAGCGAGCGACTGGATGTCACGCGATTGCTCCCCGGTGCTCGCGCGGTGATCATGGTCGCTGACAGCTATTCAGCCGCGGGTGATGATGATCTCCAGAGCAGCTCACGGAATGATCACTCCCAGGAACACCCGGCCCAAGGAAGTGTCGCCCGTTATGCACGTGGCGAGGATTACCACGCTGTGCTGAAGCGACGACTCAAACGCCTCGCCGACCGACTGCGCGGTTTGCCGTTCGCAGCGGGGGAAGGATGGAGCGCGGAGTTCCGCTCGTTCGTCGATACGGGCCCGGCTATGGAACGGGAGCACGCATCGCGCGCCGGACTCGGCTGGGTCGGCAAGCACACCTTGCTCATCGATCCCGGCCGCGGCAGCTGGTTCGTATTGGGGGGCATCGCCACGACCCTTCACATCCTGCCCGAGCCGAGTCTCACCCCGGTGTCAGATCACTGCGGCACGTGCACGCGATGCATCGACGCGTGTCCCACGCAGGCCATCACGCCATATTCGGTGGATGCGCGCAGATGTGTGTCCTATCTCACAATCGAGCATGACGGCCCCATCGATCCGTCTCTTCATTCGGGAGTGGGAGATCGACT
>JBBRUT010000098.1:0-13530 GCA_038247555.1 Phycisphaerales bacterium | reverse complement strand
TGATGCGGGCATCGCGGGTTGCGGGCAGAGTGATGGTCGCGGCGTGAGCCTGGGACTTGTGCTGACCTGTGGGTGTGGAAGGGGAGGTCGCCATGGCTCGTCGTGAATCCCTGGGGGGGGCCGGGGTAGGGGCAAAGGAATCCGCACGACGGCTGGGTTAGTTCAACACCGAGACGAAGATGCGCTCGGCCATGGCGCGGGCGAGCCCGATGCGGCAGCCGCCAACCTTGTGGCACTTGCAGTCGGCCCCATCGACGCCGCTGACGGTCACGATGAAGGGCTCGCCGGTGCGGGCGACGGTCAGAAGTGCGCAGTCGCACAGGCCCATGGCCCGGAGCAACGCGGCGTCATCGGTCGGCATCCGGGTTTCGCGGATGACTGCGCGCTGGCCGCGGGAGAGGGTTGTCAGTTGAACGCTCGGGGCGGTTGCACTTGCACGTGCCGCACCGCCCACACCCTCGGCCACCCCTCCCGCCTCCCCCCGCGCCTCCCCCGCCGCGGGAACTGGGTTCAAGTGCATCGTCGGCGGAGGTGTCAGGGTGTGGGTGGTCATGGTGTTTGGGCTCGCCGGAAGGGGCCAGAGAACCGGTCGCTCCGAGCACAACGAGCCGAGGGCCGTCGTGATGGGGAAGCGTAGCTTTGTTGAGACTCATTCGCAACTACTCCAGGTGGCGACCAGATAAAGGATCAGTATATCCTCTATCGACTCACCCCGTCACCCGAGTCCAGCCTGACGCGGGCAAAGTCGCAAACGCAAACACCCCTCCGGATCACCTGTGTGTCCAGGTGAGGCGGAGGGGCGTGGGAGGTGTCTCAAGAGCCAGCGGCCTTGGGTGGATGTTGAGCGGGATTACTGGAGGCTGAGGGAGCCCTGCATGGCGCCGACGGTGATGACCGCGCCGGCCCGCAGCCGCGGGAAGTCGCCGCCGATGGGCACTTCGTTGGGGCCGCTGGGGGAGCGGCGGAGCTCGAGCTTGGCGATGCCGAGGTTGTTGGCGGTAGCGGTGCCAACGACGCGGCCATCGACGCGGACCTCGAACTGCTCGCCCGGCTGGGCGCGCTTGATCTCGATATCGAAGGACTGACGCAGTGCGCGGCCGTCTCTGGCCCGTTCCTGGTAACGGGCGCGGGCCGTGGTGCCATCGGCATCGCGCATACGGGAAACGAACCGCAGCTCGCGGGAATTGCCGCTGGAGCTGTTGGAGTTTGAGCTGCCGTTGCTGTTGTCATCGGAGCCGCGGGAGCGGCCTCGGTCGTCATCGCGGCGATCATCGGAGCCGCTGCGGCGGCCGCCGCGATCGTCCTGTTGGGTGTCGTCGGAGCCGCGGCCGCGATCGGCGAAAGCGGGGGTCATCGGTGCGGCGACGATTGTCAGACCGGCAACGAGTACAAGGAGAGAAGGCATTCGGGCTTGCATGGAAGAGTTCCTTTCGTACCGCCTCGCTCCCGAGCATCGACTGCGTGGGAAGGGCGGATTGCCGATTGATATTGCAAGCTGCGTGCCGCGATGGCGAGTTTGCGATTCGGGCCGTCTGCAAGGGTTTGGGGATGCGTCGGGCGGCTGGCTTTGGCGGGACGCGACCAGTTGTGGCTGTTGGCCGCCGCCAGATCAACGGTCGGCAAAGGGCACTTGCCGGAGCGGGCGAGGGAGAGGCGGGAGCGGGTGTCTGCATGTTGATCGCAGAGAAGATTGCATTTCTCTTGCTTCGACAGCAAACCCATGCTATTTTCAGGACGTACCTGTTCTGGGGATTGGAGAGAGAACCATCCCTACAACTTGGCTGAGGTGTTTGCCCTTGCGGTGGGCTGTCGCGTGCTGTCGAATGCGCGTGGAGAGCAGGCCGCGGGAGGGCAAGCGATCTCGGTAGGCAGTCCCAGGATGGGATGTTGAGACGCTCCAGGATGGGGCAGGCTGTCGTGCGCGTTGCGGCTCATGGTCATCGAGGCGGCGACCAGGAGTCGATTGTGGAATAAAGGCTGGGGGGGACGAACTCTCTCTCGCCGGGGTGGCGCAAGCCCCCCGGCGGGAGATGTTTTTGGGGTGAAGAGGTTTGCGCGGATTGGCTGGCGCGGGGTGTGGCGGAGCGTCGATCAGCGCGCGAGTTTTTCGCGGGCGAGCAGCGCTGCGCCGAGCAGGCCGGCATCATCTTCAAGCTTGCTGGCGACGACCTGCACCGACTGGACGCGCTCGGGGAAGGCGATCTCGCGCACGGCCTTGCGGATCTTCTTCACCCATGGTTCGCCGAGCGCTTCTGTCAACCCGCCGCCCACGACCACCTTGGGGATCGAGAGCAGGGTGACGACGTTGGCGATGGCGACGCCGAGAAGTACGGCGGTTTCGTCGAGGACTTCGCTGGTGAGCTTGTCGTTTTCTGAGTAGGCCGCGGCGATCATCTTCGACTTGATCTGCGAGAGGTCACCGCCGCAGAGCTGGAGCAGCATGGATTTGCGGTTCTGCTTCATGAGCCCGACGAGGCGGTCGGCGATGGCGGTGCGCGAGCAGTTCTGTTCGAGACTACGGCGGGCCATGGGCGCGTTGGGGAAGAGGATGGTGTGGCCGATTTCGCCGGCTGTGAAGAACCCGCCCGCGTAGAGATGGTTGTTGAGCACCAGCCCGCCGCCGATGCCGGTGCCGACCCACACGCCGAGGACTTCGTGATCGCCGCGGGCCGCGCCGGCCTTCCACTCGCCGTAGACGGCGACGTTGACATCGTTGTCGACGAGGACGGGGACGCGCAGCTTGGTCTGGAGGATCTTGGCGAGGGGAACATTGTCCCATCGCAGGTTCACGGCTTCGAGGACGACGCCCGTGGCGGGGTCGATCGCGCCGGGGGCACCGATGCCGACGCCGCCGAGCTGGGCGACGGTGATGCCGGCCTGGGTACACGCGGCATGCACGCCCTCGACAATGCGGGCGATGATGCTGGCCTGACCCTTGTCGGCCATGGTCTTCTTGCGGGAGCGGCCGATGATCTCGTTGCTGGGGGCGACGACACCGATCTGCATGTTGGTGCCGCCGAGATCGATACCGACGTAGGGCTTTGCGCGTCTGGCCATAGGAGTTCGGGGAAGCGGGGTGTGGGTACCGGACAACCACTCGATTCGTGCAGAGGATATCGGCCGGGAGCGGAGCCCGGAATAGGTTCGGGTGAAGTTCAGGACGCTTCCCGGAGTGCCTATTGTGGCCACCGATGCGGAGGACCCCTTGACGCGCGCGAGCCGGAGACAGTTCACCTGGATGGAGCTGGCGTGGGTGCTGTTCCCCGCGGCGGCGTGGATGGTGGCGATCCTGTGGCTTGGGGGAGACATCGGCCGGAGCGCGGACGACTACTCCGTCAACATGCGGGACCCCGAGACGGGAGCGGTGCCTTCGCTCTTCAACCCGTGGGCCCGGTACCCGTTCTTCTGGCGACCGCTGCACAACGCGATGTGCTTTGGGCTGGGGACGATCTTTGCGGAGAACTGGCGAGTGCTGATGGTGTTCTGCGCGGTCATGCACGGGCTGGCGTGCATTGGCGTGTACGCGCTTCTACGCGCGGGGACACGGTTGCGCGGACCGGCGGCGATCGGCGCGCTGGCTCTGCTGGTGCATCCGATGAACTTCGAGGTGGCGTTCTGGTTCTGCTCGACCTCCGCGGCGATCGCCACGGCGATGTGGTGCGGGCTTGCGCTGTGGTGCACGAAGCTGATGTGCCGCAAGCGGTTCCCGCGGGGGATCGAGCTGGCAGGCGTTGCGGCGCTCGGACTGGTGATCCCCTGCTTCTATGAGCAGCCGGCGAGCGGGGTGCTGGCGTTGCCGTTCATCCTGCTCGGGGCGTGGCTGGCGGCGGAGAATGGGCCGCGACTGGCTGCGGCGTTTGTCCGGGCGATGGTGCTTTGCGGCATCGTGGGCACGATGAACGTGGTGTACATCGTGCTGCTTCGTCTCACGGCCCCCGCGAGTTTTCGCGGCGGGTCCGGTTCGTTTGTGGGACCCGAGCGCGTCGCGGAGCGCATCAGTCAGGTAGCGCGCTCGGTGCACTGGCAGCTGTATGGCAATCGTCTGCGCCAGACGACGCTTGGCGCGTGGGAGACAGGGCTTGAGGCGCTTGCGACGCCGGTGGGGATCGCCGCGATCGGAGGGATGGCTGTGCTCGCGTGCATCTGGGCGTGGGCATGGTGGAGCGGTGCGCCTGGCGGTGAAGGTGCCGATTCGACCCGCGGAGTATCGCGGCGGCTTGGAGCCGCGGCGCGCGCGAGCTGGATTGGGGGAGGGGCGATCCTGTTCCTGGGGGCATTCATTCCGATCGCGCTGATGGATCGGCAGAACGTCGAGCCCCGGACGCTGTACTTTCCGCTGGTGGGGCTGTGCCTGATTGTCGCGCAGTTGGTGGATGTTCTGCTGGGATTGCTGCCGCGGGCGGGGCGAGGGGTGATGGTGTCGCGGTCGGTGCGCGCGGCGGTGGGGCTTGTCGCCGGTGGTGGGGTGATTCTGGCGGCGATCTGCTGTGTGGGCATTCAGACGTGGGCGCATCGACGGGAAGACCGGGACGCAACGATCGCTCGGCAGCTTGTGGAACTGTTGCCCAACCCCCCGGTGAACGCGGCGTATCTGCCGATGCGCCTTGACAGCGGCCCGACGTCGACAGGCTACTTGCTGTTTGACCGGCTGCGTCCGGCGGCGTTCTCGACGACATGGTCTGCGACAGCGCTGATGCAGGAATCAACTCGGCGCAGCGATATCTCTTCGGCCTCGATCAATCCGTGGGTGCCGCTTCCGTATCACCGCTTCTCGGCTGAAGGCGTGTGGTCACGGGTTCGGCTGAACACCTTCGTGTCGGCACATCGCGGCGAGGGTGAGTTTGTGCCGTGGGACCGCGCGGTACCGTTCACGATCGATGACGATGGCCGTGTGCGCCTGGTGCGGCAGATCGAGATCACACGTTCCGACGATCGCGTGGAGACGTTTGTGATGCCGGTGGTTCGCGCGGCGGCCCGCGAGGGGCACGCCCGCGGCCGCGCGACCACGATCGCGCTGATGGATGCGGGCGACCCGCCGGCGCGGCCGGTCACGGGGTGGCGGTGGATCGATGCCCGGACGGGGCAAGCGGGCGAGACGATCGGCATGCTTGCGCTGGATTCCCGCGGCACAAAGCGCGAGGGTGTGTGGCTCCACCCGACGTATCAGGATGCGTCGCGCGCGGCGATGCAGGCGGAGATCGAGGCATCCTCCGAAGCGCGGATGCTGCGGTTGCGCATCACGACGCCGCCGGAGGATTTCGCGCGATTTGCAGGGTCGATGCCGGTTCGGGTGATGGTGGACGTTGTCTCGACGGGCGATGAGGCAGTGGCAGCGGCATCGGTTGAACTGACTCGCGAGCTCGCCGAGGCTGAGCCGAAGTGGGTGCCGCTTGACATTACGATCCCGGCGTCGGACACGCCACTGGTGATGCGTGTGCGTATCGCGGGCGGGGCGAAGGGGCCGTTTGCGCCGGTGTGGATCATGCCGGGAATCTGGATCGACGCTGCGCCCTAAGGCTTTTTGCGGGCGAGTATGAGCATCGAACTGGTCTTGCAGCCGACCGCGGCGCGGAGCTTGTCAAACGCGGTGAAGGCGAGCAGCGCGGGCAGGCCCTTGAAGGGGTTGAAGATCGCGTGCGCGAGGCGCGGGCGGGATGCGCCGTGGTAGCGGGTCACGTGGTGCATCGACCACATCCAGAAGGAGTGGCCGGTCTGGTAGCGCGTCGCGACGACTTCGAGGCCTGCGGCTTCGAGCAGTCGCGAGAGCGACCGCGGCGTGAACATGTTCCAGTGACGTGGGATGTGGTACCCACCCCAGTAGGTGTTCCTGAAGAGCCGCGCATCGAGGGAATCGATGTTCGGTGTTTCCACCGCGAAGACGCCTCCGGGCGCGAGCCACGAGGCGATGCGGCGCGTGACGGCGGCGGGGTCATCGACGTGTTCGATGACGTGGAACATGGTTGCGAGGTCGAGCGAACCCGCGGGGATATCGTCACAGTCTTCGACGCGTTTGCAGATGGCGCTAAAGCCATCGGCGCGGAGCCGGGCGCAGACTTTGTCGTCGAGCTCGAGGCCGTAGTTGGTGCTGTCCGGCACGCCGCGGCTGCGCATGAGCTTGAGGAAGCGGCCATCGCCGCAGCCGATATCGACGAAGGACTTTGCTGGCCTTCCGAGGGTGGTGAGGATGCCGGCGAACTTGCGGGCGTCGAGGAACTCCTTGCCGCGGCGGGCGAGGGCATTGACCTCGGTGTCGTAGTGGTAGGCGTAGTAGGTTGGCGGATAGATGGCAGAGAGCGTTGAGATGGCGGGGCGCGGGTTGAGCCAGACGTGCGAGCATGCGCGGCAGGTGACGAAGCGCCAGGGGTTGGAGCAGGTGCGGGACTCGTAGTCGAAGCCGACGGCGAGGGGCGTGAACTCGGCCGCGCTGCAAACCGGGCAGGTTGGGGCTGCCTCTTCGGCGATTCGCGGGGCGCCACCCCCCTTCACCTGCGCAAACTCCGGCGGCGCGGCGAGGGAGCGCCAGGCGTCATCAGGCTGAACTTCGATGGGTTTGCTTGGCGCGGTCAGGGGCATGGGGGAGGATAAAGCTCAAAGTGCAAAGTTCAAAGCTCAACCCGGCAGGAACTCAGTGGAGCGGAGAGAGCACAGGACAGCAGAGTAAATCAGCAGGAGAGGAGGTCCTGTCGTCGTGCGCCGTCTGCCGTCGCATCGGAGTTTGGAAGGGAAGGACACGAAGATGAGGAGTTTGAGAAGGGGGAAGGCAGGAGGCACAAGTGAGGTGGCTCGTGCGACCTGCCAGGTTTCTCAGAGCAACTCCGGCACGTCGTAGACGCCGCCGGGGAGGCCGATCGCCGCGAGGAGGGGCGAATGGGCGTAGACCAATCGCGGGGTGCCGTGGTCGCGGCGGAAGGTGAGGCTGATGACGCCGGGGACGTCGATGCTTTCCATCGCACCTGCCTCATCGCGGGTCGAGGTCAGCCGGGCGGCAGGGAGCGGGAGCGTGTGCTCCGCGCGGTCGGCCGCACCATAGCAGAGGCGGAGCAGGGCGCGGGGAGACTCGCCTGCAAGGTCGATGACCAGTTCGGCTTCGCGCACCTGCGCTGCGTGGCCGTTGAGCATCGCCGGGGCGTAGAGGCGCAGCGCATCGGGGCTGATGAACCAGCGCACGCCGCGGAGTGCAATGCTCGCGGCGGGGGAGGGTGCGGAGATGGATGCGTGGCGGGTCATCAGATGAACTTGGACAGCATGGTGGCGGCGAGTTTGAGGCCCTTGCCCTCGGAACCGACGAAGCGTTCGCCCAGCCGCTCGATGGTCTGGACGAGTTCGAGAAGGGTGTCGATACGGTCGTTGAGCTGCCGGACCTCGGCGGAGGTTACGGGCTTTCGGGCGTCAGCCGCGTGCGCTGCATCCGCATTGGCATCGGCGCTTGAGGCCAGGCGCAGGCCGGCCGGGGCCGCGGCATCGGTGCGTGGGGCGCGGTCCTTGGTGGTGGAGTCGCGGAGTTCGTGAAGCGTGGCGAGGAGGGGGAGGACTTCGCGGCGGAGGCGCTCGCGCATGACCTTGCGGGAGAGGGCCCAAGGGTCTTGCTCGGCAAGGAAATACTCCTTGCGGTCGCCGCGTTTGTGCGCGCGGGTGACAAGGCCCCACTCCACGAGCGAGCGGAGGGACATGGACGCGTTGCCGCGGCTGATGCGGAGGCGCTCCATCACGTCGTCGGTGTTGAGGGGTTCACCGGTGATGTAGAGGAGCGCGTAGACCTCGGCCATGGTGCGGGAGACGCCCCAGGCCGTGCCCATCTGTCCCCATGCGGCGATGAATCGGTCCTGGACTTCCAGGAACTGTGCTCGGGGGATGGCTTCGGGGGGGCGGGCCATGGGATAAGCGTACATTGCGGGGGTTTTGGGGGCAACTGGATTTTCAATAAATAGTGAAAATAAGGGGCCGGGGGTCAAGGGAGCGAGGGATTCCGAGAGGAGCGGGCGGAGGAGGCGGGAAGATTGGGCCGGTGAGGGTGGGTTCAGACCACCGTCAGATCCAGCACGCCCGCCAGGCCCAGCACACAGGAAACGATCCCGTTGATGGTGAAGAACGCCATCTCCAGCCCGGCCTTGCCGCGGCGGGCGAGGACGGCGTGTTCGACGATCAGCAGCCCCCCCACTGCCGCGACACCGAGGGCGAAGACGGCGCCGAAGCGGGGCTCGGTTTGCGAGGCGGCGATGAGGAGGCCAATCGCGGCGAGGTGGAGGAGCCGGGAGACCCAGATCGCGCCGCTGGGCCCGAGGCGGGCGGGGATGGAGGAGAGGCCGGCGGAGCGATCAAAATCGAGGTCCTGCAGCGCGTAGATGACATCGAAGCCGGCGACCCAGAAGAGGACCATGCCCGCGAGAAACCAGATGGCGGGGTTCGCGGCGATGAAGTGAGGGTCGATGGCGATGGCCGCGGCGAGGGGCGAGGCGGCGAGCGCGCCGCCGAGGAAGATGTGGCAGAGTGCGGTGAAGCGTTTGGTGAAGGAGTAGAAGGCGATCCAGAGCAGGACCGGGACACTGAGGAAGAGCGGCCAGGGGTTGGCAAAGAAGAGCCAGAAGAGCGCGGTGCAGGCGATGAACGCCGCGGCGGCGGCGAGGGCGAAGAGCAGGCCATCGCGCGGCGAGAGGGTTCCGGAGGCGAGCACGCGTCGCTGGGTGCGTGGGTTGCGGGCGTCGAGGGCGCGATCGGCCAGACGGTTGATGAGCATGGCCCAGGTGCGGGCAAAGACCATGCAGGCGATGACGATGGCGAGCTGCCCGGCGAAGCGGGACCAGGGGGCATCGGTTGGGCGGGCCATGAACGCGCCGAGGATGGCAAAGGGGAGCGCGAAGACGGAGTGAGCGAGCTTGATATCCGCCGCGACGAGGGCGAGGCGGCCGCCGAGGGAGGGCCGCGGAAGTGCGGGCGAAGACGGTGCGGCAGTCATTGGGCGATGGTAGAGCCGATGGCGAGTTCGGTAGAATCGAGCTCGTGCGCTACGAGATCGTCGTAGGACTCGCGGCGGCGCACCACCGATGCGCGCGAGCCATCGACGAGGACTTCGGCGGGGAGGGGGTGGGAGTTGTACCGGCTGGCCATGGACATTCCATATGCGCCCGCGCCGAAGACGGCGAGGATGTCGCCGCGGGCCATGGGCGGGAGGGGCCGGTCCTGCGCAAGGAAGTCGGAGCTTTCGCAGATCGGGCCGACAACGTCGCAAAGCTCGAGGCCGGGGAGGGCGAGCTTTTCGTCGCGTCGCGGGGGGACGTGCTGCGGCGCGCAGGAGGCGGGCCAGACGAAGTGGAACGAGCCATAGAGCGCGGGGCGGATGAGGGTGTGCATGCCCGCATCGCAGACGAGGAACTTCTTCGCGGCAGATTGCTTGACGTACTGGACCTGTGTGAGCAGGACGCCGGAGTTGGCGGAGATGAAGCGGCCGGGCTCAAGGATCATGCGGACGCCGCTGGCGGCGAGGGGCGCGAGGAGGGGGACGATCTTCGCGGCGTAATCGGAAGCGGCGAGCGATTGGCCGGTGCGGTAATCGGCGGAGAAGCCGCCGCCCAGGTCGAGCGTGTCGATGGGGTGGCCATCGCTGCGCAGCTGCTCGATCACGGGGAGTGTCTTGGTGATGGCCTGCACGTACGGATCGGGGCTTGCGACCGGGGAGCCGATGTGCAGGTGCAGCCCGGTGAGGCGGAGATGCTTGTGGCCGGCATAGCGCCGGAAGAACTCGCGGGCGCGCGCGAGATCGACGCCGAACTTGGTCTCGGCGGTGCCGGTGGTGGTGTACTTGTGGGTGGAGGGATCGACATCAGGGTTCACGCGGAGCGCGCCGCAGGCGCGGGCGCCGCGCTCTGCCGCGAGGGCGGCGATGACCTGGAACTCCGGCTCGGATTCGATGTTGAAGGTGCCGACTCCGGAATCGAGGGCCTCGATGATCTCGGCTTCGGTCTTGCCGACGCCGGCGTAGACGATCTTGTCGGCGGGGGTTCCTGCGAGCAGAGCGCGGCGGAGCTCGCCGCCGGAAACAACATCCATGCCGGAGCCGAGGCCGGCCAGTACGCGGAGCACGCCCAGATTCGGGCAGGACTTGACGCTGAAGCAAATGGTCGGATGGAGCTGGGCGAATGCCTCGGTCAGGCGGGTGTAGTGGTGGGTGAGGGTGGCGCGGCTGTAGACATAGGTGGGTGTGCCCACGTGACGGGCGAGGTCGGAAAGGTCGACTTCCTCGCAGAGGAGGCGGCTATCTCGGTAGGCAAAGTGGTCCATGGGGGCGGAGGATAGAGCAATCGGGGGAGCTGGAGGTTTGCACCGTGTTGAAAACAAACACCTTACCCACTCGATTTTGTGATGAGGATCGGTCATAATGGAAGGGTGACGGAAACCCCGCTGACGGCGCGTCGTATCTTGGGGTTCTTTGTGTAGCCTTGCGGTCGACGGTCTGTCGATCGTGCCTGATGGGGGCGGGGAGCCGGGTGCGTGATTGCCGGGCCAGCCACCGGGACGAGGAGGCTTCGATGCCAGATGTTCGCCGCAGCCGCCTGGGCTTCACCCTGATCGAGATCCTTATCGTCATCGCGATCATTGCGATCTTGATCGGGATTCTGCTCCCTGCGATTGGCAATGCACGCAAGATCGCGCAGAAGACCAAGTGCATGTCCAACGTGCGGCAGATCGCACTCGCCTCATTCGTCTATGCACAAGACTATAAGGACCAGCTCTGGCCTGCCGCCTTCTGGGCGGATCTTGATGGCGATGCGACGACGCTGCCATTCACCCCCGGCCTGCTGTTCAGCTATGTGAACTACGCGGACTTTGTGGTTGAGTGCCCGAGCAACAAGCGCGCAAGGGCGGTTTCAGCCGGTGGCAGCAACGGCTTTGGCTGGACCCGGGACCTGAACTTTGACTACACGATGTTTGATGAGATGCAGGGCGCGCAGCTGGGGCGGGACATCCGCGTCGGGTTCGTGCGTCCCAACGACCCGAACGCCGCACCCAACCTCCCGGCGTCGCTGATCCCCACGCTGACGTACTTCAGGGCGTTGCCGATCTTCGTGGAGGAGAGCACGCCGATCTGGAATCAAGTCTTCACCGATGGGTATTGGGGCAACGAGGATCAGATCTCGGTGCGCCATGACAAGGGCGGGCATGTCGGGTTCTTCGACGGAACGGTGGATCTGTTCCGGCCCAAGGGCGGGCCGAACCGCGACCTGCGGGAGCCGACGCTCGACTTTGAAGCCAACGACGTGTATGCCACCGCCAAGGGCCTTCCGGGAACGTTCTGGAAGGTCACGGATCGCGGCCAGCCGTACGGCTGGATCAACACGCCGCGGTTCTAGCGGTCGGCTCCGGCCGCCGCATTCGACAACCTCCCGCCCCTACTATCGATCCCCGGCGAACGGCCGCGGATTGGGAGCTTTTGCATGGCGTGGCTGCGTGTTGTTGAGGCGCTCAAGGCGCCGGTAGATTCGGAAGTGACCGTCAAGGGCTGGGTGCGCACGCGGCGTGACTCCAAGGCCGAGGGCGGGCTGTCGTTCATCAATGTGCACGACGGGACGTGCTTTGATGCGATCCAGGTGGTGGCCACCGGGGCTCTGAGCAACTACGCAGCCGAGGTTACCAAGCTCAGCACGCACTGCGCAGTCGAGTGCGACGGCAAGGTCGTGAAGAACCCCAAGGGCGGGAACGAGATTCAGGCGACTGCGGTGCGGGTGATCGGCTGGGTCGATGACCCGGATCATTATCCGATCCAGCCCAAGCAGCACAGCTTTGAGTATCTGCGGGAAGTGGCGCACTTGCGGCCGCGGACGAACACGTTTGGCGCGGTGGCGCGGGTGCGGCACTGCCTGAGCATGGCGGTGCACCGGTTCTTCCACGAGCGCGGCTTCTACTGGGTGCACACGCCGATCATCACCGGCAGCGACTGCGAGGGCGCGGGGCAGATGTTCCGGGTGAGCACGCTTGACATGTGCAACATTCCAAAGAGCGGAGACGCTGGAGCGGCGCGGATAGCCGGCTCGGAGAGCCGGCCCACCAAAGACAGCGAGATCGACTTCACGAAGGACTTCTTCGGCAAGGAGGCGCACCTGACGGTGTCAGGGCAGTTGAACGTCGAGACGTACTGCTGCGCGATGTCGAATGTGTACACCTTCGGGCCGACCTTCCGCGCCGAGAACAGCAACACGGCACGGCACCTGGCCGAGTTCTGGATGATCGAGCCCGAGATGGCCTTCTGCGACCTGATGCGGGACAGCCAGATCGCCGAGGACTTCATCAAGTATTGCGTGCAGGCGGCGCTCACCGAGCTGCCCGATGACATGAAGTTCTTCGATGAGCGGATCGAGAAGGGATTGCTGGAGCGGCTGAAACACGTGCTAGAGCAGCCGTTCCGTCGGCTGCCCTACACCGAGGCGGTGAAGATCATTCAGGACGCCGCGGCGAAGGGGAAGAAGTTCGAGTTTGCGGTCAAGTGGGGCACCGACCTGCAGACCGAGCACGAGCGCTTCCTCACCGAGGAGCACTTCAAGCAGCCGGTCATCCTGATGAACTACCCCAAGCAGATCAAGGCGTTCTACATGCGCCTCAATGACCCCGGCACCGATGGCGCGCCCGGCGATACGGTCGCGGCGATGGACGTGCTGGTGCCGAAGATCGGCGAGATCATCGGCGGCTCGCAGCGCGAGGAGCGTCTCGACAAGCTCGACGCCCGCATCGAGGAGATGAAGCTGCCCGCGAAGGAGTATTGGTGGTACCGCGACCTGCGTCGCTACGGCACGGTGCCGCACGCGGGCTTCGGCCTCGGCTTTGAGCGGCTGGTGCTGTTCGTCACCGGCATGGCGAACATTCGCGATGTGATTCCGTTCCCGCGGGCGCCGGGGCAGGCGGAGTTTTAACGATGTCGGATGTGGGATGTGGGAAGTCGGATGTGCGGAGAGCGATCGCGCGCGGTCTGGACGCCGATTTTCGATTTTGGAATGCGGATTTTGGATTGAGGGAATGAAGACGACACTGTGGCCGCGGCGACGAGTATTGATTGCGACAGCAATCATCGCGTCGACGCTCGTTGTGGTTGCATCGTGCCGCACTTCGGATCAGCCGGCAAATGCGCCGGCGCTGCAGCGGCAGACTTCGGTGAATGACGCCGCGGCACTGGGTATCGGTGAAATGTTCACGCTCCCGACGCTGCTTGCGCTCGATGGCCGGACGCTCGAACCCGCGGATGTGTTCAAGGACCGGCGCGCGGTCGTCATCGTGATGACCAGCACGGGGTGTCCGCTCTCGCGGAAGTATGGGCCGCGGCTGGCGGCGATTGAGCGGGAGTACACATCGCCCGCGAAGAACGTCGCGTTTGTGTATGTGAACACCGTCGAGGCCGAGTCCGATCAGCACATGCGCGAGCAGGCGCGCGAGTACGGGTTTCGTGGCCCGTACCTGCCGGATCGCGACCGCGCGGGCGCCGCGACCATTGGCGGGCGCACGACACCCGTGGTCTTCGTGGTCGAGGGCGAGGCGCGACGGGGGTGT
>JBBRUT010000097.1:0-13644 GCA_038247555.1 Phycisphaerales bacterium | reverse complement strand
GCCATGCGCAGAGCGTTGACCCCCCACTCTTTCCGAAATGCCCGCCGCGGCAGCGTCTACATGCTGGTTCTGGGCATGGGCGTTCTGCTCACGGTCATCGGGCTGGCGGTCTCGGTGACGGGGCGTGTGCATGTGCGGAACGCCACAGCCGACCGGAACCTGGCTGCGGCATCGGCGCTCGCGACTTCGGCCGTTGATCTGGCGGTTGCGACGGTGAACAGCGATACGCAGTGGCGCAGCACTCGCGGCTCTGATGCGTGGAACCCGCAGATCGCGATGGGGCTTGGTTCACTCACCTGGAAGCAGACCGATGAGATCGACAATGATGTCTCGAACAACCCGGATCAGCGTGTGAGGCTGAGCGGAGAGGCGGCGGTGGGCGGGGGATCGGGGGGGGCGGGGGCGGCGGCCCGACGATTCTCGATTCTTGTCGACCCTCGGGGGACGCGGCCCCTGCCCGTTCTGGCGTGCACGCTTCACAGCGAGACGGCGATCACGGTGACCGCGGCGCTCTCATCTTCGGGCGGCGCGGTGTCGTGTGACGGTCTGCTGGCAAACTCGTCGGCGATCACCGGGAATGTGGAGACGAGCACGATTGCCAACACCGGGTCGATCGTGGGCTTTGTCACACAGCCGTCTCGCAACAAGGAAGTGGCGACGGCGGACGCGTTGCTCGACTATGCGGGCCGCGCAACGGAGATCTCCTACGGGAGCATCGGCAGCGGCCGGATCGATGCGACGATCCTTTCCAAGAGCACGAATCCGTACGGGCCGCAGAATGCCTCAGGGATCTATCTGATCCAGGTGCCCTCCGGGCAGACGCTTCGCGTTCGCAACTCGATCATTCAGGCGACGCTCATCGTTCAGCTTCAGGGCACATCGAACCTGACTCTTGAGCAGCTCGTGGCGTGGGAACCGCCGGCAGCCGGAATGCCATCGCTTCTGGTGTACGGGAACTCGACGTGCACCGTGACGTCGATGCCGGACACAGGCACGGTGGATGTCCCGGCGCTCGGCGTGAACCTGCTGGGGATTGTCACTGTGGTCGGGAGCCGCGCAACCGCGCCGTCGGAACAGCGGGGATTGTTTCATGTCCTAGGTGGGGCATGGACATCCTTCCAGCGGAGCCCGCGGCTCATCGGCTGCTGGATCTGCGACGGCCCGATCACGGTTTCCAGCGCGACTCAACTCGTGGCGGACCCCAACCTCTCCCTGACTCCGCCATTGGGCTATACGAAGGTGGACCCGACGGTGACCGCCGTTCCGGGAAGTTTCCGCTGGGACAGCCGCTGATCACCGGCGGCCGCGACATGCTTCCGGACCGGACCGGCGACTACTTTCTGGCGTTCATTGCGGCGCTGACCTTGGCGAGAAAGCGACGCTCGCCGGGGGTGAGCTTGTTGATGCGCGTCGGGTCTTTGCGCATCTCGGCGATGAGCCTCTGGCCCTCGGCAGGCGTCAGATCGGCGTTGGGGTCCTGGCGGGCGAAGAGCCCGAAGAACCCGCCGCTGGACGCCTGCTGCTGGGAGCCCGAGTCACCACCCGAGCAGCCCGAAAGCGCGGCGGCAGCCGTGACAGCAACCCCGCAGGCAAACATGTTGAATCGCCTGTCCTTCATGCCCGGCATGGTACACCCTTTCGCATAGCGATCGATGCGGTTCCCGCGGCTGGGGCCGTCGCGGCGGCTTTCGAGGCGATAAACTCCGGGGACAGGGATTCCTGTCCCCGAACCGCCTGACGCGGTCGGGCCCGAAAAGGGGTCCAGATGCGCCACGACATCCGCTACAACAACATCATCGACAGCGACGAAGCCCGCCTGGCCCAGGCCGCGGCGGACAAGGCCCCGGATATGCCGGCCGATCAGATCGATGCCGGGCAGTTCTACATCACGCAGCAGTATCACAAGTACACCCGCGCGGACCATGAGGTCTGGCGTGACCTGTTCACCCGCCGATGGGACATGCTCGAAGAGCAGGTCAGCCGCACGTTCATCGACGGCCTGAAGATTCTCCGCCTCAGCCCCGACCGCCTGCCGCTGCTCAGCGACACCACCCTGACGCAGGATTGCGAGATCACTGACGGCAAGGTACTGAAGCAGGGCACGAAGCTCGAGGGCATTAATCGCTACCTCGGCGAGGTGAGCGACTGGGCCAGCTACGGTGTCCCCGGCTATCTGCCCGCCAAGTCGTTCTTCGCCTGCCTCGCCGCGCGGCAGTTCCCCACGACCGTGCTGATCCGCCCACGCGAAGTGATGGACTATCTTCCCGAGCCGGACATCTTCCACGATGTCTTCGGGCACGTGCCCCTGCACGCCAGCCGCGTGTTTGCAGATTTCCTCCAGACCTACGGCAAGGCCGCGCTGCTGTGCGATGATGCGCACCACATCGAACGCCTGGGCAGGCTGTTCTGGTTCACGGTCGAGTTCGGGCTGATCAAGGAAGATGGCAAGGTGAAGCTCTACGGCTCGGGGCTGGTGAGCAGCCACGGCGAGGCGAAGTATGCGCTCGAAGGCCAGTGGGAAGCCAAGGGCAAGCCGGGCGCGGAGCCCTGCACCGAGCGACCGGTGGCGGAGTGGCGATCCTTCGACCTCGACCGCGTCTGCGAGACGGCGTTTGAGATCGACCACTACCAGCCGATCTACTACGTGCTGGAGAGCTTCGAGCAGCTGCGCGATGCGATGAACGACTACGCCGAGCGTGTGCTCGGCAAGCAGGCAGTGGGAGCGGGGCGGTAGTCACTGACAGTTTTCCGAGGACCGGGTTCGACTCCCGGCACCCACCCGTAAGGGCACAGCGCGGCGGAGCACGGCGGTCGTGCACGGGAGAAGGGGCCGGCCTAGTGCCGGCCCTTTGCAGTTGCGGCCAAGCTCGGAAGGACTCACTCGTAGACTTCGCGCCGGTGAGCGATCGACAACACCAGCACACGATCGGTTTCGTCTTCTACGCGGAAAATCACTCGCCAGTCGCCGATACGAAACCGCGAGTACCCCGAGAACTCGCCGGTCAATCGCTTGATGTTGTTGTGCTTTCGAGGCTCCTGCTCGAGCTGCGCAAAGCACCGTGCGAGTTTCTTGGCCAGCGGCTGATCGGCTTCGGCAAAGAAGCCGGCGGCTTCCGGCGACAGAACAACCTCATACATCGCGCCGCACCGACCGCCACGCGGTCCCCTTCTTGCTTGCGAGGTCATTCTCCGCCTTCCCCAGGCGCTTCTTCAACTCCGGCCTCGCCAGAAACTCGGCGTAGTCAGCAAGTGACGCCAACCGGTCTGCGGGTACGGAGTCGATGGCCTTCTTGATCTGTCGGCGAAGTTGAGACACTGTCATGCGTTCATTCTACGACCGCTCGCCCGGCCGGTGGCTCCCACCCGCTCCAGCCCTTGGCAAGCCCGCCGCGAATCGTTAAGCTGCGCTCCATGGATCCGAGCCTTCAGCCACCCGTGCGGGTCGTCGAGACCGAGATCGCCTGCACCCGCTGCGGCTACAGCCTCCGCGGGCTGGCGACGACGGGCAGGTGCCCGGAGTGCGGCTGGTCGGTGGAAGCCTCGCTGCAGGGCGGCCTGCTTCGCTTTGCGGGGCCCGAGTACCTTGCCTCGCTGGTGCTCGGCGCACGCATCGTCATCTTTACGAACATCGCGAATCTGGCCGCCGGGCTGCTGCTTACGGGAGCGGCAATCGTGGCCATCTTCGCCATGGGCGGATTCACCGTGGGCGCGGGGGGCGGGGCGGTTGGGATGACCTCGGCTCCCGCATGGATCACCCTCGGCGGGGCGGGCATCAGCGTGCTTGCCACCACTGCCTCGCTGATCGGGTATTGGCTTCTCACCGCTCCCGACCCTGCCAGCAGCCAGCAGGAGCAGCCCCGGACGGCGAGGCGTGTGGTTCGCACCGCCGTCGCCGTGTCGGCCGCGACTCAGGCGATCGGACTGGCCGTGGGCTACTTCGGATCATCAATCGCGGCCGGGGGCGCGCAGATGGGGGCGAATCCTGCCATTGCCGTGGCGGTTGCCTCTGGGGTCATCAGCCTGGTAGGCACGATCGCCGGCGCGGTGAGTTTCTTTGCCACGATGCTCTACGTCCGGTGGCTGGCGCAGCGGCTCCCCGATGAGGACATGGTTGCGAAGACCCGCGTCTACATGTGGCTCCTTCCCCTGCTTTACACGGTTGGAGCACTGTGCGTGGGCATCGGGCCGCTGGTGGCCTGGGTGCTGTACCTGATCCTGTTGTGGAATCTCCAGCGGCTGATCGGCTTTGCCCGTGAACAATCGCTCACCCTTTCCGCGGCCTGAAGCAAACCGGCCGCCCAAACAGGCACGCGGCGGTTTCCGAATGCATAATGTTCTGCAAGACGGGACGCCCGCGATGTGTATGCGCGGGCGTTTCCTGTTGCGGACGATGCGACCGATGGAGTGCCCCGAACGATGGCCACGCTCTCGATCCCCAAGAACTCCTTCCTCCACGGCCGCTGGACCCACGAGGATGCGCTGCGCCTTTACGGCATGCCCGACTGGGGCAAGGGCTACTTCGGCGTCAACCCACGCGGGCATGTGACGGTCATGCCGTCGAAGAACCCCGCCGAGCAGATCGATCTGCATGACCTGGTGAAAGGGCTTGAGGATCGCGGCGTGCACACGCCTGTGCTGCTCCGGTTCTCCGGTGTGCTGGAGCATCGCCTGCGCGAGATCCGCACGGCGTTTGACAAGGCCATCGTCGAAAACGGCTACCAGGGCGGGTACTCCTGCGTGTACCCGATCAAGGTGAATCAGCAGCGACACATCTGTGAAGAGATCGCCAAGCTGGGGCGCGAACTGAAGTTCGGGCTCGAGGCTGGCTCCAAGCCCGAGCTGCTCGCCGTCCTTGCCCTCTCGGAGGGGCAGGACACGATGCCGATCATCTGCAACGGCTTCAAGGACGATGAGTTCATCGAGACCGTTCTGCTGGCGACCAAGCTCGGCCGCAACATCATCCCGGTCGTTGAGAAGTTCAGCGAGCTTGAGCTCATCGTCAAGCACGCGGAGCGGTACAACGTGCGCCCGAAGATCGGCATCCGCGTCAAGCTCGGGTCGCGCGGTGCGGGGCGGTGGGAATCTTCCGCCGGCGCACGCTCGAAGTTCGGCCTGTTCGTGACCGAGGTCCTCGAGGCCCTCGAGTTCCTCAAGGCCCGCGGCATGGCCGATTGCCTGAACCTGCTGCACTGCCACGTCGGCTCGCAGCTCTATGACATCCGCCACTTGAAGAACGCCGTCAACGAGCTCACGCACATCTACACCGAGCTTGTCCGCCTTGGGGCGGGCATGAAGATGCTCGATATCGGCGGGGGCATGGGTGTCGACTACGACGGATCGCAGTCGGCTTGGAACTCCTCGATCAACTACACGGTCGATGAGTATGCCGCGGATGCGGTGTACCGCATCAAGACGGTGTGCGACGATGCGGGCGTGCCGCACCCGACGATCCTTTCGGAATCTGGCCGCGCGATGGTCGCGTACGGCTCGCTGCTCATCGTCGATGTGCTGGGCAAGTCTTCCTTCAATGCCGAGCCGGAGATGGTGCGCATCAAGGCCGACCTGGCCACCGAGAAGGAGCCGCCGCAGCCCGTGCTCGACCTCATCGACGCCTATGAGCGGCTGACCGACCGGAACCTTCTGGAGGCGTACCACGATGCGCTGCAGGCACGCGATGAGGCGATGAGCCTGTTCTCGCTTGGCTATATGTCCCTGCCGATGCGCGCTGCCTCGGAGCGGCTGTTCTGGTCGATCGGCCGCAAGGTGCTCGACATGTGCGCCAAGAAGGGCGAGCTCCCCGAGGAGATCGAGCACCTCCCCGAGACTCTCAGCGATATCTACTTCTGCAACTTCTCCCTGTTCCAGTCGATGCCCGACTCCTGGGCCATCGACCAGCTCTTCCCCATCTGCCCGATCCACCGGCTCGATGAAGAGCCGACCCGCCGCGGCATCATGGCCGACATCACCTGCGACTCTGACGGCAAGATCGACAACTTCGTCGACAAGCGCCTGGAGAAGAAGGCCCTCGAGCTCCACGAGCTCAAGCCCGGTGAGCCGTACTACCTCGGCGTCTTCCTGCTGGGCGCCTACCAGGAGATCCTGGGCGATCTGCACAACCTGCTCGGCGACACCCACGCCGTGCACGTCTCCTATCGCACGCCCGATCCGGCAGAATCCAGCAGCAACGGCAACGGCGGCATCGCCGAGACGTGGTCGATCGATGAGGTCATCGAGGGTGACACCGTGAAGGAAGTGCTGTCGTACGTTCAGTATGACGATGAAGACATGCGCCGGGCCATGCGCCGCGAGGTCGAGCGCTCCATCAAGGCCAACCGCCTGACCATCGCCGAAGGCAAGAGCTTCCTGGCCTTCTACGAACGCGGCCTCGACGGGTACACCTACCTCGAAGAGTGATCACTCAGATTCTGCACCCGTGAAGCGCAGGCACGCGGCCCGAACCTCGTACTGAACCATAAGTACCGAGCGATCGGTCTGTGTGCCCCGACGTCCTCCGTCCGACAAACCTCTTTCGGCCGCAGGTACCGACGGGCCACCACAACGCTGGTGATCGGCGGCGGCGCGCACCTGGCCGCGTGCCGCTGCCGTCACCTTTTGAGCCATTGGCCCGTTCGCCGGACACTCCAAAGCTGTTAAAGTGTGCGACCCGCTTCCCTCCGAGGCCGCACACCATGCCCACCACCACGCCCGCACCCTTCTCCCCCGACCGCCTGGCCCTCCTCCGCGCGCTCGCCCCGCAGTTCCCAACGACCGATGCCGCGATTGCAGAAATCGCCGGCCTCGCCGCGACGCTCGACCTGCCGATGGGCCTGGTTCACGTCATCTCCGATATCCACGGAGAAGATACCAAGCTCCGCCACGTCATCCACAACGCCTCCGGCGCGCTGCGACCGCTGGTTGAGGAAGTTCTCACCGACCGTCTCTCCAAAGTCGAACGCGAGCGCTTCCTCAAGATCCTCTACTACCCACGCGAGGCGCTCGCCCGCTTCGTCCCCGAGATCGAGGCCCGCGGCCCAACCGCCCGTACCGAATGGGCATTCCAGACCCTCACCCTTCAGTGCGAGATCATCCGTGCTCTGCGCAAAACCTATCGGCGCGACCTGGTGGAGCGCCTCACCCCGCCGGAGTTCCGCGAACTGTTTGTCGAGATGCTCTCTGCCCAGCGCCCCGAGTTCCCACGCGCCATGCTCGCCGCGATGGCCAACGTGCAGCGCGGGACGGGCCATGAGTACGACCGCGACTGGGAAGCCATCGCCGCGGCCTCGCGCCTCATCCGCTCACTCGCCTCCGCGGAGATCCTGGTCGCGGGCGATCTGGGCGACCGCGGACCGCGCATCGACAAGGTCATCGACCTGCTCATGCACCAACCGCGCTGCTCGCTGCTTTGGGGCAACCACGACACGATCTGGATGGGCGCATCGCTGGGTCACGACCCATGCCTGCTCACCGTGCTGCGATTCTCCGCACGCTACCGCCAGGCGGCGCAGCTCGAAGAAGGCTATGGCATCCTCACCACGCCCCTGGAGAAACTGGTGCGCGATGTCTACGGCGATGACCCCGCCGATCGCTTCGTCGCCAAGGGCACCGGTCACCGCGACCCGCTCACCGTCGCGCGGATGCAGAAGGCCATCACCATCATGCAGTTCAAGGCCGAGGGCCGTCTGATCGCCCAGCACCCCGAGTGGGACCTCGATCACCGCCGCCTGCTCCACCGCATCGACAACGCCGCGGGCACGGTCACCATCGACGGCAAGCTCCATCCGCTGCTCGACACCCACCTGCCGACCATCGACCCGCGCGACCCCTACGCCTACTCGCCCGAAGAAGCCGCGTGCCTTGACCGCATCCGCAACTCGTTCGCCACGTCGATCCGTCTGCGCGAGCACATGCAGTGGCTCGCCCGTCGCGGCGGAATGTGGACGCGCCGAGACGATGCGCTCGTCTTCCACGCCTGCGTGCCGGTCGATGCAACCGGCACTCCGCTCACGCTCAAGGTCGACGGGTACGAAGTCGCGGGACGCGAACTGATGGATGCCCTGGCGATCGTCGTGCGCCGTGCGTTCCGCATCGGGCCGATCGGGGGGATGCAGCGGCCCATGGGTGGTCCGCGCGACGGAATCGGCACTGATGCCGATTGGCTCTGGTACCTGTGGGGTTGCCCGCGCTCGCCGCTCTTCGGCAAGGACAAGCTGTCGACCTTCGAAACAGCATTCATCGCCGACAAAGAGACGCACAAAGAGCAGAAGAACCCCTACTTCGACCTGATGAACGATGCCGACTTCATCCGCCGGATCGGGAAGCTCTTTGGCATGGGTGACGATGTCCTGATCGTCAACGGCCACGTCCCGGTCAAGGTCGAGAAGGGTGAAAAGCCCGTCAAGCGCGGCGGCAACGCCGTCACCATCGATGGCGCATTCAGCCAAGCCTACGGCGACCGCGGCTACACGCTTGTGCTCAAACCCGACCGCATCGATCTCGCCGAGCACGCGCCATTCTCCAGCGTTCAGGCGTGCATCGATCAGGATGCCGATATCGTGCCGACCGTCACCACGATCCGCAAGTATGCCAAGCCGCGGCTGGTGCGCGACACCGAGCAGGGCCGCGAAACCCAGCAGCGCATCGCCGACCTGCACGACCTCGTCCGCGTGTATCAGGAAGGTCTCGTAACCGAGCGGTCGTCCTGATCAACTCGCCGCGGAGACACAGAGATCGCAGCCCAAGCCACGCAGTCGAGGGCAACATTGCGCGATTCTCAGCGTGCTCCGCGCCTCCCGCGGTGAGTCCTGATTCGACTTCACTCCTGCTCGGGCATTGGCGCACGCTCTTCATCACACGCCTCCTGGGCATGAAAGCCCGCCGCCACGACCGCCAACCCCCCGCATACCACCCAGATGCGCGAGCACCCCGCGTCCGTCAGGTCGGCGGCTTGGGTGGGACCGGCACTCCGGACCCGTGTCTCGGGTGGGCCGCCACTCCGTGCCGGTCCTGCCGTCTCCCATAGTTGCGACCGAACTTTTCCTCCCGGGATAGCGTATAATCCCTTGCTCCCCGCCACCCCCGGGGAGCCTTCGCCCAATCACGCGGCCAGGGGGGCTTGGCCGGTCAACATGGCCAGATGGCAAATTGCCACATCGCCAAATCTGAGTCGGTGCGCACAACAACAGTTCGCCCCCTCGAGTTTGGCCCTTTGGCAATTTGCCATTTGGATCTTTGGAGCCTCTCCCATGGCAAACGGCACCCCCAACTCCCCCTCCCCCACCAAGTGGACGAAGAAGGAACTCCTCTCCCGTCCCATCAAGCACATCGACATCACCCGCATCGACGGCCGCGAGATCATCGACAGCTATCGCGACATGGCGTACTCCAGCCGCACGCTGGCCCAGGCCGCGGACATCTACTCGATGATGCTCAAGGACAAGGAGTGCGCGGTGATCGTCACCCTCGCGGGCAGCCTGATCTCCGCCGGACTCAAGAAGGCCTTGATCACGCTCGTCGAGAACAACATGATCGACGCGATCGTCTCGACCGGTGCGAACATCGTCGACCAGGACTTCTTCGAGGGCCTGGGCTTCAAGCACTACATCGCCCCCGGCAGCCCCGAGGCCCCGCCCGTCGACGACATGACGCTGCGCAACCTGATGATCGATCGCATCTACGACACCTACATCAACGAGGATGACCTCCGCGACTGCGACGCCGTCACCCACGAGATCTTCAAGCAGTTCGCGCCCGGCGCGTACTCCTCCCGCGAGTTCATCGAGGCCATGGGCGCATACCTCGCCAGCAACCCCAAGCTCGCCAAGAACGAGTCGATCGTCAAGACCTGCTACCAGAAGCGCGTCCCGATCTTCGTCCCCGCGTTCAGCGATTGCTCCGCTGGCTTCGGCATCGTGCTCCAGCAGACCGAAGCGATCGAAGAGGGCCGCGGCCTGGTCGCCTTCGACTCGGGCAAAGATTTCCGCGAGCTGACTGATATCAAGTTGGCTTGCAAGGACACCGGCCTGCTCATGCTCGGTGGCGGCGTCCCCAAGAACTTCGCGCAGGACATCGTCGTCGCGGCGGAACTTCTCAGCGAACGCAAGGGCGGCAAGGCCCGCGGCGATGTCGGCATGCACAAGTACGCGATCCAAATGACCGTCGCCGACTCTCGCGACGGCGCACTCTCGGGCTCGACACTCCGCGAGGCCTGCTCGTGGGGCAAGGTCGATATCGTGCACGAGCAGATGGTCTTCGGCGAGCTCTCCGCGCTCTTCCCCATCCTCGCCAGCGATGCCTACCACCGCAAGGCCTGGAAGTCGCGCAAGGGCTTCAAGTTCGCCGACCTCTTCGAGAAGGGCGAGGGCCTGCCGGAGTTCATGACCCCCGCCCGCGGCAAGTCGAAGAAGCGCGCCGCGGCTCGGTAATCCTGGGTACCTCGCCACTCCGTGGCGAGAACGTGACCGTCTCTACTATACGTCCGCGATCGAACTTGGTATCCTTGCGTCCATGCCGGGCCAGAAGATCAAGAACAAGGGAAAGGTCTTCCGCGACCCAGTTCACCGGCTGATCCGGATTGAGCCGGCTGATCAGTTCATCTTGGACCTGCTGAACACTCCGGAGTTTCAGCGGCTCCGTCGGGTGCGCCAACTCGGAGTCAGCAGCCTTACCTATCACGGAGCGGAGCACTCCCGGTTCGTTCACAGTCTCGGAGTGTTCAACTTTGCGCAGCGGATTCTAGATACGCTACTTCGGCGGTACGGGACGGCCCACAACGTGACCAGGAGACTCGAACAGAGCGCTCGCGTCATCAAGGCTGCTGCGTTGCTCCACGACATCGGCCATGGCCCATTCTCGCACATGATCGAGCGGGCGTCGGGCAGTTCCTTCGATCACGAAAAGATGACAGCAAAGCTGATCACCAACGAGGAGGGTGCGATCTATGCAATCCTTGCGGAAGCAGAGATTGACCCGGCCGAGGTCGCGCAGGTCATTGACAAGACGCACCCGCTTCGGCTCATCGTCGATGTCGTCTCGAGCCAGTTGGATGCGGATCGCATGGACTACTTGCTCCGCGATTCGCTCATGACAGGAGTTGAGTACGGCGTGTACGACGCGGAATGGCTCTTGAACGCGATGTGTGTTGGACGCGATCCCGGTTCAGCTGGTGGCGAGGACGAGAATCCCGAACGGACATGGCGCCTTTGCCTAGACCGAGATCGGGGATTATTCGCGGCCGAGCAGCTGATTCTCGCTCGACATCACATGATGCTGCAGGTCTACATGCACCGCGTTACACGGGGATACGAGGTGATGCTCCTCAACCTATTCCAGCAAGCGGCAGCACTGGCAACCAAGAACGAACTCCCAGCAGAGACTCCACAGGTCGTTCGCTCTTACTTCCGGTCTGGCATTGACATGCCCCTGGTCGACTGGCTGCTGTTCGATGAGACCTCCATGGTTGGCGCACTCCAGGTCTGGTCGCGTCTGTCGGCTACCGATCACGCCTTTCTCCAGAGAGCATCTGAAGCGTTCCTCACTCGCAAGCGGCTCTACATCGCACATTCCGTGGCCAAGCTCAAACTGGCTGATTCAATGAAACTGCAGGATGGCCTAAGCAAGCGGGGCTTGGCACAGGGAATCGACTGGGGACTTGACGATGGTGAACACCTGCCGTACAAAGGTGTGTATCATGGTGCCTCAAAGGGCGGAGGGGCGGAGGAGCAGTCAACCCTTTCCATTCTCTTGGGAGATGGAGATCCGTCCCATCCGGGGAAGGCAATCGAGAACGAGTCGGGCGTGATGAGAGCAATTGACAACGCCCGTGAACCAGTCACACGCATCTACATCGATCGGGAAAAGATGTCCGTGGCCGAGGACTTGCTGGTGGAACTTGGGATCATGCAGGGAGGCGCTGAATGAGCCGGACAGTCGAACTGCTAAGGCTCCTCTGCGTTTGCGAGCGAGTCGAAGGGCGCAAAAAACTCCAGAAGTTGGTGCACATTCTGCGGGAAGCAGGTCACCCTTTCGCGTATCGGTACGGTTACCACTTTCATGGACCATTCTCGACCGAGCTAAAAGGCGAGATAGATGCACTCGTGGAAGAGAAACTGATAATCGAGCACCCGGGAGAGTCGGATTTCGGTGACTTCATTCAGTACACCTATCGACCTGGGGAAGGCGCGTCGGCACTGCTCGACTCTCTCGGCCATCGATCGCCCGTGGCTTGGGCATCTCTCGCCAAAGATCTAAACGCTAAGTCTGCCCAAGAGCTTGAAGCAATCAGCACGATCATTTACCTTATTCGCAATGGCTGTACGACAGAGTCACTACTTGATCGGTTTGGTCAGTTGAAGCCCTATCTTGCGGGTCAATTCGAGGGGGCATCGAAATACGCCCAATTCTTGACTGCTGCCCGCTCCAAGCAGTTGGCCTGAGCAATTTCGTGCGCCTTCAAATACGCCGCCGCGGCCTCTGCCCCGCTTGCGCGTACGACCTCCGCGCCACGCCGGAGGGTTCACCGTGCCCAGAATGCGGCTCTCGCACCTCCGCACGCTGATCGCTGGTCCTCCCCCCCGGAGAGGGGGATGCCGCGCATGCGGGGGGGCGGCGGAGGGGGGCAACCCGTCTTTCCTACTCGACCTCCGCTTGCTTCAACTTCACCGCTCTTCCGCCGAGCCCCGGGCCCGAGCCCGGGCCTTTATTCTTTGAGCGTCTTGCAGATTCTGAAGATCCTTTGTAGCATGATCTGCGGTAGAGGAGGGCTTATGAGCTATGCGCATCAGGTCTTGACGCCCGGCGAGCAAGTTCGGGCAAAGGCAAGTCTCTCATGGATACCGCTTCTGGGCAGTGCGATTTCCTCTTTCTTAGTAACGATTCTTCTTCTCTTGGTCTTTGGAATCGTGACGGCAGGGTCGGCAGCGCAGCCAGAGATGTCATTTGCTGGACCGTGCGTACTCATACTGCTGCCATTCAGTTTTCTTCCGCCCATCAAAGTACTGATTGCACTCCTCACCACCGAACTTGCACTGACCGATAGGCGACTCATCGGCAAGACCGGATGGATTAGTCGAAGCGCCACGGAAATGCTCTTGACAAAAGTGGAATCTGTGACTGTCTCACAATCCTTGTTCGGTCGCATGTGGGGCTACGGCACGATTCTCGTGCGAGGAAGCGGCGGCACCGTGTCGGGGTTCCCGTACATTTCGCAAGCGGCTTACTTTCGGCAGCAGATCGCTGCACAAACCGATGAGACGCAGAGAGCAAGAACGGCGGGCTCGCCGTCGCATCCACTCCGCACGGTTGCGTCGGATTCTGGACAGTCGCTCGCAGTGTTTGAAGTTCAAATCGTTGATCGACAGTCTGGCCAAGAGCGCTGGGTTGACGTTAAGGCAGAGTCGTTGGAACACGCACGCCAGCGAGCGGCGTCGACAGGAGAGATCGTCGGGACCGTTCGGCTCAAGTCGATTGGGTAGCCGCCGCCGCGGCCTCTGCCCCGCGTGCGCCTATGACCTCCGCGCCACACCCGCCGGCTCGCCCTGCCCGGAGTGCGGACGCACGCAACGGTGATCACCATCCGCGCGGTATAACACGCACATGCCGTCCGCATCCCCTCCCCCACCACTCCCGCCGCGACGACCCATCCCCCTC
>JBBRUT010000096.1:0-13697 GCA_038247555.1 Phycisphaerales bacterium | reverse complement strand
TGGCTGGATTCGTGCCGTACAGGGGCAGCGGAGTCGGCATGCCAAAGAGATTGCCGGTAAGGCCCGCCGCCGCCATCGTCGAGAGGTCGAGTGTCCAGTTGTACGAAGGGGCGAACTCGATTGAGAGCACGCTCGTGCTGGATCGCGATCCGACGCCGCCGTTGAGGCTGATGGGGGAGATGACTTCGGCATTCGCGACGGACGCGAGAGCGGCGAACAGGGAGAGAGCGACGATCAGGGGGCGGGTGCTCTGCATTGGGAAAGTCCTTTCTTGGGAATCATGCTGAACGTGCGAATGTTCTCGCACACGCCGCGGCTTGAGTGACGCGACGATGACGAGTATGGCCCCGGGCGGGCGATTCACCAGCGCAGCAGGTGTACGCGATGGGGTGCAGGGTGGAGCTGCGCGGGTCGCGCGGAATCGCAGGGCGCAAGTCGGCCCATAACGGCGCCGTGCCCGGCCGAAACGGACCTGACGCTGGTTCTCGGGCGGATGCGGCTGATGTGCGGATCAGGCGAGGAGGGCGTCGAGGAGTTCGGGGACGCCCTGGCCGCGTGTGGCAACGGTTTCGAAGACGGGCCGGCGGCCGGCGACATCTCGCAGATCGCGGACGAGTTCGTTCTCGCCGGGGTGATCCGCCTTGTTGCAGACGAAGATGTCGGCGATCTCGAGGATGCCGGCCTTGTCCATCTGCACAGCGTCGCCCATGCCCGGTGTCAGGACGACGACGGTGCGGTCGACGTGCTCGCTGATCCTGGTTTCGTTCTGGCCTGCGCCGACGGTCTCGATGAACAGTGTTTGATATGCTGCGGGAGCGGAACCCTGACCATCGGCGATGCCGCCGATGAGTTCGACGATCTCGTTGACGGCGTGATAATCCTCGCCGCGGATCGCGAGGGAGCGGTAGTAGACGGACTCGTCGAGGTTGTTGAAGTCGACGCGGAGGCGGTCGCCAAGGAGCGCGCCGCTGGTGATGGGGCTCATGGGGTCGAAGGCGAGGACAGCGCAGCGGCCCATGGACTTGTTGTCCTTGGCGCGGCGGGTGTACTCGCCGACGAGCTGCGCGACGAGGGTTGATTTGCCCGCGCCGGGGGAGCCTGTGATACCGATGACACGCTTGGGACGGCGGCGCAGCGCGCCGGAGCGAAGGCCGGCATCGCCGGTTCGGCCGGCGTGGATGAGGGAGATGTCGCGGGCGAGCTGCGCGGCGGGCCCGCTGGAGACTTTGGATGCGTACGGGCGGACTGCACCGCGGACGGCCTCAACAATGTCGAGGAGCCCTGTGCCGGTGGTGAAGCACTTGGCCACGCCGTACTCCAGCAGCTTGGGGAGGTCCTCCTGCGGGAGGATGCCGCCCATGTAGACGGGGATGTCGGGGCGGCCAAGTTCCTTCAGAGCATCGATGAGCTTGGGGCCCAGGACGAGGTGAGAGTTGGACATCATCGACGCGGCGATGACATCGACATCCTCATCTCGCGCGGAGATGGCGAGGGAGCGGGGGGTCTGCCAGAGGCCGGAGTAGATGACGTGGACGCCGGAGTCGCGCAGGGCGCGGGCGATGACTTTGACGCCGCGATCGTGACCATCAAGACCCATCTTGCCGAGCATGACGCGGGGACGATGGTCAAGGTCTGCGCAGCGGTCGAGTTTCTCGAACTCGGTGGTGGCGGTAGTGAGGGCTTTGGCCATGGGGTTGAAGGGTAGGTGGGAGGTCGTGATTTTGGATTGTGGATTCTGGAATGCGGATTGAGAATCGCGGGCAAAAAGAGTTGGCCGGGGGAAGCCGGGCATGGAGGAGTGGGGGAGTCGGGGGGTGGGGGTGGGAGGTGGGGGTGAAGGGGTTGCGTCGCCCAATGGGTACGGCTTGGTCAGGCCGCGGGATAGTTGGCAGCGTTGAAGCCCGGATATGCTCCGGGGATGGACGTGATGCAGGCGTTCATAGCCCTGGCCATTTCGGGTGCGCTGGGGATGCTGGTGGGCGTGCAGCGCGAGCGCGCGGACTCCGCGCTTGCGGGCGTGCGGACTGTGCCGCTGATCACCATCTTCGGCACGGTTTGCGCGATGCTCAACCAGCCGCTTGGAGGGTGGGTGTTCCCGGCGGGGCTGGTGGGCGTTGCGATGGCGACGGCGATGGGAAACTATCTGCGGCCGCCGACAGAGAAGAGCCCTGGGATCACCACGGAGATCGCGATTCTCCTGATGTTCGCGGTCGGCGCGTTTGTGTGGATCGGCCCGCGCTCGGTGGCAGTGGGAGTGGGCGTTACGTGCGCTGCGCTGCTTCATGCCAAGGACCTGCTGCACACAATGTCTCGCCGGCTGGGCGAACGCGACATGCGGGCGATGATTCAGTTCGCGCTGATCACGTTCATCGTGCTGCCGGTGTTGCCGAACGAGCAGTATGGACCGTTTGATGCGATCAACCCGCGCGAGGTGTGGTTGATGGTGGTGCTGGTGACGGGCATCAGCCTCGCGGCGTATGCGGCGGTGAAGATGCTGCCGCGGCAGCACGGCGCGGCGGCGGCGGGATTGATCGGCGGGCTGATCTCCAGCACGGCGACGACAGTGACGGCGGCGCGCCGGGCATCGGGAAACATCGATGCTGCGTGGGCGGGCGTGCTCGTGGCGACGCTGGCATCGTTGGTGAGCTTCGTAAGAGTGCTGGTAGAGATCTTTGTGGCCGCGCCGGGGAAGGCGTGGCAGATTGCGCCGGCGATGGGCGTGATGCTTGGGGCATCCATCGTGGCGGCGGGGCTGGCGTATGCCCTGGCGCGGAAGCAGCCCAGTGCGGAGATGGCCGACCCGGAGAACCCGTCGGAGTTGAAGGCAGCGTTGATCTTTGGAGCGCTGTATGCGATTGTGCTTCTGGCAGTGGCCGCGGGAAGGCACTGGTTCGGCGAGCGTGGGCTGTACGTCGTCGCGGCGATTTCGGGATTGACCGATATGGATGCGATCACGCTTTCGACATCGCGCATGGCAGCGCGGGAAGCGGTGGAGACGGGCGTGGCGTGGCGAGCAATTGTGATCGCGTCGATGGCGAACCTGGTGTTCAAGGCGGGGATTGTGGCGGTCGTGGGCGGGCGGGCGATCTTCGTGCGGCTGGTGCCGATCTTCGGGATCATTTTCGGCGCTGGCGTGGTATTGCTGGTGGGGGCGGCCGCGATGGGGTGGTAAGGGCTGCACAGCGGAACAGAATAAGTGTTCCCGAACTTGCGCTCGGCAGTCCCGCAGCGTCGGATCACCAGTTCCGCATCGGGATATCGACGTGCTTCGCGTCCGCACACGCCTGTGCATCTTCGTACCCGGCATCGGCGTGGCGGAAGACGCCCATCGCGGGATCATTGGTCAGAACACGCTCGATGCGCTTCGCGGCTTCGGGCGTGCCATCGGCCACAATCACTTGCCCGGCGTGCTGGCTATAGCCGATGCCGACACCGCCGCCATGGTGGAAGCTGACCCATGATGCGCCGCTGGCAATATTGACCATCGCGTTGAGGATCGCCCAATCGCTGATGGCATCGGAGCCGTCCTTCATTGCCTCGGTCTCGCGGTTGGGGCTGGCGACCGAGCCGCAATCGAGATGGTCGCGGCCGATCACGATCGGCGCGCCCACTTTGCCCTTGGCGACGAGATCATTCAAGATGAGACCGGCCTTGGCGCGATCGCCCATGCCGAACCAGCAGATGCGGGCAGGAAGGCCCTGGAAGGCGACGCGCTCCTTGGCGAGCTTGAGCCAGCGGTGCAGGCCCTTGTCGGCGGGGAAGGCCTGCATAAGCGCCTCATCAGTGGTGTAGATGTCGTGCGGATCCCCAGAGAGGACGCACCAGCGAAACGGGCCGCGGCCCAGGCAGAACTGCGGACGGATGTATGCTGGCACAAAGCCGGGGAAAGCAAACGCATCCTTGTAGCCGTGTTCGAGGGCGCGCTGCCGGATGTTGTTGCCGTAGTCGAACGTGATCGCGCCGCGGCGTTGCAACTCGACCATGGCGCGGACGTGCCGCTCCATGCTCGCGAGGCTGAGCTTGACGTATTGCCGCGGCAGGGCGACCCGCATGACCTCGGCTTCCTGCTGCGTCATCTCGACGGGGACATAGCCGACGAGCGGGTCGTGGGCACTGGTCTGGTCGGTCAGGACATCGGGCGTGATGCCGCGGGCGAGCATGCGCTCAAGCAACTCGACGGCGTTGCAGTTGACACCGACGGAACGGGAGACACCGGCTTCGGCATAACCCACGGCGGTATCGATCGCCTGGTCGAGTCCGTCGACGGTCTCATCGAGGTAGCGCTCACGGATACGGCGCTTGAGACGGATGTTGTCAACATCGGCGATGAGGCACGCGCCGTCGTTCATGGTGACGGCGAGGGGCTGCGCGCCGCCCATGCCGCCGCAGCCTGCGGTGACGCAGAGGCGGCCTTTGAGCGTGGCATCCGGGCCGCCGAAGTGCTGGCGGGCGCACTCGGCGAAGGTTTCGTAGGTGCCTTGGAGGATGCCCTGCGTGCCGATGTAGATCCACGAACCGGCCGTCATCTGGCCGTACATGATGAGGCCCTTGCGCGCGAGGTCGTCAAAGATGTCCTGCGTGGCCCAGTGAGGCACGAGGTTCGAGTTGGCGATGAGAACGCGGGGCGAGTCGACAGTGGTGCGGACGACACCGACGGGCTTGCCGCTTTGCACGAGCAGCGTTTCATCGGGCTCGAGCCGCTTGAGCGTGGCGACGATGGCATCGAAGGCTTCCCACGAACGTGCGGCCTGGCCGCGGCCGCCATAGACGACGAGGTCGGCGGGTCGCTCAGCGACCTCGGGGTCGAGGTTGTTCATGAGCATGCGCATGGCGGCTTCAGCCTGCCAAGTCTTGCAGGACATCTGCATGCCGCGTGGCGCGCGGACTTCGCGTGCGCGTGCGAGGGAGGGCTTGACGTCGTTGCCGGTGGGTCGCATGGTGGTTGGCGCGGGCATGGCGGGGGTCCTTCGGGCCGAGCGTGAAAGGAGCCTGAACGACTGAGCGCAATCGCTGTATGTTCAAGCTACAGCGTGTGTCGGTCAAGCACAAGGGGATGATTACCCCAACCAGGTGCGGCCTCTCAGAATGGGGCTGCGACCCCCCCTGTTTGGATCAGTTTCTCAACCGCGGCGATGTCCGGAGCGGGCGGGCGGTCGGCCACCAGGCGCGGAACTACGCTGCGGATGGACGCGTGCGCCGTCTCGACTGCCGGTCCGCTGCGCAGCGGGCGGTGGTGATCAATGGCTTCTGCGGCGCAGATGAGTTCGATCGCGATGACCGATCCTGCGAGTTCGAGGCCGCGGCGGGCTTTGGCGGCGCTGCGCGGGCCGAAGGAGTTGTAGTCCTCCATTCCCGCGCTGGTGCTGAGGTTGGCAACGCTGGCGGGTGTGGCGAGGCCGATGAGTTCGTTGCAACAGGCCGCGGCGGTGTACTGGGCGATCATCAGTCCTGAGTGAAGGCCGGGGCCGGGGGAGAGGTAGGGGGGGAGCTTGGCTTCAGAATCAAACGCGGAGAGCATGTGGTAGATTCGGCGCTCGGAGATTCCCGCGATGTGCGCGATGGAGATCGCGAGGAAGTCGAGGACGATTGCGAGGGGCATTCCGTGGAAGTTTCCCGCGGAGACGATCTCCGGTTCGCGTCCCGCGGTAGCTGCGAAGACAAGAGGGTTGTCGGTAACTGCGCCGAGTTCGCGCTCGACCGCTCCTCGCACATGCTCGAAGGCGTCCCAGGCTGCGCCAAGGACTTGCGGCACGCAGCGGAGGGAGTAGGGATCCTGCACGCGCGGGTCGTTGAGCGCGTGGGAGGGAATGATCTGGCTGTCCTTGAGCATTGCGAGGATGGCGGCGGCGACACGACTTTGTCCGGGCTGACAGCGGGCATCGTGCACGCGTGGATCGAGGAAAGCATCCGTGCCGCGACAAGCGTCGATAGACATGGCGCTTGCCGCGATGGCGGCGTGGAAGAGCCGGGTGTAGTCGACGACGAGGAGCACGCCCTGGGCGGCCATGAGGTGGGTGCCGTTGATAAGGGCGAGACCCTCTTTGGCCTCGAGCGTGAGTGGGGGGATGGCGGCGGCATTCAGGGCATCGCCGCCGGGCATGCGCTTGCCCGAGACTTCGGCCTCGCCCTCGCCAAGCAGGACCAGAGCGATGTGGGCGAGGGGGGCAAGGTCGCCCGATGCGCCGCAGGAGCCGACACCCGGGACGACGGGGGTGATGCCAGCATTGAGCAGCGCGACGATTCGCTCAACGACTTCCGGGCGCACCGCGGAGAGGCCTCGCGAGAGGGACGCTGCGAGCAGGAGCATCATGGCGCGGACAACATCTCGCGGGAGGGGGGCACCGACGCCCGCGGCGTGGCTGCGGATGAGGTTGCGCTGAAGGTCGCGGAGATCGGAATCGGAGATCCGCTGGCGCGAGAACGAACCGAAGCCGGTGTTGATGCCGTAGTGTGGTTCACCGTCGCTCATGGCGTGCATCAGTGCTTCTCGCGCGGCGATGAGCCTGCGTGAACCCTCCGGGGCGAGTTCGACCTTGATGTTCGCGCGAGCGACGGCCTCGACCTGCTGGATCGTGAGGGGTGAGCCATCGAGCCCGATGGGTTCATGATGAACGATTGCGGACGCTTGGGAGGGGGGCTGCATCGGAACATCGTCGCTTGCTCAAGCCCCCAGAGCAACTGTGATAGGATGGGATGTGAGGAAAGGGGGGTGCAACCGGGGGGCGAGGAAGCGGTTGGTGGTGCATAGGGACGCCGCGGCGTCCGATCCATACCTCAGTGAAACTCCACATGCCAGCCATGAAGACCACGGCCATGACTGCCCTGCTCGCTGCGATGACCGCGGTTGTTGGGGCGTGCACGACGTATCAGCGATCGGAGTTTGACTTCGCCCGGGCGGAGTATGTGGCTCCGATCCCGGAAGAGGAATGGCCGGCGAGGAAGACGGAGGAGCTCGAGCGGATCGCCGCGGAGACGCCGAAGCTGGTGTTTCGGTACGTGCTCGATGGAACGAAAACCGAGCAGGAGCTCGAACCGCACTTCCGGGAATCGCTGAAACGAACAGATGCACGCATCCCGTACTCGAAGGCGTTTGGAAAGGGGATCATTCGAGTAGTGCGGGGCGGGAGCGGGCGCGCTCGCGGACAGACGGTACCGATCGAGCGTGCAACTTCCGATGGGACATCGAATAACACACAGCCCGATCAGCCTGCACAGGCGGGATCGACCGACTTTGTGCTGAGGGATTTCTTCAGCTCGGTTCGGTTCGTGTCGTTCTCTCCAGTTGCAGATCGTCCTGCAGACAACCGGTACGAAAGCTTTCTGGAGGTGTCGAGCGCTGCCCAGAACAAGTTCTTCAAGGAGCGGGCCGCCGGTATCCGCGTGAATGATCGCGAGAGGCTGCTTGTTCTGGCGGAGGGGACGCGGCTGCGGTTGATCGAGCCTCCGGCGGGTGTGGCGGCGCAGGGGATGCTGGTGCACATCTCGGGATTAGGCTCGATTCAGTTTGAAGAGCCGCTGCTGAAGGAACTGCTGTCGCGGGGATGGTGCATTCTGCGTGTCGCAACGCCGCGAATCTGGTGGTATGAGTCGCTGTCGTACAAGATGGAATCGTGGGAGGATGTCGAGACGAACGCGGTGAAGCTCGCGACGGCGTTTGATGACCTGCTCGCCGAGTCGGCGTACGCGGCGGAGGCTGGGCTGGATTGGCTGGCGGCGGAACGCCCGGACCTGCCGCAGACACCGCTGGCGATTCTGGGGTGCAGCGCGGGCGGGTTGATCGCGCCGGCGGTAGTGGCGCGGATGCCGGACCGGTTTGATGCGTGCGTGCTCATCGGCGCGGGGGCGAACCTGCTGAAGGTCAGCCAGATGAGCGACCTGACCGATGGCGGCGTGAAGCTGGAGTGGAAGGACGGGATCAAGAACCTGGCGTTCCGCGAGCGGCTGTTCAAGCGGTATCTGGAGCTGTCGAAGCTTGATCCGTATCACACCGCGCGGTTTATGCGGGACAAGCCGGTGCTGTTCGTGCATGCGGAGTTTGACTCGACGGTGCCGGCGGATTGCTGCCTGGATCTGTACAACCAGCTTGGACGGCCGGACCGGATGACGAGCTTCGTGGGTCACCGGCTGCTGTTCTGGACGCTGCCGCGGCAGTCGCAGAGGATCTCTGACTGGCTGGACAAGGCGGTAGACAGGCGGATGGCGCTGATGGGGGCTGCGGAAGACCGGGCAGCGATAGGGCCGGGGATGGGCGCGTCTGGGCCAGGTGGTTCTGGCGGTTCGGGCCTTGGGGCAACTCGCGATGGCCTGCCGTAAGGGCTTGGAGAGCGAACGGCGTGACCCCCCCGCCACGAGCCGAGCAAGATCCAACGTCCTATAAGGATAGTTATGTAAAACTCGGGATACTGGAGGCTTCATTGGGCCTTTCCAGTGCCTGTTGGCGACTTCAGAGCAAGGCCAGTTGCATCCAGCGAGTGCCGGGCGTGGGGTCGCGGTTGTAGGCGGGGATGTCGCGGAAACCGAGAGACTGATAGAGCGCGGACGCGGCGGCCATGGACGCCCCGGTATCGAGCCGCATTGCGCGGTAGTGGAGATGGCTCGCGGCGTCGATGATCGTGGCCGCGAGGTCGCGACCAAGGCCGGAGCCGCGCGCCCGCGGCCGGAGATACATGCGCTTCATCTCGCAGATGTCTGGCAAGAGCGGGCGAAGGGCAACGCAGCCGACTGCTGAGCCCGCGTGATCGAAAGCAAGGAAAATGACGCCGCGAGGCGGTCCGTACGCACCGGGGAGCGTTGCGAGTTCGGCATCGATGCCCTGATACTCGAGGCTGGCACACTCGGCCGTGTAGTCGAGCGATCGGGCGTACTCGGTACACAGATCGCGGAAGGCCTGGGTGTCAGCATCGCCGGAGGCAGCACGGATCCTGCACTTCATCGCCATGCTCCGGCGCACGCAGTAGCCATCATGTACCCACAGCTGTGCGACACTTACTCGCAGCGTCGGTGAGTTTCACGATCTCGCCCTTGCCGGCATCGCGGCGGGCCTTGAACTCGACGCCACCCTCGGCTAGGGCTTTGTCGCCGATCGTGAGACGCACGGGGATGCCGATGAGGTCGGCATCCTTGAACTTCACACCGGCGCGTTCATCGCGGTCATCAATGAGGACGTCGAGACCTGCCGCGGCAAGGTCAGCGGCGAGGCGATCGGCGGCACTCATGTGCGAGGATTCTTCGGGCTTCATGATGGTGATGAGGACGTGATAAGGCGCGATCGCCGCCGGCCAGATGATGCCGTTCTCGTCGTGGTTCTGCTCAACGCTGGCGGCCATGGTGCGGGAGACGCCGATGCCATAGCAACCCATGATGACGCTGGCTTTCTGCTGCTTGTCATCGAGGATGGAGAAACCCATGGCGTCGGAGTACTTGGTGCCGAGCTTGAAGATGTGGCCGACTTCGATACCTCGACCGGTGATGAGCCTGGCACCGGGCGCGCGGGGTGAGGGGTCGCCTTCGGCGGCGTTTCGGATATCAGCGAGTTTAACATAACGCAAGTCGTCAAGGATCGGCCCGACCTCGCGTCGCCAGTTAAAATGCTTGACGTGGTGATCAATCTTGTCGGAGCCGGAGGCCCAGAAGCCACCGCCAGCGACATCGGCATCAACAAACATAAGGATGTCTGTGCGGCCGGCAACGACCTTGGGGCTGACGTAGCCGATCGCGAAGCCGGCCTCCCGGGCCTCCTTCTCGGGGGCAAGTTCGACCTTCCAGCCGCTGGCGGTTTTAACCTTGCCCTCGTTGACATCGTGGTCGCCGCGGACGACGGCGAGGATCCACTTGGGCGCGGCGGCCGCATCCCCCCCACTTGCGTTGCCGGCAATTCGTTCGACCGGCCGGAAGACGATGGTCTTGAGCATGCGGTCGGGCTTGACCTTGATGAACTTGCCGACCTCGGTGATGCCGGGCATTCCGGGTGTGTGGATTTCGGTGAGTTCGCCGCTGGGCGCACCGTTGAACGCGCCGCCCTCAACCGTGCGTTCACCGATCTCGCACTTCTCGACGTTGGCCGCGTAGCCGGAGACGGGGCACTTGAGGATGGTATCTTCGCCGCTGGGCGCATTGACCATGAACTCGTGGCTCGCGGAGCCGCCGATGGGCCCGCTCTCGGCTTCGACGGCCGTGAAATCAAGGCCGCAGCGTGTGAAGACGTTGGTGTACGCGCGGTACATCGCGTCGTAGACCTCGTTGAGCCCCCCCCCTCCTTCGACGGCGGTGTGGAAGGAGTAGGCATCCTTCATGATGAACTCGCGGCAGCGGAGCAGGCCGGAGCGTGGGCGAGCCTCATCGCGGTACTTCGTCTGGATCTGGTACAGGCTGAGCGGAAGCTGCTTATAGCTGGTGATGGAGCCCTTGACGAGCTCGGTGATCGGCTCTTCGTGCGTGGGGCCGAGCGCGGAGACCGCGCCTTTGCGATCGGTCACCTTGAAGAGCAGGTCGCCGTAGTCGACATCCCGCTTGGTGTCCTTGTAGAGATCGATGGGGAGCATTGCGGGCAGAAGCAGTTCGCTCGCCCCGGCCGCATCCATTTCCTCTCGCACGATCTGGCTGACCTTGCGAAGAGTGCGCCAGGCAAGGGGCAGATAGTCGTAAATGCCCGAACCGAGCTTGCGGATGAAGCCGGCGCGGGAGAGCAGGATGTGGGAGGGGCTTTCTGCGTCGGCCGGGGCCTCGCGGGTAGTCGGGATGAGGGTGGAGCGCCAGCGGTGGATGACGCCGCGGCCGGGATGCTCCGCACGTTCGTTCTGGAGATTCGACATAGGGCGGGAGTGTAGGGAGCAAAGGGGAGAACGCTCGGCGGGATGTGGCACGCCGGGGTGCCAACAATCAGCCTTCCCGGCGGCCGCTGCTCTGAGCTTGGTGCAGTGATTTCCCGGCAAGGATGCCAGAGCGTTGTCGCAGCCCCCCACTCATACTCAACGGCAGAGGCCCAACCCCGATGCAACGGACCCGATGGCGGGCCCGGCGATGGGTGGATCGGGGATGGCCGCGCCAGAGGTTCTGGAGCCCGTGAAGCGTCGAGGGGTGCGCGCGGGGCCGGGGCTGAATGCGGATGGATCCTTGCGAAGCGGAAAGCTCGCGGGGCTTTCGATGACGATGGCGATCCTGACGCTGTCGTGGCCGATCATGGCGGAGAGTTCTCTGCAGTCACTGGTGGGACTCACGGACACGTTTCTGTCGGCACAGCTCTCGGAGGCGGCGACGGATGCGATCGGCGGAGCGGCATACATCCTGTGGTTCGTGGGGCTGGTGGCGATGGCGATCAGTGTCGGGGCGACAGCGCTGGTGAGCCGGGCGATCGGCGGTTCGCGGCTGGCGGTTGCGCACGCGGCGACGGGCCAGACGATGATCCTGGCGGTGGTCACGGGCATTGTGACGGGCGCGTTTGTTGCGGCGATGGCGGGGCCGATGTCGCACATCATGAACATGACGGGAGCGGCGGAAGAAGGGTTCCGGACGTACATCCACGTGTGCGCGGTCGGGGTGCCGGCGCTCTCGGTGCTGGCAGCGGGGATCGCCTGCGCCCGCGGCGCCGGAGATTCGGTGCGGCCACTGATGGCGATGGTCGTTGTCAACGTGGTGAACATCATCGCGTCGTGGGGGATGTCGGGGGTGGATCTGGTTCGGACACGACTTGTGGACGGGCAACCGCTGCAGGAAGTGGTGTTTGAAAACCCTGTTGGCCTCGATATGGGGATCGCGGGGATCGCCTGGGGGACGGTGATCGGTGAGTATGTCGGCGCGGCGATCGTGGTGTGGATGCTTATCCGCGGGTCATCCGTGGTGCGGCTGAAGCGTCACCGCTTGCGGCCGCACTGGCACACGATGCGACGATTGATTGCGGTAGGCCTGCCGAACTTCTTTGAAACGCTGGGGATGTGGGCGGGGAACTTCCTGATCATCCTGATGGTGGGGTGGCTCACGGTGACGACTGGCGCTGGGCTTGCGCCAGACGGCACCGCCGCGGCGGGCGGATTGATGGGCGCGCACATTGTGGCGATCCGGATTGAGGCGTTCAGCTTCCTGCCAGGCTTTGCGATGGGCGCGGCGGCGGCCACGCTGGCAGGGCAGTACCTCGGTGCTGGCAGTCCAGAATCCGCCAGGAGCGCGGTGAAGCGGTGCACGCTGGTGACGGTCGTGTTCATGGGCACGGCAGGCGTGGCATTTTTACTGGTGCCGACGTGGATAGTGTCGCTCATCACGGCGCAGCCGACGCATCTGGAACAGGTGCCGCGTCTGATTTTCATTACCGGGCTGGTGCAGATTCCGTTTGGCATCGGCATTGTGCTGCGGTCTGCGCTGCGTGGGGCCGGGGATGCGAAGTTTGTGATGTGGCTGACGTGGATCTCGACGTATGCGGTGAGGTTGCCGCTTGCGTACGCATGTTCGGGGGTGGATATCCCGCTGCCCGGGGGCGGAATGCTGAACAACCCGTTCCACGATTCACCGAGCCTGTGGATGCTCTGGGCAGGGCTTTGCGGAGAAATTGTGATCCGGGCGTTCCTGTTTGGAGGTCGATATCTGCACGGCGGATGGCTGAAAGCCCGCGTGTGAGGCCGGTCGCAGGCCGTCGCGAGCGCGAACTCGGTGAGATCTCTCGATTCGTCCGAGAACGCGCCTGTTGATTGATCTCCTGGAGGCTTCCAGTCGATTTAAGTTGCAACGGCCCCCCGGTGGAGGCCGCATTGTCCCTTACTCAGGAACGACCATGCCCGTCGGTCCCGCCTTTCGCAATGCAGAAGGCTTGTCCGGAGTGAGAGCGAGATGCGCGTTCGCCATCTGGCTCATCGCGCTCGCATCGGGAATGGGCGTGATGACGCACTTCTCACTCACCTCGGGGGCTGTTGGGGCATCGCCTGAACGCTGGCCGGCAGATTCGATAACTCCGCGTACGCAAGTGCGGGCGATGATTGTTCTATCTGCCCATCCGAACTGCCCCTGTACCGAGGCGACAATGGCTGAGCTGGCGCAGTGGATGGACCTGCAAGGGGATCGCCCGGAGACGGTTGTGCTTGTCGTGTTGCCCGATGGGGCGAACTCGGATTGGGACCTCAAGAGAATGGCCGAACTGACAGTCGCGATCGCGGGAGCGCGGATGGTCGCGGATCGTGGGGGCGTGGAATCGCTCCGGCATGGCGCGATGACCTCCGGCCATCTGACGTACTACGACGGATCAGGCTTGCGACGATATCAGGGCGGTGTAACGGTACCGTCATGACCAAGCCCGTTCAGGATCTGCGGTTCTGTTCTCAGCGCGCTGATGAAGTTGAAGTCGCGGAGAACGGCCGAGTCGCGTGCGACATGGTCATGGCGGCGGCGGCGCGTGGCTCTCCGTTTGATCTGATCTTGATGGACACGCAGATGCCGGAGCTTGACGGGTATGACGCGGCTCGCAAACTCCGGGTGAGCGGCATCACCACACCCATCATCGCGCTGACGGCGCACGCGATGGACACGGACAGGGCAAAGTGTCTGGCGGCTGGCTGCAACGACTACGCCACCAAGCCGATCAACCGGGCACGCCTGCTTGCGATGTGCGATCGGTGGATGCAGGCCAAACGCCGCGCGGCCTAGGCGGCGCAGCGGATGGCGATCATCGTCTGGTCATCCTTGGGCGCTTCGGGGCAGGAATGGTCTCCGATCGA
>JBBRUT010000095.1:0-13944 GCA_038247555.1 Phycisphaerales bacterium | reverse complement strand
GGCGTTCATCGGCGCGGTTGCCGCGCTTGCGATCGCGGGTCAGCCTTTCAGTGTTGCCAGCCTCATCGGTCTCGTCTCACTCTGCGGCATCGCTTCACGCAACGGCCTGCTCATGATCAGTCACTACATCACCCTCATGCGAGATGAACGGATGCCCTTTGGGCCCGAGCTGGTCATCCGCGGCAGCCAGGAGCGTGTCGCCCCCGTCCTCATGACCGCCCTCACCACCGGCCTGGCGATGATTCCCCTTCTCCTGAATCCGGATGCCGCGGGCAAGGAGATTCTTTACCCCGTCGCGATCGTTGTCGTCGGGGGCCTTATGTCCTGCACAATCCTCGACTTCCTCGTGACCCCAACCGTCTTCCTTGCCTTTGCCCGGCGTGCCGCCGAGAGATTGGCCAACCGTACCTCTATCCAGAACACCACGCCGGTTTCCGGCGTCCAATGAACACAGGAGCACCACTCATGAAGTTCCAATCCACCATCGCCGTGCTGGTCGCCGCCGCGGGCCTCGCCATTGCCGGATCCCCCTCAGCCGCGATCGCCCAGCCTGATCACGGGCACGCACACGCCGAGGTCAAACCCGCCGAATCGATTGGCGAGGCGATCTCCCGCATTCGCCAGGAGCTTGTCGAGATCCAGAAGCTGCTCGCGGCCAAGTCGGTCCTGGCAGCGCACGAACCCGCCGATGTCATCGTCGAGCTCGCTGGATCGATCGGTCGCCTCGCCCTCAAGCCCGAGAGCGGCGTCCCCCGCACCAAAGTCCGCGATGCCAATCTCGCCGGAAAGGACCTCGCAAAGATCGCCGAGCAGTTTCACCTCGCGGCTGACAAGAGCGACGCCGCGGCCTGCGAAAGGCTCCTCCCACGCCTGATCGAACTCGTCGCCGGCCTGAACGTCTTCGCGCCGGAGAAGTGGGTATGCGACATGTTCTGCGAGCCGGGCAAAGTCTTCGATGGTCCCGGCACCTGCCCGGTGTGCAAGATGGCGTACCGGCCCGTCTCGCAGGTGCCCTACACCGCCAACGTCGCCCCCTCGCCCATGCCGATCCAGCCCGGGGCGAAGACGGACCTGACCATTCGCCTCGTCGATCCTCTGGGCAACATCGTCAAGCTCGACCGGCTCGACATCGTGCACGAGCAACCGCTCCACCTGCTCATGGTCTCTTCCGATCTCTCCTGGTATGCCCACGAGCACCCCGCCCCTCAGCCCGATGGCACGTTCAAGCTGCCCGGCTTTGTCTTCCCTGCACCCGGCGAGTACACCCTGTACCACGACTACACGCCCAAGGGCAAAGCGCAGCAGGTTCCGCAGTTCAAGCTGAAACTGGCCGGCGATGCGCCCGCTCCCAAGCCCCTCGTTGAGAACTACGACGTTGTCGCCAACCTCGAGGGCTACGAGTTCCGGGTCCGCTGCAACGGCGTGAAGTTCAATGCTGGTGAAGATTCCATTATCCGGATCGGCATCGATCGCGACGGCATGCCGGTGACCGACATCGAGCCCTATCTTGGCGCGATGGGCCACCTGGTCATCATCAGTCAGGATCTGAAGCAGTTTGTCCACAGCCACCCGCTGGAAATGGACCACGACGACAAAGATGACAAGCACAAGGAAAAGGCTGCGCACGGGCATGGCGACTCGGATGATCACGCTCACGCCCATGCCGGACACGATCACGAGTCCATCATGACCACGGCCCGGGCGGCCGTCGCTCTCGCCAACGGCAAACCCACCGACATCGTCTTCCATGCTGTCTTCCCCAAGCCCGGGCTCTATAAGGCGTTCGCGCAGTTCCAGCATAAGGGCAAGATCCTGACCTACCCATTCGTCATCGACGCCGAGGTGGGCGATCATGAAGGCGGGCACGATCATGATGCGGCCGGAGCCGGACACGACCACAGCGGGCACGGAGACAAGAAGTGATCGCACGGCTTCGTTCTGCTCAGACTTCGATTGTGAGACGATGCTCCGCGGCGGCGATGCTCGTGGCGGTCGTCGGGATGGCGGCGTGCGTATCAACTGACGCCACGCGCGATATCGAGCGTGCGCAATCGCTCGTCGCCGAACGGACCGGCCTCGCCGCCGATTGGCTCGCGCCCATCGACGAGGCGGCACGCTGGGACCACGGTTCGCCCCTGACCGCCGAGATCGTCGTCGCCGCGGCACTGGCCGGGAACCGTGAACTTCGCGCCCAGGTCGAAGGAGTGGCCCGGTCTCGCGCCGAACTTGTTCAGGCTGGCCTTTTGCCGAACCCTGTGCTCAGCCTTTCGCTCGGCTTCCCCATCGCCGGGGCTGATGGCGGTACGACCATCGGCGCATCGCTCGTTCAGAATCTTGCCTCCATCCTGGCGACGGGTCGGCGCAAGGACGCCGCGGCCGCGGATCTTGAGCAGTCCATCCTGCGGCTCAGCGACTCGGCAATCCAGATCGCGGCACAGGCCCGCATCCTCCACGGGCACATCGTCTTCGCAGATAGCGCGGCGGCGTTCGCCCTGGAGAATGCGCAGCTGGTGCAGCAATCCTTTGGCGTCACGCAGAGAAGGATGGATGCGGGCGAGGCCAGCCGCCTGGACTTGAACAGGGTTCGGGTCCTTCTCCTGCAGGCCCAGGTCGATGCGTCGCAGCTCCGGGCCGAGGCAGATTCGGCACGCCGAGAACTGCTCCTGACGATGGCCATCCCCGATGCTGATGCCGCGTTCGCGGTGGTTGAGGAGGTGCCCGAAAGCGTGGAGTTGCCCGACGAAGCGACCGTGATGACGATGGCGGTGTCGCAGCGTCTTGATGTCGCCGCGGCGGTTGCGGGCGCTCAGGCCGCGGCCCGCCGCGCCGGCTTCGCCGAGCGGTCCCGCTTCGACATCGAGGCGGGTGCCGACTACGAGCGGGATGAGGATGGACGCGACACCCTCGGCCCCGCGCTCAGCCTGCCGATCCCGATCTTCGACACGGGCGATGCCCGCATCGCCGCGGCCGGCGCAGAGGCACGTGCCGCGGCCCACGAGGCGGCCGCTATCCGCCAGCAGGCGATCGGCCAGGCCCGAACCGCGTGGGTGCGGGCTCGGGCGGATGCACAGGCCGCCGAGACCTTCCGGGCCCACATCGTGCAGCTTGCTGATGAGAACCTGGAGCTTGCGCGCCGCGCCTACGACGCCGGCGAGGAAGACCTTACGGTGCTGCTGGAGACGCAGCGGTCAAGGATCGCGGCGAAGCTCGAGCTGCTCAAGCTGGCCGAGCGTGCCCAGCGGAGCCGGATCGAGCTGGCGCGAGCAGTGGGGGGCTCGCTGCCGGTGCCTGCGACACACTGACGGCCTCACGAAAAAGGGGCGTGCCCACGGCACGCCCCTTGAGGGTCTGAGTAACTTTGTCCGAGATCAGATCATCGAGAGCGGGTTGGTGAGGCCGATCGGTGCACCCAGCGTGCCCCAACCGCCGTTGAAGTTGAGGTCGTAGTGCGTGAACCCGACCACGATCGGGGTCGATGCGGATACGACCAGCGAGAACGCCGCGGGGCCCGGTCGCGAGAGGACCGACACGAACTGGTCGACCGCGATGAAGGCGAAGTCATCGGAGGAGATGTTGACCGTTTCGACGGCAGTCGCACCGTCGAAGAAGAGGATCTGGATCTGCACTTCGATACCGGTGGCCGCGGGGTTGTAGATGGCCAGCTGCTCGCGATAGTTGATGCCCGCCTGAGCCGGAACGACGTACGCATCGCCGATGACGTACTCGAGGGCCGCGGAGGTGGCGGTGTTGGAAGCGTCTCCGTCACCGTTGCGGTACTGAACGGTGTTCACCGTCACGGGGAGGCTGGAGGTGTACCGCAGGCCAGCCTGCTGGCCGCTGAGGAGGCCCAGCTGCTGACCGGTGAGGTTCAGCACGCGGCCCGGTCCGACGTTGTAGACGCGGACCAGGTCCGGCAGATCAAGCCGGGAGTAGGACGCACGGATGGTGACCGTGGAGGTCGTGTCGTTGGTGTTCAGGATGAAGATGTTGCTGATGACGCCCGAACCGCGGGTGATGGCGGGAACGATTCCCTCCACCGCGCCACCTTCGGAGTCGCCGTTGAGGCCGTCGCCGCCGCCGTTGGCGATGTTGTAGGAGCTGAGCGCGGCAACGATGGGGGCGGGGGATGTGATCCGCACGCCGAAGTTGCCCTGCCGAGACACGCGTCCATCGGCATCGATATTGATGCCCGATCGACGGTTCGCCCGGAGGTTCTGGGTGAAGCTGATGACCTGCCCGTCCTCGTAGAAGAGTTCGATGGTGGCGAGCTGATCGGTCGAGTTGGGGTTGTAGAAGACCAGGAAGTCGCGGAAGAGCGACGGATTCTTGTGGACCTGCGCGAAGGTCCACACCATGCTGGTGTTGTTGTTGAACGACTCACCAACCGAGACATCAAAGTCGTAGCGGCTGAGCGTCGCCCCGAGCTGCGCACTGGAGCGAATCTCCAGGGCGTAGGGGGTGTTCTGACGCACCAGCGATGCCCCGGGGTTGGACTTGCTGAACACCGTGATGCCGCCGCGGCTGTTGGCCGCGATGGTGCCGGAGAAGATCGGCGTGGTCTGCAGCGCGCCGGTCTCGTAGTGGGCGAAGACCTGGTAGGTGACGGGGAACGCATTGGGGTTGACGATCGGCACGAACTCGTCGACACCAGGACCGGAGAAGCCTTCGGCGAAGTAGAGGAAGTGGGTGAGGGGCTGGCTGGCGACTCGCACCGCGTAAGAACCGGTGGCGGCGCCGATCGGCTCGACCAGCAAGAAGTACTGAGTTCCAGCCGTGGCGTTGAACGAGACCGCCGCGGTTGCACCAGGGATTCCCGCCGAATCTTCGAGCAGCAGGTCTTGCGTGGAATCGAAGATCCGGATGCGGCCGTCGATGAGCCCGCCCTCGGGCACATTGACCTGCACCCACACGCGGCCGGCGGCGAGCGTGGTGAAGCGGAACAGGTCGGTGTCGCCGGTGTAGTTGATGACGCCGGTGTTGGAGCCCTGGCCGTTGGTTCCGTTGATGGCGATGGGCGAGGCGTCGCCGAACTCGCCGGCGTTGGCGTGATCGTCGGGGGTGGGGCCGGGGCCGCCGCCGCCGGGCACCTGCCCGGTGACCTGGACGCCGTAGGTTCCGACGGCCGTTGCGCCCGAGGCGGAGGCATCGGGCAGAACCAGAACGTAGTAGACGGAAGTCGCGGGACCTGCGGTGAAGGTCACCTGAGCGGAATCGCCGTTGCCTGCGCCGGTGCCGATGAGCACGAACGAGGCGTTGAACACCCGGACCTGCGGGTTCAGGCTGCTGCCCGTGGTCGTGACGCGAACAGTGGTGTTGCCCGGCGCGATTGCGGCGAAGCGGAAGAGATCGCTGTCGGTGCCGGGAACGATGACGCCGGTGCCCGTACCCAGGCCGGTTGTCGGCGCGAGGGTGATGACGTCACGCGGATCGACAATCATGCCGAACTCGCCGGCATCCGGGTGGTCGTCGACCGGTTCGGTCGCGACACTGACGGTGTAGGTTCCGGTGATGTCCGGCTGGCCCGCACCGGGAGTGCCCGGCGTGACAACGATGAAGTACTGCTGATTGATGATGATCGACGGGATGGTCACCATGACCGTGCCGTTCACCCCATTCGTTGCAGCAATGATCACCACATTGTTCTGATTCCGGATCTCGATGCGGGGAGCAAAGCCGCTGTCGGGCGTCGTAATGGTGACTGTCGCCAGGCCGGTAGCCGGGGCGGTGAAGCGGAACAGATCGCTGTCGAGACTCTGTTCGATGTTGCCGTTGATCGATCCCATGCCCGTCTGCGTCAGGCCATCGAAGGTGAGCAAGATCTGCGATCCGAGCGGGAAGTCCGCGAAGTTCGGATGGTCATCCGTCGCCGAGACACGCACGGTGATGGTGTAGTTTCCAAAGTGGAGGTTGGGGTCGGCACCCAGGACGACGAACCAGTATCGGCGGCCAGCCGTCATGCTGAACGGAGCGAGCGAATCGAGCGATGACGCCGAGAGGTCGTCGTTATAGGAAACCTGGAGGAACACCTCGTTGCCCGTGTTCATCGGATCCGTGGGGTCCCACGTTCCGTCGAGGTTCTGCTCGTACACCCGGACGAACGGATCGAGCGACCCGCTCTGAGCGGTGATCGAGACGGTGGCCGTCTCGAACGTCGCGGCGTCGAAGTAGAACAGGTCCGTGTCGGCCGCGGCCTCCAGCACACCTTGCGCGGTCGCTGTGCCGAAGAACGGCTGGAGGACCAGCTCCGTGCCCACCGTCCAGTCGCCGTCGTCGGCGTGGTCATCGACGATCGGGGGAGCGGCGACCTGCAGCAGATAGCCGCCCTCGGTCCCGCTGGCACCATCCACCGAAACGAAGTACCTGTCGCCCTGGGTCGCGAAGAACTGCATGGTGATCGGCAAGCCTGCGCTGCCCGCCTGGGCCGTGCTGAGCTGCAGGAAGTCGGCGTCGAGAATGACTCCGGCGAGTTGCAGCAGCGGATCGGTCGGGGTGATCGTGACGGTGATGAAGCCCGTCGACATCGCGATGCCCGCGAAGCCGTCGTCGTCGTTGGGGTTCTGGAAGACACCGGAGACAACATCGTCGATGATGCCCGAGATCTCACCGAGCCCTGTGGTGGGGTTCACCGGGATGGGCGACGCCTGCACGCCGATGGCGTGATCGTCGATTCCGTTGAGCGTGGGAACCGCATTGATGAGGAGTTCATACGCACCGGTCGCGTGCCGCCAATCGACCTTGGCGGCGACAGACGGATCGGCGTCCGCTGCGATGGCGCGGAACGCGCTCTCGACCTGGACGAAGTAGGTCTCGCCGCCGACGACGTTTAGCACGATGCGGGGATCGCGGTGGCTGAACGTGCGGCCCGCGAACGAGCCGGCGAACGTAACGTCGTTTCTTCCGCCGACCTCGAAGGCATCGTCGGCGCCCACCTGGTAGAACTCGCTCTCGGGGTTGGGAGAGACGATCTCTTCAAAGTCGTTATTGAAGATGCGCAGCACGCCATCGAGCGGGCTGTCGAACGTTTTGGTCTTCAGTACGTTCTCGACCTCGTTGGTGAGGACATTGATCCGGCGCTCCTGGAAATCACTCGTGATTCCCAGGGTGGAGAGACGGATCTCCACGGTGCCCGAGGCGGGCGCGCGGAACTTGTAAAGATCAGTGTCGTCGACGTTCTCAATGACCGAGAGGTCGCGGTTGTGGATAACCAGGATACCTTCGGGCGTGAGGTCATACTGACGCGTGTAGAACGAGCTGGGCGGATTGCCGTGCGGATTGAGGAAGTTTCGTGTGTCGCCCGTGGCGAAGTTCACCGAGAGCTCTGGCGCGATCGGAAACTGACCCTCTCCCGGCAGTTCAAAGACTGTCGAGATGAAGTCCGGGTGGACGCCGGTGTCATTGTCCGGGTCGGCCTGCGGGGGGAGAGCGTCAACGCTGACGACGAGGTTGTACCGTCCCGTGCCGACGTTACCTGATCCGCTCACTTCGATGTAATAAACCTCACCACCCCAGACCTGGAATCCGGGGGCCGCGGCATCTGTGCCGGGACCCGAAATTTCCGGCCGCGTGCCGTCGATTGCGCCCGATGGATCGGGGAAGGGCGGCGCGATGGTTTCGTTGGAATAGATGAGCGCGAGGTTGGAGTCAAAGACGCGGATAAAGGTGTTCAGGAACGCGTCACCGGTCGAGGACAGCGTGATCGAAACGCGGGTGCTCTTGCGTTCCAGGCGATCCCACACGCCGGCGATGTCATCATCAAACTGGTGAATCGCAAAGACCCGTGGCTCGCCGATCAGCGGAGGATTCGCGGCGGACTCGCCATCGACGCCGCCGTCAAGATCAAACCACTGGAATCCCATTGGGCCGACATCGAACTTCGCGACGGTGGTGATCGTGTCGTCGCCGTCGATGTCCTGGAAGTCGCCGCCGACGTACAGCACCTCGAACTCGGAGACGAAAGCGGGTTCGTCATCTTCAAAGGCTTCGATCGTGCGGAAGGTTCCGGTGGTGCTGGTGGCGAGCGTGCCAAAGCCGACACCGTCCCAGAACTGCACGATGCCTGTGGAGTCATTGGGTCCGTTGTCGCCTGCGACGATCATGACCGGCAAATCACCGGTCATGCCCATTGCATCGGGCGGGAACCACGGATGCAACGCTCTGACAGCGCCGGGCGCACCGCCGATGTTGAGCCAGCGGCCCGCGGCGTTGGTTCCGTCGAGTCGACTGGCTTCCCATGCCGCGAGGTTACCGCCTCTGTTCGTGAACGAGCCACCGACGACCAGCACTTCCGCTTCCGCCTCCGAGCCGTCGGTATCGACGAATGGGAGCGGGTAAGTTGACAGCGAAAGCACCTCGCCGCCGGTGACGCCGAAAGGCCCGAGATTGGCGATCGTGGTTCCCAGGGCCGTCCATGCATTGGGCGCGGCGGCGTCCGCGATAGCGCGTCCGAACCGTGCGATGTTGTTGACGCCGCCGACTGCGCCGGCGGTGGTGAACCCGCCGCCGACATAAAGCCCTGCGGGCTGATCATCGGGGGCGGTCATCGGCCCCATGCCGTCGGGGTCTTCCTGCTGCTCGGGATCAAACACGGTCAGTGCCCGAACGACGCCGCCGCCACCGGTGACCCCGTTGAGCATGTTGTCGCCGAAGACAATGCCCGCGTCATAGCCCAATGCGACAAGGTTGTTGACGGCAACACCGCTCAGATCGGCGAAATCCCCACCGACGATCAGCTCCTGAGCGGTTGTATCAGTGACGACGTCGAACGTGGTCAAGGCGTAGACAGGGCCGTCGGTGGCCAGCGGCGGCAGAGTGGGGTCGGTCGGGTCGAGAGTCGCGCTCCAGATCCACCGTCCGCCGGCGAAAATGCGGAATGCCAGATTGGTATTCGGCACGCCGTTGACGTTTTCAAACTCTCCACCGGCGACGAGGATGTTGCCCCATCGCGCCCCGGCGCCATCGGGGTCCCAAACCGTCATGGCGTAGATGTGACCATCGATGGCGCCCGTGGCTTCCTGCGAGGGTCCGCCAAACCACCAACGGTCCGCATCCCAGATCGCGGCGTTCTCGGTGGGCAAGCCACCGGCGGTCGCGAAGTTGCCGCCGACGTAGAGCGCTGAGCCCTGGTTACCGTCGTTGCCAACGTACTCGCCGAGCATGTCAACCGGGGGGACGAACTGGAACAGATCGGTGTCGGCGGTGTCATGGATGCGGCCGCGGCCGACAGCAGTCTGGATGTAGGAGCGATCAAGCGTCGGATTGCGGGGGACGCCCTCACCGCCCAACAGCGGCGTCACGCCATTGAAGATCAATGGCGTCGCGTTCTCGTAGTGTTCCTTGGTCTGGGGCGCGGAGTTAATGTGATCGTCGATCGGGAGCGTCGGCCCGAAAGTGTGGTTCGCCTCAATGAAGATGTTGACTGCGCCGTCGACGGCGCGGTCGAAGCCCTCGACCACGAGGAAGTAGCGCTCGCCGCCAGTCAGCGAAACCTGCAGCTGGGGTGTCAACCCGTTGAAGTCGTCGTTGAATGCGATCTCGAAGCCCTGCCGGTTGTAGAGATGGATGGCGGGGTCGGGGAGGGGAGGCACGAGGCCCGACTGCTGGCCGATCACCGTGATGATCGTCAGCCCCGAGCCCTGCGCCTGGAACTGGTACAGCTTGGCACCGGTTCCTCCCGGGACATCGACTGGGCCGACATCCGGGCCGAAGACATTGTCCTGCCTCGGTGTACTGATGTGGGTCACAGGATCGACAGCGAGGGTGAGCGCGGCCATGTCGACCGCCAGAACGAAGGTGCCCAGGGCGGGGCGGGCCAGCGACAGCTCATCGGAACGCACGCGGAAGAAGAACGTTGAATCGGGCGAACTGGAGAACGCCATATACGCGTTGGTCAGGCGGCCGCCCTGCCGGTCATCGCGGATTTGAACGACTTGGCCCTGGGTATTGCCCTGGTCATACACCGAGAGGTGCACATCCAGATTCGCGAAGTTCTGCGCGACGCCGTTGGCGATTGCGACCGAATCCCAGTTTGCGCCCGAGCCGGTCGTTACTCGATAGACGATGTCCTCCTGAAGGCCGGTGAGCTCTCCCGAGACAAAGCCGTTGCCGAAGTTGTCTAGACCTTTGTCCGGCGCCGGATTGAAGGCCGTATCGAGAGGCACCGCGATCGACGCGGCGTCGATATTGAGGCGGTAATCGCCCGTCGCGGTCCGGCCGGGCCCGAGTGCGCCAAGCTGCGAGCGGACGCGGATGTAATACGTCATCCCGCCTTCGCCGACGAATCCTGCCCAGCCGTCGGGGGCGACGCGTGGGGCCGTCGAGCTGAGTACGCCGTTGTTTGCACCGGTCGCGAGCAACGTTCCGGCGTTGTTATAGATCTGGATGAACGTATCCAGTGTCGAGTTGACCGAAATGGTGTCGGCGAGCACACTGACGAAGTCGCGTGTGTTCGGCGCTCCGGGCATCACGAACCGGAACATGTCGTCCTCGCTGGCGGAGGAGATTGTCCCTGTGGCGGTGCCGCGGCCGTTGGTCGGGTTATCCGCCGCAGCGACTGTCAGCGCGACGAGCTGCCCGGTGCCTGGTACCCAGGGGGTCGGGAAGCCCGGCTGGTCAACGCCCAGCAGGACGCGATTCTCAAGGGCTTCCAAAAATGCGGCCTGGCGCACGATGCGCCCGGCCCGCCGCGCCATCGACGCCGCGCTGTTGCGAGGCTGCCGACCGAATACACGGCCCATGAGTTGATCGCTCGTCCTGTTGATCATGTCGGGCTCCATTTCCCCAAAGCACCGAGTCTAGCGGAAGTGATGTTGGGTCGGGGAGGGTACCGCATCCCGGCCCTGCCTTCGAGGCAGGACCCTCCACCCGACCATACCCCCGCCCCGCCTGATCCCTCCCCCCAGTTCCACCCCTCGGTAACTACTGTAACAGATTCTGCTTCGATTCGTCGAGAGGGGCAACCCGGTTCCGGACAGGAAGTTCAGGTTCCTATGACTTCTAGGTCCGAAACGCGTGATTTCCTTTCCGCGACTAGGCCAAGGCCCCGATTGCGAACCGCACCGCACCCTCGGCGAGCAGATCAGTGGCGTCGTATACGGGAAGTGGCGAGTTTTCGTGGTTGATCAGCAGGGGTGCTTCGCTGCACCCCAAGACGACCGCCTCGCACCCCTGCGCAGACAGGCCGCGGACGACTTCCATGACCCGGGACTGCGATTCCTTGCGGACGATGCCGTACACCAGTTCGCGGAAGATAATGGTATTGAGGCCCTCGACATCATCCTCACCGGGGATGAGCACCTGGACACCCTTGAGGCCCAGCGCGGTCTGGTAGGTGGACCCGAACATGACCATTTTGGTGCCGATGAGTCCGACGACCTTGCGGCTGTCCTTTTCCACAGCCTTGGCGACCAGGTCCGTCATGGTGAGCCAGGGAATGGGGGAAGCCCCCTCGGCGAGGTGAACGCCGTGCTGCATGAGGTTGTCGGGGACGATGCAGAACTCCGCCCCGCAGCCGGCGAGGGCCTTGGATGAGCGGACGAGCAACTCGCCCACGGTGTGCCAGTCATCCTTCAGGACGGCGTCGACGTATCGCTCCAGCGGCTCGTTGTGGATGGTGACGATGGGGTGGCCGCGGTCGCCGATGAGCTTCGCCGCGTGGCGGAAGATCTCGCGATAGCACAGCGCGGTTCCTTCCGGACTTACGCCAACGATGCCGATATGCCTTGGCATGTGCGTCGCTCCTTCGCGTCTTGCGGCCGACCCAGCCTCCACCCTGCACCATCGTGGCGTACCGGAGGCCCTGGGTCAAACCGGCGTAGAGTCCTTCGATGACATTGGACCCATTTGATCTGCTCGGCCTGCCTGCTGCTTTTCAGGTGGATCCGGCCGCGCTTGCGAGGGCGTATCTGGCCCGATCGGCCGCAGCGCATCCGGATCTGAGTGATGATCCGGCGGCGGCGGGTGATTCAGCTGCCCTGAATCAGGCTCGGCAGGCTCTCGAAGACCCCGAGATGCGGGCGGATGTGCTTCTCACGCGGCTGGGTGGGCCATCGCGGGAGGCGGATCGAACGCTGCCGGAGGGGTTCCTGGCGGAGATGATGGCGGTGCGTGAAGAGCTTGAGGCTGCTGGGGCGGCGGGCGATTCGGCCGCCGCGGCGAGGCTGGAAGAGTGGGCCGGGGGCCAGCGGGCCGAACATATTGCCAGGGTTGGGGCGATGTTTCAGGGGCTAACCGGTGAGCCTGCGCAGGCATCGCTGAAGGCGATCCGGCGGGAACTGAACGCGTGGCGATACATCGAGCGGATGCTGGAGCAGATTCGTTTGGAACGGTGAATCAGGCTTCGACGCGCTCGAAGTGGATCGATTGATCGTCGGAGCGGAGCCGCGCGAAGTAGGCCTCGATGCGTTCGAGGCCGGTGACGCGGTGCACGAACGCAGCCGCGCGGACAAGGTCCGCACGCTGCACAAGTTCGAGCCGCGGCTCGCTGAGGTGAAGTCGGTTGGTGTAGAACGCGCAGGACTGGTGGGCGATGAGCACGAGGCGCTTCAGGCCGTGGACCTCGACTAGAAACTTGAGTTCGTCGACAACGCCCTGTTCCTCGAGGTGGGCTTCGGGGTGGGCGGCAAGGCAGGCAGGTCCACCGGGGAGCGCGACGCGGTCGTAGCGGGGGAGGCTGAGGCCGTTCTGCAGAAAGTCGTCAAAGTGCTCGCCGATGCGGCCGTCGGAGCAGTAGACCGCGGCAGCTCGGATGCGGGTCGAGTCGTAGGGCAGGCGGGAGGCATAGCTCATGCCGGAGCATAACAGACGACGGATGCGCCCGGGAGGGTCGGCCTGCCAACGATGCCTGCATATGGGACGCGGCCAGAATGTTGATCCGAGCAGTTTCAATCAGGAAGGCATCACGAAGCAGGCGCTTTGCGATGCGGGGGACATTTCGCCCAAGACGTTTGACCTGATGCGCAAGGCCGCACGGATCAAGGGGCCCAGCCACGGCGGGCTGACGTGGGTCTTTACCTATGAAGATATTGCCGCGCTGATCAAGCGGGCGGAGAGCGGGTCGTTCACGGAGCGTGGCGGGTTTGCCGCCAAGGCGTGGCGATCCCTGCTGATGCAACAGGGCATCGACCTCGAGCCGGCGGTAGCGAAGCGTCCGGCGAAGCAGCGGAACCGGCAGAAGTGAAAGGCTCAGAACGCCGCGGCACCGGCTTCGGCGACGGAGTGGTCCTGCTCGCCCGAGCCGCCGCTGACGCCGATCGCGCCGATGACCTTGCCATCTTTCTTGAGCGGTATGCCGCCGGCGAAGATCATGATGCGGCCGTCGTTGGACGCGTTGATCCCGAAGAACTGCCCGCCCGACTGGCTGTGGGTGGCAAGGTCCTTGGTGGCGATGTCGAATGCGCGCGAGGTGTACGCCTTCTTGATCGAGATATCGATCGAGCCGAGCCACGCTCCGTCCATGCGGACGTGCGAAACGAGATTGCCACCAGCGTCGGCGACGGCGATGTTCATGGGCTGGCCGATCGCGGCGGCCTTCTTTTCCGCGGCAGCGATGATTCGGCGTGCATCTGCGAGGGTGATCATGTTTGGCTCCGGGCCGCGGATGGGCCGCTGGGGTTGGTGATGGAAGGGGGGCGAGGTCGGGGCCGAGTGTAGAGCGGCGGCGGCCGCGGCGCGGTAGGCTGGAGGCATGCTTCCTTCGAAAGTGCAGTCTCGTGACTCGGGTTCGTTCCTTCAGCAGGCCTTGCCGTGGATCGTCATTGCCGGGATGTTCGCGTCGATGGTGATTTCCATGCAACTGATGGGACGAGTGTGGTGGTGCGAAGAGGGTGACTGGGCGTTCTGGATCAGCGATGTGTGGACCTCGCACTGCTCGCAGCACTTCGCCGATCCGTACACGATCACGCACATGTCGCACGGGCTGATTTTCTGGACGGCGATCTTCTTCTGGGG
>JBBRUT010000094.1:0-14096 GCA_038247555.1 Phycisphaerales bacterium | reverse complement strand
TACCAGCCGGTCGGCCAGCCACGAGCGGATGTCGGCGGCAAGGTCCGCCCGCAGCGGGATCTCCGACCCCCGCCGGTTCTTCTCGTCGCGGGCGTGCAGCAGCAGGTGCGGCACGCCGCCCGCCCCCCCTCCCATGTCCACTTGGCTGACGGTGATGCTGGTCAGCTCGCCCTTGCGCAGGCCGGTGAGAACCAAGCACTTGTAGATCAGCGCCCGTTCGCGGCCGACACGCAGCAGGTTTTCCCGCGTCTCGGGCGAGACCTTGGCCTGCGGCTTGCCTTTGGCCGTCCCGCGCCGGACGGTCAGCGCATCGGCCAGCGGGCGACGCTGTGCGGCGTCGAGAAGGCGAGCCAGTTCCTCCACGGTGAGCGCCCGGCGCTGCCGCCGTGTGTCTGCCCGCTGGTCGGCCACCGCGACGGCCAGCAGCGGGTTGTGCGTGAGCCGCCCCGCGCGGACGCACCAGTTGACAAACGTCACGCACTCCTGCCTGTACCCATTGCGTGTGCCCGCGGACATCCCCGTATCGACCTGATCGGTGAGCCAGCGTTCCACGGTCGCGGCGGTGAAGTCGCGAAGGCGCTTCACGCCCCGGTCGTTGGCGACGCGGGCCACGCGACGACGGGCCTGCGTGTACCAGTGCTCCGTGCTGCCCTTGAGCCGCAGGTGGTCCCGCCACGCGTCGAGGCTCACATCAAGCGTCTGAGCGCCATGCTTGGACGCCGCGTCCTCCTCGGGCGTGAGCACGCCCGCCTTCACCAACTCCGCGCGGCGTTCAAGTTGGGCCAGAACGGCCCGAGCGGCGGTCTCGTCGGAGCAGCCGGTTGGACGCTCGATCCAGTACCCGGCGGCGTCGCGGAACTTGGCGATGTATGACTTGGTCTCGCCGCGGATGCGAACGCGACCATCGGCGGCCGTGAACACTTCTGCGGTGCAAAGTTTGCCGCTGCGGATGCGGTAGCGGGCGAGGCGCTTGCCGCGCAGCTCGACGAACTCCGCACCGGGCGGAAGAGGTGCGGTCCAGGCTTTTCGGAACACGGTGCCCATGGGGCGAATCTCCATCCGCCCCTGCCGCGTTTCGGAACGGTCGGCCGGGGTCACAGTGAGGGCTGGCCGGTGGCACGGGTCAAGTCGCCCCCCGGCTGGTGGGCCAGAGGGGGCGATACATGTGGGGATCTGCGGGACTACAGCCCTTTGCGTGCCTTGGCGTGCACCCGCTCGGCGTCGTTGAGACGGGTCTCCGCGGCCGCGAGGGTGGCCTTGGCCCGCTCGATCTCATCCTTCAGGCGCGTCTCCTGCTCCTTGCGGTCGCGAGAGATGGGCAGGTACTGCAGCTCACGCTCCAGCCGCTGAACATCCTCGCGCAGGCTGTTGCGCTCGTTGGTCGCGGCGATCACCGCGGCGTGCGCCTGGTTGGCCGTCCCCTCCTGCTCGCGCCGCTCGAGCATCGCGACCACGTCCTTGGGCAGCCGCGACGCAGGAAGGAGGCCTTCCTCGTAGATGGCCAGCACGCGCCGTGCCGCGGACTCTGCATCGCCGAGTTCACGCTGCACGCCATCGGCCTCGCGGGCGGCGGCTTCCGCCTCTTCCTCGAGCTTGTCGATCGCCGCCTGTGCTTGCGCGCGAACCGCGTCGGAGTGGGCCCTGGCTTTGCTCGCGGCACGCCGCAGACGCATGACGCTGTCGGCGGCGTCGAAGTCGGTGCGGGCATCCGCGATGCGGGCGATGATTGCGTCCGCCGCGGCGGGCTCCATCCCGGCGTCGTTGGCGAACTCCGCCAAGCGTTCAGGCGGTTCTTGGGACCAGGCCGCGTCGATGAACGCAGCGCGGGCCTGCTGCTTCTTGTTCTGGGCAATCTGGGTGAGAGACATCATGACTCTTTCCTTTCCGGGAGAGGGATGGAAACCACGCCGTGCAGGAACAGTTCCCGCGCGGCCTTGACGATCAGTGCGTGGTGCTGGCTAACGAGCCGCTCGGCGATCGAGCCTGCCCACTCGCCGCGCTGCGACCATCGCTGCGGAGGGTCCCCAAAGGCGTCGATTCGGAAGTCGGCGATCAGCGCAAGGTCCGAGGCGGCCCGGAAGTCGCAGGACTGATGGTCGAACATGTCGATCTGGCCGACGGCCTGCAGCTCGATGGGCTTGTTCTTCAGGTGTGGCGGAAGTTCCGGCTCCCGATCTCGCTCGGCGAGAGCCGCTGCCATTGGCCCGATGGCCATGACGACCTCCCGGTACATCGAGGTGAGTTCTCTCGACGGCCAGCACGCGCCGGCGTCGTGGTACACCTTCGCCATGGCTTTGTGGTTGCTGAGCACATGGGCCGCGACTACGCGACCGGCCTCGTGCAGACTGCGTTGCCATCGATTCATGACGTTGCCTCCTTGAGCGTTCGCTCGCACCATCGCTTTGCCGACCCCGCCGACCCGTACACACCCACTGCCTCCCACCCCTGCCCCTGGTTGGCCATCGCCAGGTAAAGCCGTCGCTCGCGGCCGCACGGGTGCGGCATGATCGGAACGGACGCGATCTGCCGAAGCGCGACGACGCGGGCGACGAGCTGTGTGCTGCGCCGACCGTCGAGGTGCCGACCTTCGATGAAGGCCCGGGTCCAACTGCGGTCCCACTTCAGCACGCGGCACCTCCCGCGGTGCCGGTGCTGGACATGTCTACACCGTCAACACAAACGGAATCCCCTTCCATGGCACCGCCAGCGGGGTTTCTGTAGACGGGATCGCCGGATTGTCCGGGCAGGAAGAACCGGCGGGCCTTGGGTGCGCCAGGGCCGCGCTGCGGCGGGGTGACCCAAGCGCCGTGGCCCGCGTCGACCAGCCGCGACAGGGCGGCCTCCGCGTCCTTCACGGCGCGGAACGCCCGCGACGACTGCACGAGCTCCCGCCCGCTGATGCTGCCGCCCTTGCGGCGGACTAGATCCAGCAGTTGTCGGGCCTCGCGGTCGTCGTCGCCCTCGGCCAGGCGCAGGTACACCCGCTCGGCCTCGCGGCGGAACCACTTCGCCAGAGCGACGCCCCGGCGCATCGACTCGCCGTCGATCGCGTCCGCGCGGACATCCTCGCCGCCGGCGACTCGGCCGAGGTGGACGACCAGCGCCAGGCGTGCCGCACCGCCCTCGAGCTTGGAGAGCATCGCCCGCGCCCGCTCGTCCTGGCCCGCCATGTTCTGGTTCAGCTCGTTGTAGTACTCGGCCCAGTGCTGAACCGCCTGCTCGTCGAGCGGCAGGGCGCGCGGCATGGGCGTGCCGATCTCATCCTCGGGCATGTCGAAGCCGTAGAGCTTCTCGACCATCGCGCTGAAGACCCGCTCGACCATGGGCGACAGTCCGCCGGGCCGCCAGCGCCGCGTCGGAGTCGGCGGCATTGACAGGAGCAGCCGAGCCACAAGCCCCGAGTCGTAATCCGTGCCCGTCAGCGCCGACGCCAGCACCCCCGGCTGGATGAGCCCGGCGATGTTGAGCGACGCCCGCTCGACGCGAAGCGGAGGCGAGGTGCGACGATCGACTTTCAACGGCTGCGCCCCGTGCATCGGAAGCCAGCGGGAGGACTCGCCCGCAGCGCGGCCGGTGTTGGCTGCGTACCGGCCGAATGAGCCGATCCACGAAGCCAGTTCGTCGCAGGCCAGCAGCAGCCCGCGCGGGCTGGCGGCGAGCATGGCGGCCAGCGCCTCGATGGTGACGTCATTGGTGACGTATCGCTCGCACACCGGTGCCTCAGGTGCGGTGGGCGGCGTGGAGGCGAGATTGCCTTTGCCGGACCCCCGCTCCCATGCCCGCATTGCCTTCTCGTGCAGGACCACCTCGGCGGAGTGCGTCTTCATTGCCTCCTTGAACGACCGGAGGGCCTCGGCATCGCGGCGTTCCGCAGGACGCGTGACGAGCTCGAGCGCCGGCGACTTGCCCGAGCCGGATGGCGCGACGACGACCGCCCACAGCACCGCGGGCTCACGCCAGGAAGCGTGGAGCGCGATGGTGCGGGCGTTGCCGATCGCAGCGGCCATCGTCGCCAGCGCGAGCGGAGCCAGCATCGCCGGATCAACCTGCAACGAATCCGCCGCCGCCCGCACAAGATCGGCGGCGGCCTTCGGCAGCGCCTCGGTGGGGAAGGGCTCAAACTCCGGCACGGGCGGCCGGTCCGGCGTCTCGGGCGCTGGTGGCGCATATGGCAGAGACTCTTCGATCAGCCGCGCTATGTCAGCATCGCCCGCGCCGCCATCCGCGACCCACGAGCGCACGTCTTTGTGTCCCTCCGGCGGGAATGTGAACCGCACGGACGCGCACGCGCCGACGAGCGCGGCGCACAGTGTTTCGACGCTCCGCCGCCCCGCATCGTCGTTGTCGCCGACGATGACGGCGTGGCGGTCTTGCAGCAAGCAGGCGAGATCGTCCCCACCGCGTCCGGCCATCGGCGCGCCCACGGCCGTGAAGGCGAATGTGTACAGGCATGCGGTGTCGCTCGCGCCCTCGGCGACGAGGACCGGATCGCGCGGGCTCGTGCCCGCATAGGCGGGCAGCCCATCGGCGGGGAAGATCAGGCCGCGCTTGCCGCCCTTAGCGGCCGTGTAGCGAGGCTGGCCCTCCGTTGGGGCGTCCCAACGCGTCAGCGTGCCGATGCGCTCGCCCTGCGCGTTCCGCTCGGGATAGCGCCAGCCGCCATCAACGCGCTCAGCGCCGATGGCGAGCCAGCCGTGCGGGGCTGTGCCCGAAGGCATGTTGTTCCCGTCGGCGGCCACGCTCATCGACGCGCCCCCTTTGCGCCAGCGGCCTTCCGGTCCAGATGCTCACGGAGATCAGAGAGCCGCCAGCGCACGACCCGCTCGCCCAGCCGGATCGGCGCGGGGATCTCGCCCCGCTGCGCCAAGCGCCACACCGTGCGGGCGTTGACGCCGAGGAGTTCCGCCACCTCGCGGACGTTGATCACCGCGACGTCCGTCTTTCGAGCCGAGAGTTCATCCATGAAAACACCCCGATCGCCACGACGGCGCAGGAAGACTGGAGCCGCGACGCACCTTGCGTCGAGGCGGGCTGGTGTGGGGTCGTTACGGGTTGGGTTGCTGGGGCTGGTTCGATTGCGTGCGTAGTCAGTCGAGGCCGTCCTCTACCCATCTACGCAAAGGCCACTCGGAGTGGCGGAGACTCTGACGGACTTGCCGGGGCTTTGACGGACCCTGGCGGTCTCTATATCTGCGCGTGCCTCGGAAAGTGTCGCGCCGACTTGTCGATTCTGTCATCGTGAGTCATGGCGTTCATCCGTACCCCTTTGTCGAGCGCGGCGATCTGTCGCGCGGGATCGGCCAGTCCGTGCCCGACACTGCATGTCGCCATAGAGCACCTAACCCGTTCGCAGACCAGTTCACGACGGCATGGGACATTTTCGCGCAGATTCCTGTCGTCGCCTGCACGCGTGTGCCCGTCTGCATCCCCTTTATGCAATTTGGGCGAAGGATGCGCCGGAAATCTGCAAAGCGAGTCCTCCGGCTACATACGCCGTTCAGTGGCTCCCTGTCCGGAACGCAGCCCAGTCCACCTGAGGTTCCCGGGTCAGTAGCAGTCAACGCACGCCCCTCTGTTTGCTTCCTAGAGGGACGAGGAGCGAGATGCGCGGGTATTCTCGAATGGGTCTCGGATTCCGTTGAGCGAAGCCGTCTTCAAGGGCATCTCGTGCGAACGAGCCTGCAGTCACGAATGCTCGGTGACGTGATACGGGAATCTGTGGCTCTGCCCAAGCACCTCCGTCACCCGAGTTCGGCGGCAGGTGCCTGAGCTGGCGATTCAAGTAGATCCCGGAGGCGGGCTGGCCAGACCCAAACACTTACCGTTCGTGTTGTCCAAGTGAATGTCATCGTCTGACATTTAGAGTCTCTATTTGACATCTAAATCTGACTGTGTAGGCTATGTGCACCGATGGCGCATCAGATCACCATCATCCGACTGGACGAAACCCTTGCCCGCGAAATGCGGGCGAAGGTCGCTGCGCCCCATTCGGGATACAGGTCAGTGGATGAGTTCGTAGAAGTGGCAATCCGCAACCAACTGGTGCTCCAGAACGACCCCGCTGCCCAAGAGCCAGCGACGGCCGGTGGGCGGGAAATCCTTTCAAGCGTTGAGCCGCTTCTCGCTCGACCGACGGATAAGCACGCCCCCGTGTTCGCTGCGCCAGGTGAGAGCGGAGTCACGATCTCGGCACTCACAAATCGTCTCAGCCCCTTGAAGATCGCTCTCCGTGTCGCGTGCAATCTCGCGTCCGAATCGGATTGGCCGACGATTCGATCATTCCACCAGGCGGCCGCGCATTGCGCCCGGCTGGTCGGCGTGCGCCTTCGTGCAGAGGAAGAACGCAGTGGAACTCGAGGTGCCGAGCGACGGAGCACCGCATTCCCCTGCGGAGATGATGAGCGGAAGGCACTCGATCGGTTCATTGCGCACTTCACTACTGCCAAGCGGTCGGGATCAGCCCCTGGCCCGCTCGAAATCCTGGGGCTGGTCGACCTGGAAGATGAACGGCTCCGACTCTCCGCTGATGGTTGGGCGCTCGGCATCGAAGCGAGCCCGCTGCTCGGGGAGTGTGAGGGGTCGACGCTCAGCGATGCAGAGCGCAGGGTTTTCCTGCGGCGGATAGCGTCTTCACCCGGGGAGACGAATGCGATCCGTGAAGTGCTTCGCATCATCAAGCGGGCGGCTGGTAACCAGCAAAGGGTCGATGAGCTCGTTTCGCTCGCTCACGCAGAATGGACGCCAACATTGGCAATCTCCCACCGCGCTGCCATCGTGGGGCGCACGCGCGAACTTGGACTCGTGGACCTGAAGGGTCGCGGAGTTGAAGCCAAACTGCTGCTAACAGCCGCAGGGGAGTCTTGGTTGAAGGAACGGTCGGCAAAGGAGCCCGCATGAAGATCAATCGCCAACTATCAGAGAAACTCTTTACGATCATGACGGGCGACGAGTTGGACCGCTGGATTCGAGAGGTCGAGAAGGACATTGGCGGTGTCATCTGGAATCCGCTTGGTGGGCGGGACAACAACTCGCACACGGTGGAGGTCGCGACGGATCCCGCGCTCGCGCTCGTCGAGCGCCCCACCAACTGCATCGATGCAATGCTTGACCTCAAGGCTGAGACGCTCGGCGAAACAGCCGAGACGCCGCACGCCGCTGCCGCAAAGTGGTTCAACGTTCCGGCGGATGGCCTGTCCGGCCTGAGCGAAGAGGCACGCCGTCAGTTGGCGGACAACATCCAGGTCTCGATGCTGGAGTCCGGCGATTCTGATCGTCCGACTATCGCGATTGAGGACAAGGGTGTCGGGCAGCATCCAGATGACTTCCTGAAGACGCTGCTCTCCATCGACGGCTCCACCAAACTGAGCAAGCGTCACCTGATGGGCGTCTACAACGCCGGTGGCAGCGCTTCGTACAAGTTCGCAACGCGCGCGGTGATCGTGTCGCGCCGCGCGCCCAACTTGTTGAACGGCCGTTCCGATGAGATTGGAGTGTCGATCGTCAAGTACGAGGAGCCGCCGAATCGCAAGATCGGCCGATACGTGTACCTTGCCGCACGCGATGGCAGCATTCCTCGCCTGGACTTGACCGAGATCCCAGAACTCGGGCACGGCACCCACGTCAAGCTTCTCGACTACCAGTTGAAGGGTTACGCCGGTCGTGCCGACCTCCCGACAGGAAGTCTGTGGCAGCTTTTCCACAGTGCACTTCCAGAGCCTGCTCTGCCGATTCGCATCATCGAGCGCCGCGTGCCCAGGTTCAAGAAAACAGAGAAGCGAGTCGTGAACGGGCTGCTGCATCTACTGCGGAGTGAAGCGGTATCCGAATACTCCGACTCCCGCGATATCGATCTCGGGGCCGACATCGGGTCGGTGAAGCTCCACTACTTTGTGGTGAAGGAATCTGCCGGAACCGACTACTACGTTCGCGCGGAACAGGGGCTGACGATCGCGCTCAACGGGCAGCGGCAGATCGTGAAGGAGCGGCGATGGCTCAAGACGGAACTGGAACTGTTCTTTCTGTTCAAGCGGCTGATCGTCGTTGTGGATGGCACGGGGCTCACGGCGTCCGCTCGCAGGCAGGTGTTCACGTCAACTCGCGAAGCAGGGGTGAACTCGCCGACGACACAGACGATCCTCGATCGCGTCGTCACCGAACTCAATCAGGATGACGAACTCTACGAACTTGAGGAGATGGCGAAGCAGAAGACCAAGGAGGATGCGACAAAGTCCACGACCGAAAAGGTGAAGCGACAGTTGTCGTCACAGATCGGCGCATATCTGCAGGGCAAGTCCGTCGGCACGAAGGGCGGTGGTGAGCAGCCGAAAAAGAAGAAGGCTAAGGGGCGGCGGCGCGGCAAGAAGAAGGGCGTGAAGCGCAATGTCGATGACTCAATGCTGCCCGAAGTACCAACCGAGTTGGTCATCGATTCGAATCCGCTCAAGCTCGAGCAGGGCGGGACGAGTCCCCTGCGTCTCTCGATCAATGCCAAGAATGGCTTCCTTCCGAAGCACGCGGAGTCGCTCAAGGTCGTTTTCGGCGGCGAGTTGAACGGGCGTGCTTCGATCACCTCGACTGGGCGGCTGCTCGGAGGCAAGGTGCGTCTCACGGTCGCAGCGGTCGCCGATGCGCCACTTGGTTCATTCCCAGTCAAAGTGGCGCTCGTCGTCCCCGAACTCGGAGTGCTGCTGACCGCTGATGGGGCAATCGAGGTGGCCAAGCCCGAGGAGCCGCCGAAGGACAAGGACACGGTCGGTGGCGACTTCAACATTGAGATCAACTGGCTCGGTCGCGAGAAGTGGGATGAGATGAGCTGGGACGCCGAAACTGTCGGCGAGTGCCAGATCCACCGTGAAGATCCCAACGACAAGAACGCGATCACGAGCGTCGTCTGGTTCCTGAACAAGGCGTTCACCCCGTACGAAAAAGTCGTCGAGGCGAAGGACCTCACAGAGAAGACGATGAAGTCGTTCCAGGAGAACTACGAGTATCCCGTGTGCTTCGGCCTGTTTAAGCAGGCGCTGGCCGAGGCGGACCGCGAGCGGAGTCCAGACGAAGATGGGAAGCCAGTCGAGATTCCCGACGACTATGTGAAGGGCGAGCAGGCACGTCTCGCGCGGGCCGTCCTCATGGCGATGGAGCCCGACATGCAGATCGTCGGCGCGTCGGAGACGTGATCATGCAACCACAAGAGAGCCGCGTTGCGTGGCGGCCCGTTCCGGCCGCATTGTGGATGCGTCGTACCTGGTCAGCAGTGGCTGGAGCAACGACCTGCCCACCAACTCGACCAGGCGAGCATTCACCGCGTTCCCGAGCGCTTTGTATGCGCGAGTGGATGCGCTGGGCAGGTGGGCCATGTCCAGATCTTGCAGCCGGGCACATTCTCGAACTGTCATGTATCGCCGCTGCCAAGGGATGATCGGAACCTGCGTCGTCGTCATCGCCACGAGCGCCGGCGCGGTGGTCGGGCGCTTGAAGCGAACGCCTGATGCCCGGAACTGGACCACGGTCTTCCAGACGGATCGCTCGAAGCCCTTGCAGTTCCACTCAAACTTCTGAAGGCTTGCCGGGAAAGGGGCGAGCTTCTTCATCCAGGGTCGGATCCACTTCTTGTTCCGCTGGTACAACTCACGGTTCTGACGGATAAACTGCTGTTTCCAGTCGGGAAATGCACTCTCGCGGGCGTACGTCGGAACATGCTCCATCCGGGCCTCGGGTTCGAACTCCCTAAGTGGAACGCCATGTGTGCCGCGGTACTGACAGAGTTGCCGCGGGGTGAGCGTCGCGGGAACGCTTTCTTCGAACGGATAGTCCGCACCGAACTCCATCGACCAGATGGGAAATGACGGCAACTCCTTGTCCTTGGGGTACAGGTCAAGGAACTCCTGCCACACATTTAGGCAGTCGATGTACTGCTGGGGCAGGGTCCGCGCACCCTCGGGCTTCTCGTCCAGCACGCTGTCGATGCTCAACTCGTCGTCGGTCGCGCTTGGCCACTCGAAGTGAGCCAACCCGGTGCGGGAACCGACGATGAACAGCCGCTCTCGGATCTGCGGGATACCGAAGCGGTGTGGAGACAGAAGGCGCTGATCTACGGTGTACCCAAGACCCTCGAGCGCCGCTCGCATGTGCTGGTAGGTTTCGCCGCGATTGTGGCGTGCGAGGTTCGGGACGTTCTCCAGCATGAGAAACGCGGGGCGTCGATGCGCGATGATCCGGAGGAGATGCTTGCCAAACAGATCACCAGCGAACTCACACTCGGTGCCGAGCTGCTCCCCCGCTTTCGAGAACGGTTGGCAGGGAAACCCGGCCGCAAGGACGTCATGGTCGGGAACCGTGGACGCGTGAACGGCGCGAATGTCGGCGGCCGCGGCGATGCTGAAGTTCTGCGCGTAAAGCGACTGGAGGCCTGGGTCGATCTCGCAGGCGAATACGCAGTCGCCGCCGATCCGTGCGAGGCCGACGTGAAACCCGCCGAGTCCGGCGAAGAGATCGATGAATAGGAATGGTGCCTTCGGGGCGTTCATTGTTCGGGCAATACTAGGGTGTGGCGGGCCAACGTCAACAGTGTACGACCGGTAGGGGTGTTGGACACTGCGTGATCCCACCAATTGGGATGATTGATCTCCATGAGCAAATCTCGATCGGCGGCACGCGCCCTGGCGCAACGCGCCAGCCGCGACGGCGTCATGCACGACACGTGACCGAGCGACGTTCGGTTCATTTGGGGATCAGTGGCGTCTGAAGCGTTGAACAAGGAGCAACTCGTGCGGCGTCAGTTCGCTGCGTTTCACACGAGCAGAATGTGAATGCTGGATTGCATCGATCGATGCACTGCGACATCTGCCGTCCTCGTGCTGGAGCGAATGGGACCGGCTCCGGCCTTGGGGGTCCGTGTACACTCATCACCCATGCCACCCGCCAGACCAGCCAGTCGCGCCGTCACCTCCTCTAAGAGCGTGTCTGTTCCGGACAAGATCGAGTATGCCAGTCTGGATGAGCTGCACCTTGATCCTCGCAATCCCCGCCTTGGTCGTGAACGTGTCGCCAAGGGCTTGAGCCAGTCCGAAGTACTGGACTTGATGAAGGATTGGACGCTCGAGGAACTCGCCACCTCTTTTTGCGAGAGCGGTTACTGGCCGCAAGAAGCACTCATTGCGGTACGCGAGAAGATGGGCTCCAAGACGGTACTGGTCGTGGTGGAGGGAAATCGCAGACTGGCAGCGCTGAAGATGCTGAGCTTGGCGGCCAAGGGAGACCTATCCGGAGGGACGTGGCGGAGTCTCGTCGAGGGAACGGCTCCTGGTCGCATGAAGGATCTCTCCACTCGCATTCCATACATGCTCATGCCAGACCGGGCGTCGGTGAAGGCCTACCTGGGATTCAGACATGTAACCGGAATCAAGGAGTGGCGACCCGCAGAGAAGGCTCAGTTCATCGCCGACCTGATCGATGGCGACAAGCTGACGTACGAACAAGTCCGCAGGCGCATCGGAAGCAAGCTTCCCACGGTACGGCAGAACTACATTGCCTACAGGTTGCTGATGCAGATGGAGAACGCTTCCAGCACGGTGGACACAGAGAAGGTTGAAGAGCGGTTCAGCGTGCTGTACCTGTCTCTTCGAACCGAGGGTGTACGGCAGTATCTGCACATCAAGATCGATGCAGATCCCAAGGCCGCCCAGAAACCGGTGCCCGACAAACACCTCAAGCAACTCGAGAACTTCGCATTGTGGCTATTCGGCAACAGCAAGCATGAACCATTGTTCACGGACTCTCGAAAAGTTGACGACTTCGGTCGCATTCTTACGAGCGACAAGGCTGTGGAGTACCTCGAACGTAATGAGCGACCTTCATTCGAAGTGGCAAAGCGAATGTCGGGTGTATCCGAGGCACAAGTGGCAACGCACATCGAGACTGCGGCTGACGAGACGGAGGAAGCGCTCCGAGCAGCCCACCTACACAAGGCTTCTCATCGCGTGACCGAGGCAACACTACGGCTGTCGAAGGATGTCGTGCAGCTTGCCAAGCTCTTCCCGTCGGTGGTCGAATCGATTGAGAAGGACTTGAAGTGATGTTCCGTTTGCCTGCAACTGGTACGTCGCGGTCTGTCAACAAGCATAACTGCCGATGCGACATTCATGTTGATTGGATCGAGGCGAGCCTGCTGTTCGTCACGGACGTCGTTACGCGAAGCGACATTGTGGATGCGCTCACAGAAGGCAATGCTTACGAGAGCCAGGAGTTTGCGAACGAGTGGGTGTCGACGTTGTGGGGAGAACTCGACCGCCGAGTGTCATTACTCGGGTCCGGGGCGGCGATCGCTCGGCACGGAGATCGGGCCGAGAGAACCGCGGACTGGAAATCGCGGCCCGCATTTTCATTCTGCGTCACACTGGCAATGCTTCCGCACTATCGCGAAGAAGTCGTCGCGGAATGCGGCAAGAACTATGTTGAACAGGGAGAGCTGTTCGAGAAACTCAGCCATGAATCGCTTGCCCTGCAACGGTGGCAGGTTGAGCGAGTTGGTTGGTCTCGGTCCAAAGCAACAGTGGTAGAAGCCAAGGTTTTGGCACTGGCAGGAGCGATTGGTGAGCCGGCGATCCCGGATGGGGTTAGTAGATGGGCGGCGCCGAGCGCCAAAGATGGAGGGCTTGACCTTGTCGCGTGGGCTCCGTTTACGGACGGCTGGGGTGGGCGTCCTGTGCTGTTGATTCAGTGCGCGAGCGGAGACGACTGGACAACGAAGCTGCACACGCCGAATCTGGAGTTGTGGAACAAGCTCGTTGACTTCAGCGTGAAACCGCGCCGTGGTCTGACCATGCCGTTCGCTCCTGAGGAGGACGAGTTTCGTCGTCAGGTTAATAACGGCCAGGTGTTTCTTTTGCTGGACCGCCATCGCCTCCTTCACCCACTCCGAACCGCTGGATCAACGCTTCCGACGCCGGCGCTGGCAGGTGAGTTGATCGCATGGATTGAGCCGCGGATCGCGGCGTTCCCGCGCGATAATGCGTAGATGGGCAGCGGCGTAGGTTCGCCAATGCTCGCCAATGCGTGCCGCCCTCAAACACGGCGATCAGGCGTCGCTCAGCCGCACTGCAGAGAACCGATCTCCAGTACGGCTCGTGAAGCCCTGGGCCTCGTGTGCCGCTTCCTCTTGTGAGCGCCAACCAGTCTTCAGATCGGGGCTGCGGTAGATCACACCGCCCTTCGAGTCCGCGACGACCCAGAACTCCTCATCGCCGCTCGCGAGCACAATCGTCTTCGCGACGCTGGCGTTGTCGAAAGCCTCCTCGCTGTCGTACTCGCACACCGCGTCCCCGGAGAAAACAATGTACTTCCCGTCGCCACGCCAGTAGGCGGCGAGCCAAATGCCTCCTCCGCTGTCCCATGCTTCTCCGCTGAAAATCTCAGAGAGCGCGTTGGCTTGCTGTTCGTTCATAGATTCCTCTTCAAATTGCGGTGGACTTTACGCGGCCCGGGGCAGGATCACACAGCAGGGGCCCAAACGCCCACTCCCCAGCCAGAATGGCCGACGGCCCGGCGGTTAGGAGCCAGGCATGATGATCTTTTCACTCCTCTAAGTTGTGAGCGGGGGGCAGCGGGCCGTCCGTCGCTTCGTCCCATTCGAGGGGATAGCGCTCGGCGATGTCCTCAAAGTCGTGCTCGGTCAGGTACTCGGCCGTCGTCCGCTCTTGGCACGCGGCGACGGCTCGGGCGAGGTCCGTCCATTCCTCGATGGTCAGCATCCGGTCCTGCCGTGCGCCGAGCACGTACAGGGCGGCCTGCAGCACGGCTTCGAGTCGCGTTTCGCGGCCGAGCGTCGCGTGCGGGGCGGGGGGCGTGCTCATGGCTCAGGCCCCTTTCCCCGCGACGAACACGCCGCGCTCGTGCTTCTTGAAGCGGGCGGCGGTGCCCTTGGCGGCGATTTCGCGGATGATCGCGGCGTAGAGCGTGGCCTCGGGGGTCTTGCCGCCGGGGCTGGTCCAGAGTTTCTTGGCCTCCATCGCGGCGATCATCTCCTTGGCCCGCATCGGCACCTCGCTCGCGGCGAGCACCTGTGCCGCCGCGTCGAGGGCGCTGACGCGCTTGGCCTT
>JBBRUT010000093.1:0-14149 GCA_038247555.1 Phycisphaerales bacterium | reverse complement strand
GTCGCTGCACGACTCGATCCTCGTACCAAGAGTTCGTTCTCAGCTGCGGGAGTGGTTCGGAGGCCAGGTGGATGACTGGCGACACCTCAGAACCGACTTCATTGAACACGCGCTGCCGAGCGAGGATGCCCCGGCATTGGCGATGCCGCGTCGATCCGTAATGACGAAAGCCGACCGCGTCTTCGTAGCCGGTGACCATGTCGACAACGCCTCGATTAACGGCGCTCTGGAGTCGGGACGCCGCGCGGCGGAGGCGGTGCTCTCATGTCGGTAGGTGGTCCCACGTCCTCTCGCTCTGCCCGGGAATGGGTGGCCATCATGGTCGCCCACTTCACGAACACGCCGCTCGGATGGCCCTGCACAAATACACTGGGGAGATGAACGTGACCTCGTCGCGAGACAATCTGCGCGTCGCAGTGGTAGGGGGTGGAATGGCGGGGATGGCTGCCGCGCGGACGCTGGCGGATCAGAACGCCGACGTCATGGTCTTTGACAAGGGCCGTGGCCCGGGCGGTCGCATGAGCACCCGTCGTCAGGACGACCTGTGGTTCGACCACGGCGCTCAGTACTTCACGACAAAGGACGAGCGGTTCGAGCGGCTCGTTGAGAGCTGGGTGCACGATGGCATCGCCGGTCGATGGCGTGGCCGGATTGGGCAGATGAACTCCGTCGGCACCATCACCGAAACGTCGGATGATCGGGTGCGATACGTCGGCATTCCTGGAATGAACGCGGTGGTGCGTCACCTTGTCGAAACACTTGGGGGCCACGGTGAGGTGCGATTCGGTGTCCGGGTCGTGACGACTCACTTCGCCGAAGGCCGCTGGTCCCTCAAGGACGACAAGAACACGGACCTTGGCATATTCGACGCGGTCATCGTTGCGTTGCCAGCACCCCAAGCCGCGGACTTGTTGATTGATTCTCCGAGTCTTTGTGATCAGGCGCTCTCGGTCAGGATGCGGCCGTGCTGGTCAGCGATGGTGTCGTTTGACGCGCGCGTGCCAATCGATTTCGACGGCGTCTTTGTCAACCTGGAAAGCGGGCTCGACAGTGCTCCACTCTCGTGGGTCGCACGGGACTCATCAAAGCCCAAAAGGCCTCCGCGTGAGACATGGGTGTTGCACGCGTCGCCCGGCTGGAGCGAAGCGAACATCGAGCGGGACAAGGATGAGGTTGCCCACGAGTTGCTCAGAGCCTTCTTTGAAGCACTTCGCGTCCCGGCATCGCCGACCATCACGCTCAAAACGCATCGGTGGAGATTCGCGAACACGGACCAGCGAACAAATGAAGGATGTCTCGTTGATCGCGAGCGTCTTATCGCCGCGTGCGGGGATTGGGCACATGGCGGCCGTGTTGAGGGGGCGTATTTGAGCGGTGTCGCGGCGGCAGGAAGCGTGCTCAGCGAGGTGGTCCGACGTGCTCGCGAACGACCACAATCATGAAGAGTGATGCAATGTCAAAGCCGCGCTGTTCTCGCGAGTAACCAAACTTAGCCCACGATCGACGCCGAGCTTGCCAGTTCCTCCAGCAGCTTGAGCGCCACGGTGCCGGACATTCCAAACGGGTCGAGCCGCGGCTTCTCGGAGTACTTCAGCACGACCGCTGTGTTGACCTTGTCGAGGTCGACACGACCCATCCGCCAACCCGAGAACCGGCGTTCCGGGATTTCCGCGTAGTCAAGGAGGGTCACATCGATGTGCCGGTTGTCGTGGAGCACTTTACTGTAGAGCTGGTTCACCTCATCGCGCCCGCCCTCAAGCACCTGGATAAACACCCCCCCGTGGCAGACGCACAGCACGCCGGTCACTCCCGTTTCCGGGTTGTTCTTGCGGGATTGGGACAGGATGCTCGCGATAGTCTCGTTGGTGATCGGGTCCCGAGCTTTGCTCGCGTATAGGAGACGTACCAGCATGGTGATTCCTCTTAAGATTGGCCGCTGTCGTGCAGGAGCGACAGGAACTCGCGCCGAAGGTCGGGGTTCTTCAGAAAACTGCCGCGCATGACGCTGTTGACCATCTTCGAGTCCATGTCCTTCACGCCGCGCCACTGCATGCAGTAGTGGTCGGCTTTGAGGACGATCGCAAGGCCGTCCGGACGCATTTTTTCCTGGAGCAAGTCGGCGAGCTGGATGACGGCCTCTTCCTGGATCTGCGGCCGGGCCATCACCCACTCCACAAGCCGCGCATACTTCGAAAGGCCGATCAGCGCTGAGTGCTCATTGGGCATGACGCCCACCCACACCTGTCCGATGATCGGGCACAAGTGGTGCGAGCAGGCGCTGCGAACCGTCACCGGGCCCACGATCATCAGCTCATTCAGGCGCTCAATATTTGGGAACTCCGTGACCGGCGGCATCGGCACGTATCGCCCACGGAACACCTCGGTCACAAACATCTTCGCGACTCGCTTGGCAGTGTCCCGGGTGTTGTGGTCGCTGGCAGTGTCGATCACGAGCGCATCAAGGACCCCCTGGAGATTCTCCTGAACTTCGGCCTGCAGCCTCTCCAGTTCGCCCGGCAGGATAAACTCCGCGATGGAGTCGTTGGCATAGAACCGTCGATTGGCCGCAATTAACCTCGCACGGATGCTCGCGGCCGCGGACTCCTGACCAGCATGACCTGAAGCACTATCCATCGGTAGCTACCTCGCATCGATCGTCATCGTACCACACGGACATGCTACGCGTGTGTTTCGCCGATACCCAATACCCCTACCATGATCCATGGTCGAACTCACCCGCACAGTGCGATTCAGCGTCAATGACGGTGCCGCATCGTTTGGCGAGCCCGCGCACAACTCGTTCGCGTCGTTTCCTTCGATGTTGGGTCTCGGACGGCACTACGAGCTCGATGTTCGATGCCGCGGCCAGGTCGACCCCATGACCGGCTACTGCATCAACATCAAAGACATCGATCGCGCAGCGCGGTCGACGGCAATCCCCGTCATCGCCGCCGCGTGTGCGCGGGGACCGGGCGAGTACCCCGCCATCGTTCTGCAGGAAGCTCTCAGCTCACTCGACCGCGAGTTGCCCGGGGGTGTCGCGATTGCCTCCGTTCGTTGGCAACTGAGCCCCTACTATTCGATCGAAATGTCTCCCCAGGCTCCCACCGTCGCGCTGCTCCGGCAGCAGTTCGATTTTGCCGCGGCACACCGGCTGCACGTGCCGACGCTTTCGGACGAAGAGAACCGGCGGATTTTCGGCAAGTGCAACAACCCTCGCGGGCACGGTCACAACTACCGGGTTGAGCCGTGCGTCGAGGTGCCCGTGCAACAAGCCGGGCCGCCGGAACTCTCCCTGGCCGAGTTTGAGCGGCTCACCGTCGAGCACATCATCGCCCGATTCGACCACACCCATCTCAACGACGACACAGCCGAGTTCAACACCGCACGCGGCGGAATCAATCCATCGGTTGAGAATATCGCCCGGGTGTGTTTCGAACTCCTTTCCCCGGCTGTCAGAGCGGCGGCACCACGCGCCAAGCTCCGACACGTCACGGTTTGGGAGACCGACAAGACCAGCTCGACATATCCCGGCTAACGGGGGAGACAGCCTCCCCGCTACCGAGACGATTCGTGTGCTACAGCCGCAGGCAATAGCTGCGCTCGGCAGAACTGCAGGTCGGTCGCTTTGCTCGGTGTACAGCATCCCAGCCTCGAAGCTAAAAACGGCGGACCGCACAGTCCCCATCATTGCACCTGACCGGACAAGGCTGTTCGCCAAACTCAACCATCCCGTGGCGACGAATCCCGAACGCCGAGGTGGTCGTCCGCTGGCCCTACAGGTCGAAGACTGGAAGGCCATAGGAGAATGGCTGAAAGCCAATGCCCGCTCAACCCAAGCGTGACAGAATCCGGTACTCGAACCGACGACCACAAGTCGATACCGGATTTGAGCGTTAGGGTCCTGACTTCAAAAACTAAAAAACCCCTCGTTTCCGAGAGGTCTTTTCAAGCGAGGCGGACGGGACTCGAACCCGCAACCACCGGATCGACAGTCCGGTACTCTAACCAATTGAGCTACCGCCCCAAACTTGTCGCCGCATTTGCCCTGCCGGCAAACACAGCCGAGAAATGTAGACCAAGACCCGCCCGTGTCAAGTATCCGCACGGGCTTGTGGCGTTGTCTTTCCGCTTCCGCATCGTCCCACGCCACTTCGTTCAGGCTTCCCGGTGTTTCCGGACCCCTGCGACGCGACACGCTTGCTTACTGCGGCAGTTCCACACGGTACGTCTTCGTCGCCTCATCATACTGGTGCGTGCTGAACGCCTGTCCACCGGGTGCAATTTCGCGGCCCTGCATGAACATCCAGATGCACGCCGCAAGCAGCGCAAGCACCGCGACAAACAACAGCCCCGTGTACACGTTCATCGAGGAGCCCCGATGAATCTGTCCCCCCGGCATCTGCATCCCAAACTGGCTCATGGCTTTCGTCTTTCGTTCCGGCGCTGCGCCGGGAAGGATCTGCGGGCTTGCTAAACGATTGACCCCGTGATCACATGGATTCCGCATCAACCGCCCGCGCCGTCGCCCCGGCGTGTGGAGTCACGCCCTTACCACGCCAAGCGGCTCAGCACGGTGTCGCCGGCCTGCACGGACATCGGCTTGCCATAGAGGTTCAGCTTGCCGATCGCCTGCCCCGGCTCCACGGAGGTGAGCACCACAGAGCCGACAAAGACATCGCCGTCGCGAACGATGTGCACGAGTGCGTTGGTCTTCAGCCCGCGATTGGCGCCCTCGGAGATGACCACCAGATCATCGCCCGAAGGGCTCTTCATCACTTCGACAACGCGAGCGCGGATCAGCGGACCAGCAAGCTCACGCGGCTCATCCGCAAGCGAGCCCGAGCCGCCGCGGCCGGCGTTCTGCATTGCCAGCTTCGCCTCCTCGAGCTGCTCCTTCAGAGCTCTGGAGTTCTGCTCGAGAACCTCGCGGGTCGACTCAAGGTCGTTGATCCGGTCGACAAGGTCGATCTCGCGCTTGCTTGATGCGAGCATCTCGTTGCGGAGCGAGGTCACTTCCTGGTGATAGTTCGTGATCACCGTCGCCTGGGTCTGCGTCGTCGCGCCAAGCTGCGCGATCTGGTTGCGAATCGAGGCCACCTCGGCGGTCGCACGCTCAACGTTGGCGATCAGCGTGGTCCGCTCGCTCTGCAGCTCGCCGACCTTCTTCGCGCTCTCGGCAAGCTGCGACTGCAGCGTCCGGAGCCGCTCCTCCGCCGACACCCGCTCCTGCGCAAACTGCGCAACTTCGTTCTTCGCTGCGGATTCCGCCGCAATGCGCGCCGCCTTCTCCCCGGCATAGCTGCCCTTGATCGCCCCGGCGTTGGCCGCGAAGGCCATCGTCAGCGCAGAAAGCAGAAGGGCAAGGACAGCACAGAACACCACCAGAATCTTCGTTACAGCGTGCACAGGAATCTCCTGACAAGTGCCTCCACCCGGTCCATGGGTGGGGCCGTTGGCTTCTCAAATTGACCGGTCGGCTCCGCCGCTCTATCCGCTTACGCCGCCGGAAGGTTCGATCTCGATACAAAAGTCCTCTACCCAAGGCCCCGTTCCGCCTCTGACGGCCTGATCGGGGCGTGTTTGATACCCCAATCCGGAACGTCTGTCAACAAACCCCACCCCCTTAACCATTGGAACCGGGCAGCTTGCTGGTGATCTTGGTGATCGCCGCGGCCGCCGCCACCCGAACACGACCCGACGGATCCTCCAGCATCGGCGTCAGGATCGCCAGGTTGGCCGTCCACCCCGTATCACCCAGAACCATCGCGGCCTGGGCCCTGAGTACATCGCTCGGGTTGTCCTTGTACTGCTCCGCGATAAACGATCCCTGCCGCCGGCCCAGCTTCGCGAGCGACCCAGCCGCGGAAAGTCGAATCTCCGCGGGCAGCGGCTGGCGATCCCGGTCCCACTCCGCCGTCAGGAACATCAGCCGATCGATCGACCCCTTGTCGCCGATCTGCCCGGCGATCTGTGCCGCCAGCGCGGTCGCCTCAAGATCATCTGATCGCGCCGGATACAGCGCGGTGCGGATATCCACAAGCGCTTCGTCATCCCCCAGCTTCGCTCGGGCCTCGGCGATCTGCAACTCCATAAGCCGGATCGCGCCCGGCGCGGCCTTCGACAAGCCTCGCCGCTGCGCCTCACGCAGCGGGCCAACCGCCGATCGCTCGCCCAGCTCACCCATCACAAACGCGGCCTGCGCCCGAACCTGGGGCGAAGAGTCCTGCAACATGTCCGCCAGCGGCGATGGGTCGACCGCCTGATCACACCGCATCAGCGCATAGATCGCGTTCGCCCGCACCTGCGGCAGCGGATCACTCAGAAGCGGCTGCACCTGACGCGAGAGTTCCGCGAGCCGTGCCTTCCCCACCGCCATCGCGGCGACCGCACGTACGCCCGGGTTGTTGTCCGCCAGGCCCTCGCTCGCGATCGTCTTCAGCCTCGATGGCATCGGGATCAACGCCTCGATCGCGTTCGCACGCTCCTCGGGCGACTGCCCCCGCGCCGCCGCCGTCAGGATCGCGATAGCGCGCTCCCGCAGTTGCGAGTTCGCGATCGGATCCGTTCCCGCCGCGCCATCGCTCGGCGCGCCCTGCGCCACCGGCCGGATGGGCAGCTCTTCAACCACCAGATCCGGCTCGCGTTCACGCGGGCTCTCGATCTTGTCCACATCCTTGTTCATCGTCCGGCGCGCAAGCGGTGCCTGATATGGGCCAGAGCACCCAGCCAGCACGATGACCGTCGCCGCGCCAACCACACATCCCGATCTCTTCCAACCTTCCATGGCCATGCTCTACCTCCTTGCGCCCGCTCCGCGGCAGATCATCCCCGCACAACCCGCAGCAACCACCACACCCCCGCCGCCAGCAGCACCGCCCACGCCCAGACATCCCCGATCCGTCCATACAGCGTGGCGCGACGATCCGGCTCCAACTGAAGTGTAACCGACAGCACGCCCTCCGTGTCGACATCCGCTTTGCCCGTCGGCCCCCGCTCCATGATGCGGCCCCGATGGTCAATCGCCGCGGAGATCCCCGTATTTACCGCCCGCACCATCGGCACACCAAGCTCCACGCACCGCCATCGCGCGGCCTGCAAGTGCTGCTCGCGGCCGCCGGTGAACCGACCGAACCAGCCGTCGTTGCTGAGGTTGAAGATCACCGGCGCACGCAGCCGCGAGCCATCACACACCAGCCAGCGACACAGCCCTGCCCTCGTCCCCTCGAAGCAGATCGGCATCGCAGCCTGAACCTCCCCCACTGCTGCAACACCCCTCTCCCCACGGACCTTCACGGGCAAAGTCATCGGTGCTGTTCCCGGCGTCAGGTTAAAGGCCATCCCTGCCGCGCCCAGGCTCACGATCTTGTCCTGCAGTGCGGGGAAACGCCACACATACGGAATCACCTCGCCAAACGGCGTCAGATCAACCTTGTCATACCGCTCCGCCCGCACCCGCCCCGACTCCACCAGAAACGCGCTGTTGAATCGCGGGCCGAAATCCAGGTCCGCCTGACCATCGGGAGCCCGAAACGGCGTCGGCGCGGGCATGCCGATCGCCCCCACGATAATCGGGATCCCAACCTCCGCCTGCAGTTGAAGCATCTGCTCCGCGCTCTTCAAATACCGGTTCCGCTCCCCCGCCGCGACGAGACCCGGATTGTTCGCGCTCCACGCGCTCCCCATCGCCTCGATCATCTCCGGGCTCAGCGTCAATCCCGGGAACATCGTCTCCGGCCAGAGAATCACATCCGGTGGCGGCCGTGTCGCCGCGGCCTGACGTGTGAAATCCGAGAATCGGCGCATGTCCGATTGCTGCTTCTCAATCGTCCACCCCAGCTTGTTGCTCTGCGGAACATTCGTCTGCACCACCGCGACCTGCATCGTCACCGCATCCGCGCCCGGTCCCGACTGCCCCCAGCCGATCCACCCCGTGATCGCCCAGATGAGTGCCACCCCAAGCGCCGCCTGCCCACCCCGGGACCGCGCAGCGCCCGACCAGCCCGCAGCGTCCGCCGCCGCGCCCGCAAGCGTGTGCACCAGGTACGAAACAAAGTATGTCCCCAGCACCGCGGCCGGCGCAGCCAGAACCGCCGACTCAATCAACGGCTGCCCCGCCAGAAACCACGCATACCCCGTCAGCAGAATCTCGCCCCGTAGAACCTCTGAAGCGCCCAGCGCAATCGGCGCGAGAATGAACATCGGAATCGCGACCACGCCAGTCGCTCGCCGACGGATCCGCGCAATCAGATACACCCCAAAGCCCGTGCACAGCGACATGTACACCGCCAGGAACGGATATCCAAGTGCCGTTACCTCGATGAGCCACCGCTCCTGAAAAAACCACAGCGGCAGCACACCGAGCGAGACCAGCGATGCCCCGATCAGCGGTCGCTCCGCCGCGCGGCAGCCCGCCCAGATCAGCGGCAACGGCGCGGCAAACGCCAACATCCATACATCGCCCGGAGGAAACGTCAGTACCGCAAGCAGCGAGTACGCAAGGCCCGCGGCGACAAGCTGCCACCACACCCATCCAGCGATGCGACGGCCTTCGGTTGATCCGGCCATGTGTCAGTTCTTGAAGGAGAGGCGCCCCCGTGTGTCACACGAAACGCGCGGGGATCTTTCGGTTGCGACAGCGCACGCTCACGGACGATACACGGCCCTCGCGCCCCATCGGCCAGGGCCACAAGCCGCCGATCTTACCGCCCGGAGTAGTCGATCACGCGGGCAATCTCGCTCCGCAGTTCCGCCCTGGGCACCACACGATCCACCATCCCCGCCTGCATCAGATACTCAGACCGCTGGAAGCCCTCAGGAAGATCCTGACGGATCGTCTGCTGAATCACCCGCGGCCCGGCAAACCCGATCAGCGCCTTGGGCTCCGCCAGGATCACATCGCCCAGCATCGCAAAGCTCGCCGTCACGCCGCCCGTCGTCGGGTCGGTGAGTACGCTGATGAACAGCCCGCCCGCATCGTCAAGCCGCCCAAGCGCCGCCGACGTCTTGGCCATCTGCATGAGCGACAGCCCCGCCTCCTGCATCCGCGCGCCCCCCGAGCCGCTCACGATGATCAGCGGAAGGTTGCGCGCCGTCGCCGCTTCGATCGATCTTGTCACCGTCTCGCCAACCACGCTCCCCATCGATCCCATCATGAACGACAAGTCGAGCACGCACAGCATCGCGGCGCGGCCCTTCACAAAGCCCGTGCCCGCCACCACCGCATCCGTCTGACCCGTCTTGATCTGCTCCGCCAGAATCCGGTCCGAATACGGCTTCAGATCGCGGAACGAAAGCGGATCCGTCGGCACCAGCGTCGTGAACATCGCCTCAAACGAACCCGGGTCGGCAAGCTGCTTCACACGCTCAATCGCGCCGATCCGGTAGTGATGCTGACACTCGGGGCACACATGCAGATTCGCTTCCATCTGCTTGCGATAGATCATCTGCTCGCAGCCGGGGCAACGCAGCCAGAGACCTTCGGGGATCGAGTTCTTCCGTGGCGTCTGCGCCTTGAGCTCGTTCCACGTCTTTGCCGGAGCTTGTGTCATCTCAACCATTCCTTGGTCTATCGGAAACTCCCGGGTGTCCGCGTGCATTCACGCGCGGGCCGGTGATGAGAACAGGGGAAGCAAACAAATGATCGGGCAGTCGCGGCGTTACGCCGCAGACGCCGCGGACGCCGCCTCCAGCGGACGCAGGCGAGGGTCGTTCTTCTCGATTTCGTACCACTCAGGCGGGGTCGCCGGTCCCGAAAGCTTCCAAGCCTCGGTCAGCGACACGCCCTTCAGCCGGCAACGCAGGATCCCCATCGCCAGCGGACGCAGGACAATGCAGATCCTCGCCCCGGCTCGTGCCTTCGCCGCCACCCGGGAAATGGCAGGCATCACCCGCGCCTGGAGCGATTCAATCGTCTCCCCCTCCGGCGGCGTCACGCTCAACACATCCTCGGTGAACTGTCCCCACGCCCGGGGGTACCGGTCCTCAAGGTCGGCCTGCCGCATCCCTTCCCACAATCCCACATGAGGATCTCCAAGCTCCGGCAGGGCCAGGACCTTGCACGGAATCCGCCGACCCGCCCCCGCCACCAGCTTGGCCGTTGCTACCGACGCCTCATCCGGGGCACACACCACGCTCGCCAGCGACACCCGCCCCAGGGAACGCACCAGCGTCTCCACCTCGGCGCGGCCACCATCGCTGAGCGGAAGGTCGCAGGAACCCTGCAGGCGCCCGCCCCCGTCCCAGCATGTGGGACCCGTTCGTATCAGCAGCAAGCGAATCGCAGCATCCTTGGCCATGAAATCAGCTCACCTACCCCACCCAGACACCGCAGCAAACAACGTCCAACACATCCCCATCATTCCCGCTCCCCGCACCTCTCCCCATCGCTTCTTCGGGGTCGAGACTCACGGGGTTCAGATGATCCGAACCGGAGGCAGTCTATCAACCCTGATCGGCGAGGCAAAGCTATCCACACGAGCAGTCAGGTCCGATATCCCCGTCATCCCATACATTTATCCCCTGTATTGGCGGTATTGTCCACCAACGTATGGCCACCAATGGCCACTATCCCCGCGTTCCGGACCCACGGAGCGACCGAATAACCCCCGCCCGCTCGCTCGCCGGTTTCCCAAAAATCGCCGACGCCGCCACCACCACATCGCAGCCCGCGTCCAGACACCCCTGCACGTTGTCCGGCCGAATCCCCCCATCCATCTGAATCCGCTGCGTCGGCAGCACGGCCTCCCCAAACGCCCGGGTCTTTTCCAGCACCTCCGGAATGAACGCCTGGCCCGAAAACCCCGGATTCACGGACATGACCAAGAGCAGGTCAAACGACTCGAGGTGTTCCAGCGCAACCTCGACCGGCGTCGGAGGGTTCACCGCCAGCCCCACGCTCACCCCCAGTTCCCGAATCCTCCCGGCCATGGCATCAAGCTCTCCCTCCGGCACCACCTCGACATGAAATGTCACATGATCCGCCCCCGCCTCCGCAAACGCCCTCGCGTGCCGCCACGGGTCGGTGACCATCAGATGCACATCCAGAAATGACTTCGGGAACGCCCGCCGAAGCGCCTTGCACATATCCGGACCCATCGTGAGGTTCGGCACGAAGTGCCCATCCATCACATCCAGGTGCAGACAATCAGCCGCCCCCTCATCAACCACCGCCTGCCCCTGCGCCACCGGGCTGAGGACCGAGCCGCAGTCTTCCCCCATCCGGGCAAAGTCCGCCGACAGAATCGAAGGAGCGATCAACGGCAGACGACGGGGATTGGTGAACAGGTTCCGCATCGGCAAAGCGTAACCGGGTCCCGGACCCGGCAACCGGCTTAGACTGGCGACATGCCCACCCTCGATGCGCTCCGCACAAAGCTCCAGCCCGTCAGCCAGGCCCACGTGCTCAACTTCTGGAGCACACTGCCCCAGTCTGCCCGCGATGCCCTGACCAACCAGATCGAGTCGATCGACTGGAGCGCAATGCCCCGACTGATCGAGCAGTACGTCCGCAACAAGCCGGTGTTTGAACTGCCGCCAAAGGTGCAGCCCGCCCCCTACTACCCAGTCGATCACACCGCTGCCTTCCGCCCATGGAACCGCGCCGCCGCCAAAGCCGCCGGCGAATCCCTTCTCCGCACCGGCAAAGTCGCCGCGTTTGTCGTCGCCGGCGGTCAGGGCTCGCGCCTCGGCTACGAAGGCCCCAAAGGCTGCTTCCCCGCCGGCGCAGTCACCGGCAAGCCGCTCTTTGCGATGTTCGCCGATGCCATCCTCGGCGTCTACGACCGCTACGGCGTCCACGTTCCCTGGTACATCATGACCAGCCCGCTCAACCACGATGCCACGCTCGAGTTCTTCGCCGCGCACCACTTCTTCGGCCTGCCCCGAAACTCCGTCAACCTCTTCATGCAGGGCATCATGCCCTCGCTCGACATCTCCACCGGCAAGGTCCTCATGTCTGCCCGCGGCGAGATCGCCACCAACCCCGATGGCCACGGCGGTTCCCTCCGCGCGCTCCACGCGTCCGGCGCAATCGACGACATGAAGCAGCGCGGCGTCTCCACCATCTCCTACTTCCAGGTCGACAACCCCACCGTCAACCTGCTCGACCCCGTCTTCCTCGGCCTGCACGCGAACGCGGGCACCGCCGCCGCCGCACACTCCTCCGCCCAGATGTCCAGCAAGATGATCCCCAAGGCGTACGCTGAAGAAAAACTCGGCCTGTTCTGTGCGCATGGCGCGGGCGAGAAACAGGGCCGCACCGAGATCGTCGAGTATTCCGACCTGCCCATGGACATGCAGCGCGAAACCCTCCCAGATGCTCGCCTCCGCTTCCTCGCAGGCTCGATCGCCGTGCACATCCTCGGCCTCGACTTTGTCGAGAAGCTCAACACCGATGCCGCATTCGAGCTCCCCTGGCACCGCGCCGAAAAGAAGATCCCCTGCGTCGATCCCGCCACCGGCGAACCCTCCAAGCCCGCGGCCAACAACGGCGTGAAACTCGAACGCTTCGTCTTCGATGCCCTCCCGCTCTGCGACAGTTCGATCGTCCTGGAGACCGACCGCATCGAAGAGTTTGCGCCCATCAAAAACGCCGAGGGCCAGGACAGCCCGCAATCCTCGCGCGAGATCCAGACCGAACGCGCAGCCCGCTGGCTAGAATTCTCCGGTGTCGCCGTCCCGCGGAGGGGGGGGGCCGACGGCAAACCCGACTGCTTGCTCGAGATCTCCGCGCGAACCGCCAGCACCCGCGAAGAGCTGAAAGCGGGCGGAAAGCTGCCGCGGGCGATCGAGCGGGGACAGAGGTTGGCCATGTGATCGAACGCTTCGCCAAACTCCCCGCCTCGCTCGAAGCCAACGCCCGTCGCGTACGGCTTGGCCCCACACAAGTTCCCGCGCTCCTCGCCCATCCAGACTGGACCACCCCCGCTCCCGTCTGCATCTGGATGCACGGCCGCACCGTCACCAAAGAGCTCGATGCCGGTCGCTACGTCCGCTGGCTCAAGGCCGGCATCGCCACCTGCGCCATCGACCTCCCCGGCCACGGCGAGCGCCTCGACCCCGATTTCCATTCCCCCCGCCGCACGCTCGACCTGCTCGACGCCGCCATCCCCGAGATCGACCTCATCGTCGAAGCCCTCGCCGCGCCCGAGCACAAGGGAGTCTTCGATCTCGACCGTATCGCCATCGGCGGCATGTCCGCAGGCGGAATGGTCGCCCTCCGCCGCCTCTGCGATCCGCACCCCTTCATCTGCGCGGCCGTCGAAGGCACCAGCGGCAACCTCGCCGGCCTCTACTTCGCCCGCAGCCAGAACCCCGCAACCGCCTCGTGGCCCGTCGCCCACGACCCCGCACGCGTCGCCCTCGTCGATCCCATGCAGCATCTCTCAAACTGGAGACCGATCCCCCTCCTCGCCCTCCACTCCGAGAAAGATGAACTCGTCCCCATCGCCACCCAGCGCGGCTTCATCGACGCCCTCCGCGCCCAATACCGCGCACAACGCGCGGACGATTCACTCATCACCCTCCACACCTGGCCCGAAACCGGCGCACCCCAGGAACACGCCGGCTTCGGCCGCTTCGGCAACGATGCCAAAAACCTGCAAACCGACTTCCTGTCGCGGCACCTGATGCGCTGACGCGCCACGCGAATTGGCACTGTCGACTTCTTCGGCCCCAGCGGGACCAAGGGTTGTAGCCGCGGGTGGAGCGCAGTCCGCGTCTTCGCGGACGGAGCACAACCCGTGGAAGATCTCGCGTCTCCTCTGGTCCGCCCCGGCGGGGCAGAGGAAGCGTCCCATCTCTTGGCGAACTCCAAACCGCGCGACTCGCCGCGGCCTCCGCTCTCCCCCCAAAAGGAACAACGTCGCGAACTGAAGCGACCTGCCTTCACTCTTCCATGCCGATTCATCGACCTTGCTCGCTCGGGGGGTTAGGCCACCGCTTCAGCGGTGGTACAGCACGCACAAAAATCTAATTTGTCTTTTCTTTCCACACCAGCCCGTTTCAACGGGCATCCCCAGCGCGGCCTCCGCTCTTCGCTCCGAAGGAGCGCGGGAATGTAGCTACGGGTGGAGCAGCGCGGCCGCGCAGCGGACCGCCGCGGAACCCGTAGAAAGCACGTTGCACAGTTCCGCCCCGGCAGGGGCGG
>JBBRUT010000092.1:0-14212 GCA_038247555.1 Phycisphaerales bacterium | reverse complement strand
TCGGATGATCCGCGCGTTCGCAGAGTCGTGACGGCGCTGGAGTTGGTCCCTCCCGGCACTGGTCCGGCAACCCCCACTGAGGAGGAAAGTCGTACTGGTGAATGAGCCCGTGAGGCCATGCCGCGCTACCCGAGCCAAAGTGCCGTCCCCACACTTGGGCGCACCATGCGAAAACTCATCCCCAACACCCTGTCCGCGTTTCGCTGGCTCCTCACCATCCTCCCGGTGTTGTCATTGTCCGCATGGGTCTTTACCTGGCGGTGGCGAGCGGGTATCGACCTGAGAACTAGATGATTGCGCGGTCACGCAGGCGCACCTGACCCTGGTGAACTTGGCCCCCTCCACCTCCAACACCACCTGGGGGCGATGGAAGGGACGCACCTGGTGTGGGCGAACCTGCAATAGGAGCTGCTGAGCGGGGTGAACGCCGCGCGGTTGGACGCCCCGGCCCGCCACTCCGTTCACTCCGTCGTCGGCAGCGACCGGACCGAGGCGTCGAAGGAGTCGCGGGCGGCGTTCAGCGCGTTCAGCCAGTCGGGCAGGCGGTTGGAAAACGCCCCACGGGGGAGGACACGGTCTGCGCCGGCGTCCCTGGCGGCCTGGAAGGCCTCAACGGCGACATGGGGACCGAAGGCGACTACACGAATCGCCCGTTCCGTGGGGGTCGCGTTCGGGCCGCGGAGGCGATTGATGAGCACCAACGCGGAATCCACCGCGTCCAGATCGACGATCAGTGCCGCGACCGGCGAGTCGGCAAGCCGGGCCTGGAGCATCTCGAGGTTTCGAGCGGGCCGGGCGGCGATGCCCAACGCATCGGCGGTGGTCTTGATCCGCGTTGCCCAGAAGAGATCGGCGGCGTGATAGAGTATCATCCTGTCCCCTGCGTTCCGCTTGTCGGCGCGCCGGGCACGCGCCGCCCCACGCCGCGGCCGGCACGTGCTTGCGTCCCTTTCCGCTCGCGGAGCATACACCGCTCGGAAGCGGGGCGATGGAACGGGTGCACGCAAGTACACCCGATACTGCCGCGGCGGAAGTTCCTGTTCACGCACCAGGCGAGGATCATGACCACGATCGCCCCTTCGAAACCGTCGGCCGCACCGCGTCGCGAGTTGTTCAAGAGCCCCGTGTTCGACGAGGTGGGACTGCCACGCGACCCGAACAATCTTTACCTGCAGACCGTGGACACGATGCTGACCGCGGCGGAGATGATGGAACTGCCGCACGAGATCCAGTTGATCCTCGCGCAGCCGAAGAACGAGATCATGGTGCACTTCCCCGTCCGCATGGACGACGGCACCTTCAAGCTGTTCAAGGGCTATCGCGTTCAGCACAACAACGCGATCGGCCCATACAAGGGCGGCCTCCGCTTCCACCCCGATGTTCACCTCGACGATGTCAAGTCTCTGGCATTCCTGATGACGATGAAGACGTCGCTGGTGCGTGTGCCATTCGGCGGCGGCAAGGGCGGCATCAAGGTTGATCCTCGCAAGCACTCGCTTGCGGAAATGGAGCGCATCGTTCGCCGCTTCACGACCGCGATTGCTCACCAAATTGGGCCTGATTACGACATCCCCGCGCCGGACGTGGGTTCAAACGCCCAGCACATGGCGTGGATCGCCGACACTTTCACCTTCCTCTCCGAGATGGGCGGGCATCAGCCTGAAGCCGTGATCACCGGCAAGCCGGTCGAGTACGGCGGCTCGCTGGGCCGCGAGAAGGCCACCGGCCAAGGGCTGGTTGACGTGCTCGTCGAGCTCGCTCCCGAACTGGGAATCAAGATCGAAGGCATGACCTTCAGCCTGATCGGCTACGGGAACGTCGGGTCGTGGACCGGTCGCATCCTGGGGCGAATGGGTTCCAAGTTGCTCGCGGTCATGGACCACACGGGCGCGATCCACAACGAGAAGGGGATCGACACCGAGGCCCTCGCCACTCACGTCGCCAAGTCCGGCGGCGTCGCCAACTTCAGCGGTTCGACAAAGATCTCCACCGAGGAGTTCTACAAGACGCAGGTTGATGCGTTCATCCCCGCGGCACTCGAGCAGATGGTCAACGAGCCCGAGGCCAAGTTGATCAATGCCAAGGTGCTGGTTGAAGGCGCAAACGCGCCCACCACCCCCGCGGGCGATCGCATTCTCACCGAGCGCGGCATCGAGGTCATCCCCGCCATCCTCGCCAACGCGGGCGGCGTAACCGTGTCCTACTTCGAGTGGGTGCAGAACAAGAGCTGTGTGACATGGGATGCGGAAGAGGTCGATCAGGCTCTCAACCGTCACATGGTCATGGCCGCTCGTCGTACCAAGCTCTCACGCCAGAAGTACAACTGCGACATGCGCACCGCCGCATACATCGCCGCCCTTGAGAACATCGGCAAGGTCTACCAGGTCCGCGGCATCTTCCCGTAACCCGGGGAGTCGTCATTCCACACATTGCGACGGGCCGGCGTTTCATGCCGGCCCGTTTTCATTGGGACTTCAGAAGGCACCGATCCGGCTCAGGCTGCCAACGCGGGCTGCCTCCGTTGCGGCGGAACGGTCACCTGACTGACCCACCCTCCGAAGCCATTGCGACGGACGCCCGAGGCCGCGTAGTCGGGCAGCCACGTAGAGTCGTCGACGAGGTAGGAAAAGTCATAATCTCCCGGCGGGAGATCCAACCTCGCGACCCACCAGCCGCTACTCTCGCGCACGAGGGGGATTGGGCTCGCTCGCCAGTTGCTGAACGCTCCGACGAGCTCGACGGTCGTGGCCTGGGGCAGGTACACACGGAAAACATGAGTGCTGCCGGTTTCGCAAATGACCATCCCAGAACCTCCTGCAACGATTTGTGTTTCTGCTGCTGATTCGCAGTGTTATCGGAGAGCCGAGTGACCGACTTTCGCCGCTTGCTGGTTGGATCAATCGTGATTGCCGCGGTCGCGACAGTCGCGAACGCCGCCGTGCCGTCCATTCCCGCATGGTCGCCGGCACAGGACTTGTCCGTGGGCGGTGTCAGGGCCCAGCCAAGCCGAACAACGGGCCCGGTCGACATCTGGGCGCGGGCGGGTACCCCGCTGGTAATCTCCTTTCGCCCATCGGCGGATCAACTGCGGGAAGGACTGGTGACCGCACGGCTGAGCGGTGGGGCCAAGCTCTATGCACCGATCTGGTGGGTCGGACCGGGAACGGGAAGCGGCCCGCTTCCGCGGCCGAGTGGCGACACCGAGACGGTCGGGGCCGCATTCATGGCAATCCGGGCCGCGGCATGGATGGACATCCCCACCGATTGGGAAGCGATCCCTGCGGCGGTGGCGCAGAGGCGAACCTCTGTCAGTTCTTCGGGAAATCCATGGCGATTGGTCATAGATATCCCCCCTGAAGCGGAGGGCCAGGATCTCGTTCTTGACGGACGCCGAATCGCCACAGGGTGGATGCGACGGGCACCCTTTGACACTCCACGCCGCTCCGAGGTCAACATGGCGGGTTGGACAGGCGCGTGTATCGCGGCGGCCCGACGCTCCCCGCTGGATCGCTGGCGTGCGAGACTTGTCGCCGGTGAACCGCTGGTTGCGCCCGGCCCAGCGCAGGACGAGTTTGCTGACAAGGTCGTGGAATCGCTCGCTGAACAGATTGAATCGGAGTGGAGTGAGGGGCTGGATCGACTCGCGGCCGCGGACGCCGCACTCGCGAAGCTCACTCGTGAGCGTTTGGCGCTCATCGCCGAGTTCGGCACTGTGCGTTCTCCTGTCTGGACTTCCGACGAAGCTTCGCTGACCAAGCTGAGAAGAGACATGCTGTCTCCGTCGTTTTCTCCGCAGGCCAAGGCGGAGCGGGCGCGTGAATGGTTGTCTGCGCAGGCACGTCACGCGGTCTGGGTCGCGGACGATGCGGCGGTGGTGGATGCTGTGAGCGGCCGTCCCGCTGCGGTCTTCGCGGGGCTGATGCTGAGTCCCGGCTCGGGTCCGTCCGCCATGATGATCGGACGCGCAGGGGTGGCGCAGCCCGATGACATCATTTCGCTCTCTCCGTCACGCGTGGGCACCTCGACGGTTGGCTTGTCCGGCGGCGACCATTCAGAGTTCAGCGTAAACATCAGCGGATGGGCCGCCCGCCGCGCCGTCATTCCAAGAACGATCGAGGCTCGCCCACCAGGACTCTCCTTCGGGCCATTCTTCGAGGATTGGTCGCTTTCCTCATGGCTCCGCTCATCGACGGACACCGGAGATGTTCGTGGCGGCCCCTCACCCGCCGGCCTTGGTGAGCCGGTACTTGAGGAAGGACATCGGACCGTCGCCATGCTGTCAACCCAGGACGCTGTGGGCACCGGCTCTTCACCTTCGCGGCGATGGATGCTCTATCTGGAGTGTCAACGCCCCGCAGCGTCAGCAACTCAGCGGAGTGAAGAGGTGCTGGTTCACCTTGGCGGTCAAGGCGGCGAGGTGACGCTTCGAGTCTTTGCCGACGGACAAGTCGTTACCTCGCGGGGAGGCAGCACGCGTGCGCCCGTCGAGCAGACAGATGATCGCTGGATCGCCTGGGTCACGCTGCCGGATTCCGTTCTTGCAGAGGGCCAGTGGGTGCGTCTTGGCATCACGAGAACCGACGCATCGGGATTGCGATCTTCCTGGCCGCGACCCATGTTCCCCTGGGAGGATCTGCCGCCCCACGCGGCGATCGGTCTGGGGGAATGGGATGGCTTTCCGCAGCGCGCTCGATAGAGCCCGCGTCAGGCGTCTGACCGTGCCGGAAGCGTGGCGAGAATGTTCTCGATCAAGGAATCGGGGGTGACGCCCTCCGCCTGGGCCTCGAAGTTCAGTATCAGCCGGTGACGCAGCGCCGGAGCCGCCACCTGCTGAACATCGTGAACCGAAGCTGCTGCGCGGCCGTCCAGCAGTGCCCGGCACTTTGCCGCGAGCACGATCGATTGCGCGGCACGGGGCGAGGCGCCCAGTCGGACATACCGGTCGACCAGTGGCGTGGAGAACGACTCTCGCGCGGCGGATGCGCCCGTACGCGTACGGGGATGCGTGGCAAGCACGAGGCGAACAGCGTAATCCTGTACCGGGGGCGCGATGACCGCACGCTGAATGAGCTGCTGGTGGGCGATGATCTGCTCGGCATCCAGCACGGCACGTACTTCTATGGTCCGGCCCGCGGTCGTGCGATTGAGGATTTCAGAAAGCTCGCCGCGGCCGGCACCTTCGACGATCAGCTTGAAGAAGAACCGATCCAGTTGGGCCTCAGGAAGTGGGTATGTGCCTTCCTGTTCGATCGGATTCTGCGTAGCCATAACGAGGAATGGCCTGGGAAGTGGATGGCTGACCCCCCCCACCGTCACGCTGCGCTCCTGCATCGCCTCGAGCATGGCCGACTGAGTCTTGGGCGTTGCACGGTTGATCTCATCGGCGAGAACGATCTGAGCAAACACCGGCCCGGGCTGAAAGACGAACTGGCGAGACGGGGCACTTCCCGGTCGATCGACTTCCATCACCACCGTCGTGCCGGAGATGTCCGCGGGCATGAGGTCCGGGGTGAACTGAACACGCGAGAAGTTCAGACGCAAAGCACTGGCAAGGGTCCGGATGAGAAGCGTCTTTCCAAGCCCCGGCACCCCTTCAAGCAGTGCATGCCCATCACAGAACAGACATGTCAGGACCCCGTCCACTACGTCTGAGTGGCCAACGATCACCCGTCCGACCTGCTCTCGAACAAGCGCGTAATCGGCTCGGAACTTCTGCATCGCCGCGAGAGCACCGTCCGCGGATTGGTCACCCAAATCGGGTGTTTTATTGACATCCGTTGCCATTACGTCTCCCTGAACATTCGGTTCCGGTCCCCTCGCCATCCAAGCCTCAATCAAATGTTGTTTGTATTTTGTTTGGATTCTTTAGACGAATCCAACATGACTCTTCGTCTTTGCTGAAACATGGGGTAGGCTAAGGCGGAGATTGGTGAAAAATCCGCTTCGAATCGAGCATGTTCGCGGCGAAAATCAGAGGGTGGTTCGGTCGTCGACTCGTGCGATCCGGACATGCTGGGCCGTGGAAAAGAAGAGGGTAGGGATGCGACTACAACCATTCGTGGACCGGCTTCGCCATTTTGCGTGCGCGCTTCCGCTGATATTGGGGAGCGTGGCCTTGGCAGATGGCGCCTGGCTGCCGAAAAGCGGGCCGATTCAGTCGAGCCCGGATGGAGAGTTCATCTGGTGTGTGAATCCCGATCACGACACCATTACCCGACTGGCAACCGTTGACAACAGCATCATGGAGTTTGCGCTTCCGGCGGGTGTCGTTCCCAACAAACCGCGGGCCTTGGCGGTCCGTCCGGGCGGAGCGGAAATCTGGGTCGCGGCGTATGACACCGACCGTATTTTCATCGTTGATGCCGCGACCGGAATGGAATCGGCCACGATCACGCTCCGGCATGGCGGAGGCCCCCTTGCGATCGCGTTCTCGCCCTCGGGCGAGCAGGCGCTGGTAGCGATGTATCGAGGCAACACCGTCGCGGTCATCGACGCAGTAAGCCGCCAAGTGGTCAAGACATTCGCGAACATGGCGGACAAGCCGCTCTCCATCGCTTTTAGCGACGCGTCCAGGGCCATGGTCGCTCACCAGTTCAATGATGGCGACCACGGATATGTCAGCGTGATCGATACGTCAACGCTGACACTGAGCACGGTGCAGCGCATCCGTTCGATTGATCCGAAGTTCAACTTCCAGATACCCAACGATGACCCGCTCGTACCGGAGGGTGGATGGGTATTCCCGACCTCGCAGATTGCGGTACTTCCTCAGACGGGCGAGTTGTGGATGCCCATGCAGTTGCAGAACTTCCGAGCCACGCAGCTCACGTCCGACACGGTCGTGCAGGCGGCGCTGCTGAAGCTGAATCCGACATCGCATGAGATCGATCTGAACAACCGTGTCGTTTTCACGGCCATCGTCGCGCACAACCAGTCGAACCAGATTCTCGGAGAAGGTTGGAATGCCGGTGTCGCAGGTCCTTCGGACCTCGCGTTCAACAGCGACGGTACGACGGCGCTCATTTCCATGTCGCACAGCAACGATTTGTTGGTTGTCCCGAGTTCGACGGGCATCGCTCGGCCGATGGGTAACCCTCCACTCGTCGAGATCCCCGTCGGCAAGAACCCCATCGGCGTGGCGTGGTCTCCGGTGACCGACAAGGTGTATGTCCTGAACTATCTCTCCCGAGACATCTCGGTGATCGATCCTGCGACCTGGACGGAAACGGCCCGGGTCGCCGCGATCGTCTCCCAGGAACCGCTCAGCCCGGAGTCGTTGCTCGGCGCACAGATCTTCAACTCAAGCGCCGATTCCCGGATCAGCAGCAATGGCAAGGTATCGTGCGCCTCATGCCACCCCGGCGGCGAGACAGATGGCCTTGTTTGGGATTTCACCTCTCTGAACGCGGGCCGAAGGAAAACGCTGACCATGCGCGGCCAGGCCATCTCCATGGCGCCGCAGCAGAATGGCCGCGGCCAGCTCCACCGGTCCGGCGATCGCGATGAACTGCAGGACTTTGAACTCACCTTCACGGGCAACTTCATGCTCGGCTCCGGGTTCATTCCGCTTCCGAACGCGGCGCTGGGCGACCCGAACGCCGGGCAGAGCGCTGAACTTGATGCCATGGCGCAGTTTCTTCTAGAGCTTCCTCCCCTGATGCGCAGCCCGCATCGCGAGGCCGATGGCAGCCTGACCGAGGCAGCAGTGCGCGGAGCGATGCTGTACAGACTGACCGACGGTCCACTGGCGGCGGGATGCGTGACGTGCCACCCTGCTCCCGCGTACACGGACTTTGGCTTCCACAATGTCGGCGGATTTCGTCCGTTGCCGGATTTTGAGGGCCCGGCATTCAACACGCCGTCGCTCGTGTCGTCCTGGGATTCGGGCGGCTTCCGGCAGATCGTTCCGGTGGGAGGCGCGGCGATCACCCGTCAGGTGGGCTTAAGCATGTGGGATGTGCTGGGGGCTACGGATGTCGGGGGTCCGCAGGCGAATCAGCACGGAAGTGTGAGCCAGCTCTCGCACGCGCTTCGCCAGGATCTTGCAGCCTTCCTGAACGAGCTTGACGGCGATCTGGCCGCGGAAGACTTGTCCGCGTTCGTTGACACCACCTCGCCTCGCGTGCTCGCGCTTCTCCCCGTCGGCATGAACGCCGTGGAGGTTGTCTTCAGCGAGGCAGTCGACCCCATCTCCGCGTCGGATCCGGAGAACTACACCCTCTCCGATGGAACACAAGTATTCATTCCATCTGCTGCGACCGTCAACGGCACGATGGGCAATCGCGTGCGGCTAACCGTGCCGCTGATTTATACTGGCTGCGCCAGCACCTATACGCTGATTCCCGGCCCGATCGGCGATATGGCCGCGGCCCTCGGAGCGCCACAAGCAAATCTCCTCGATGTAAACGATGCAACCAATCAAAGGTCGTTTGTGATGGATGGCACCATCACCGTCACCTTCGGAAGCACGGGGCTGGAAACATTTGCCGGTATCGCTTCCGATGCCTCCTTTGACCCACGTGCAGGCCAAGGCAACACCTCGTATGAGCGGATGATCATCAATCCGGCAACGGTCCCGGAGACCAAGGGCTTTGTCCGATTCGACTTCGCGGGCACGCTCGCAACCACCTGCGGTGTGACCACGCCGGCGCAGATCCTGGACGCTCGGTTTTCGCTGATGCCCGACTTTGGCGGCAGCACAACTCTTGAAGTTCGCCGCGTATTCAAGCCTTGGGGTGATCCCGATCGCGACAACTGCATCAGTTGCCCGGGGGCCGTGACGAACACGCACGCACGTTTCAACACGGTGCCATGGTCGGTCACCGGCGCACGCCTCCTTGGCGGAGCGGGACTCACCGTTGAGGAATATCACCCCAATCAGACCTTCGTGGATGCCGCCGCCAGCACTGACGGGACTGCAACGCTGACCTCGCTCGAGTCACGGGTGGAGTTCGAGGGCGCCGGGATCACGGATGCGTTCCGGTTCTGGATGGCCAACCCGACGTTGAACTATGGGTACATCGTGGAAACCGTCGGCATTACCGGTCCGCTCGTGGAGTTCTGGTCAGCCGAGGCGAATGGCGGCTCGGCCGGACCGGTGCTCAGCATCACCTTTAGTGTCCCTGTGACACTGCTCGAACCCGACTGCAACGGCAACGGCCGGATCGACAGCTGCGATATCGCGCTCGGCACTTCATTGGACCTGGATGAAAGTGGAATCCCAGACGAATGCGAACTGCCTCCCTGCCCGGCGGACCGCAACGGGAACGCGGTGACCGATGTTCCGGACATCTTCCAGTTCCTCTCCGAGTGGTTCGCGATGGATCCTGTCGCCGACTTTGACGCTTCAGGCACGATCGAAGTGCCCGATATCTTCGCGTTCCTCTCCGCCTGGTTCGCCGGATGCCCAACCTGACGACACGAGCAGAGCGAGCAGTTTCACGATAATCTGCGACCATCGGCCGACGGCCGATGGTATGAATACTCACGAACAAGACATCACCCTGCACACGCTTGCCGGCCCGCACGGCGGCAGCCACGCCAACAGCGGCTTGCAGCAGTTCACCCTCGGGCGGGCAATCGAGTGCGATGTCTGCCTGCTTCACGAGTCGGTGTCGCGGCGGCACGCCGTTTTCTCGCGTCGGGACGGTGGATGGTTCGTGATGGATCTCGGATCTGCCCTGGGCACATGGGTGAATGGCCAGCGACTGTCCACATCCGCGCCACTGCCACTGGTTTCAGGCGATCTGATCCGGATCGGTCCATGGTCCTTTCGAGTCGCGCTCGGTCGGGCCACCCCCAGCACCGCCGCGACAATCGAAGATGACAGTCGCCAGACAGCACGCATCGAGCGGGTGGGCGAGCGTCCCCTGCCCGCTGGCGCGCGCCAGCTCCGGATGCTCATGGAGGGCCTGTCGCGCATGGCGTCATCGGAAGATGAGGCTTCGCTGGCCCGAAGCGCCCTTGATGCCGCTCTTGCCGGTGCCGGCTGTTCGCGAGGGGCGGTACTGCGGCCCACCGGCGGCATCGGGGACGACTTGGGCATCGTGGCCTTCACCGGGCCGCGTGCGGCGGACGGCAGCCCGGAGCTGACGTTCAGTCGAACGCTGATCCATGCAGCATCAAGTGGACAGACCGCGATTCTTCACGAAGATCATGAACTGACCGCGAACGCCTCGCACAGCGTCTGCGAGAACTCCATCCGCTGGGCCGTCTGCGCGCCCGTCTTTGTTGGCTCGGAGCTGGTCGTGCTGATCTATATTGACTCCCGGCATGGCGAAGGGGGCATACAGGGCGAGGCCGCCGGGTTCTGCGAGGCGATCGCAAACGCCTGCGGACTGGCGCTATCAAACCTGAAGCGAATGGATCTGGAACGACGTCAGTCGGCCCTTGCCGCTGAACTCTCGGCGGCGCGGGAGGCCCAGCAGTTCATCATGCCTCCCGCGCACGCGGCCCAGGGCTTTCTGGGCTATGCGATGCAGATGCGCCCGGGTGTGTTTGTGGCCGGAGACCTCTTCGATGTCGTTCCTCTGGCGGACGGACGGGTCGCGATCAGTCTGGGAGACGTATCTGGTCACGGGGCAGCGTCGGCAATGCTCATGGCCGCCGCGCAGTCTCAGTTGAATGCACAGATCCGGGCGACGCTCGATCCTGCCGCCGCGGTTTCAGGCCTGAACCGATACCTCGGCGAGCGCTCGCTTGGCGGGCGCTTTGTATCGCTGTGGCTTGGCATTTTCTCCGCCGATGGGCTGGTCGAGTATGTCGACGCGGGGCACGGATACTGGTTCCATCGATCCGGTTCATCGCTCTGTCCCTCCTCAGGCGGGACAGCGATTCCTGCGGGCATCGATCCAGAAACTCGCTATTACTCCACGTCGATCCGGCTTTCGCCCGGTGACAGAATTATCCTGTACTCCGATGGCATTCTCGATGAGCGGAATCACGGCGGCGAGCCATTCGGCAATGCACGTTTGGAGCAGGCGTTGCGGCCCAGCAGAGGGTGCGACTCGGACATTGTTGAGATCTTTAAAGCAATTGCCCGCTTTGCCGAGGGCGCACCGCCCAGCGATGATGCAACCGCCGCGAGCGTCGAGTATCTGGGATCTGCAGATTATCGCCCCGCGGAGTCCCGCTGCCCCGTCTCGCCCGCGGGTCGATAAGGAATCGCAAGATCAGGCTTGCCACTTGCCTCATACAGCTTCACCAGCCGCGCTCGCCCCTTGACGCTGCGGGCGTGATCCACACCGAACTTTGATTCCAGCACTACCTGGCTTGCAAGCAGCCGTATCTCGGCTTCATCAAACCGACGCAGATCCGTCAGACAGTCGGCGTAGTTGTTCGAGAAGATCGCGGCGTACGGATGATCCGGCGGGAGTGACTGCCCGCACAGGTCCAGCAACTCTCGAAAGAGTAGCTCGGCCTCGGCGAGCTTGCCGCGACGCTGGTAGAGCGTCGCAAGGTTGTTCATCGGTGCCCATGTCTCCGGATCTCGTCCGCCCGTCGCCTTTCGCCGGACCTCGATCGTTTCGCGATACAGAGCCTCTGCTTCCTCGCTCTGCCCAAGCTCCTCGAGCAGATACGCCCGGTTCGCCATCATGATCAGCGTCTTGGCATGCTCGCTGCCAAGCAGGCGACGATTCCCGGCCAGCGCTTCGGCGATCAGCGGCTCGGCCTCAGAGAGTCTGCCCAGGCTGATAAGGGTGACGCCCAGGTTTCCGGCGCTGGCGATCGTCGAAACGTGGTCGCTCCCGAGAATGCGGCGGCGTCGCTCGAGTGTTTCCCGAAACAGCGGCTCGGCGTCCGCGTTGCGCCCCTGCCGCTGAATGTTTGCCGCGAGGCTGTTGATCGCGTAAAGCGTCTGCAGGTGATGGGGCCCGTGGATCCGTTCCCGGATCTCCACCAGTCGGCGCAGGAGATCGTCGCTCTCCTCATACTCGCCCAGATCCTTCAGCGCGATCGCCATGTTGTTCATCATGGTGAGCGTTTCGCGATGCTCGCTGCCGAGCATCCGCTCGGCCTCAGGGAACCACTTCCTCCAGGCGTCGACGGACTCTTTGATACGGCCAGTCTCTAGGAGCACCCGAGCCAGCTCCCCATTCACGAGCACATAGTCAACGCTGTGTGTCCCCAGCACTCTCGCGACCCGCTCGACCGCGTCGCGATTGAGCGCCTCCGCTTCCTGATGCATGCCTTTCTCTACGAGCGCGATCGCCAGAACTCTCTGCGCTTCAATCGCGATCTTGCTGTCAGGACCAAACCCGGCCGCGGCCGCCCCATAGCCGGCCCGAGCATGCCCGAGCGCCCGATCAAGGTCGCCAATGCTGCGATACGTGTTGGACAGTGTGCCGCGAATCGACACATGCACGCGGGGACGGGTGGCAAGCATTTCGCCAACGCTCTGTCCCGAGAGATCCAGCACCTCGCGCACGGTCACTTCCCGCCCGCCAGTGTTCTCCGGGTCCGCCGAAGCCAGCATCTGGTTCAGAAACTCGTTAACTGCAAGCGCGTTGTCCGCTTCCGTTTGCGCCATGTCCCAGCCTCTGGTCGCGCGAACGGCCTGCCAGGCCACGCCCGCCACACCGGCGGCGAGCACGACGGCGGCGGCGCACAACCCACCCATGAGACCCTTGTTGCGGCTCGCAAACTTTCGCAGCTGATAGGCTCTGCTCGGAGGACGGGCCGCAATCGGTTCATCCGAAAGGAATCTCCGGATATCCGCCGCCAATTCGGATGCGGACTGATATCGCCGGGAGCGATCTCTCTCCAGAGCCTTAAGGATGATCGTCTGCAGATCGCCCCTCAAGGCACGGTCAACAGACGCCGGTGGGTCCGGGTCGTCCTGGCCGATGATCCGAACAGCCTCGGGGACCGTCTTGTCGCTCAGTCTGTGGGGAAGTCGGCCGCACAACAGCTCGTAAAGGATGACTCCGAGCGTGTAGACATCCGAGCGCGTATCCAGCTCGTTGGGATCGCCTGCGATCTGCTCTGGGCTCATGTACGGAACAGTGCCGACAAGCTGGCCCACATCCGTCTGAAGGGTTACTGCGGCAATATCGCCATCGGTTGCTCGGGCAACGCCAAAGTCCAGCACTTTCGGTTGTCCTGAGCCCGCGCTCGCAGCATCGCCAACAACCAGAATGTTCGCGGGCTTGAGGTCGCGATGAATCACGCCCTTTGCGTGCGCATGCTGCACCGCTTCACACACCTTGATCAGCAGTTCAAGCTTTGCCCGGTGATCCAGCGCCGCGCCGGTGGGGTTGGCGCCATCTGCAAACACCGTCAGCGGCACCCCGCGAACATGCTCCATTGCAAAGAATGGCTGCGCCGCTCGGCTCGATCCCGCTGGACCGTGTTCATCGGCGCGGGACTCAAACACACCGGCCTCAAACACCTGAGCAATCCCTGGATGCTGAAGACGACCAAGCACCTGCGCTTCGAGTTCAAATCGCCGGAGAAGCCTGGGTGAAAGTACGCCCGGACGCATTACCTTCAGCGCGACCGTGCGACGGGGGTTGTCCTGCTCGGCAAGGTACACCACGCCCATCCCGCCCTCACCCAGAAAGTCCAGAATGCGGTAGCGGCCAAGGCGTTCGGGCATCCCGTGCACGCCCGGTGATGCAGGGATCTCGACGCGGGCATGCTCGGGTTGCGAACTCTCGCGTGCAAGGGTCAAAACGCCTTGCGCTCGCACCGCCGCCATGGCCCGTTCGAACAGATCGGGGTCGCCCCCGCAACGATCTCGCAGGAGGGGTTCCCGTTCACTCTGCGGCCGCGCCATCGCTTCGCGCACCAGCTCGATCAGATCTTTGGGGTTCGGAACTAGCAAAGCAGGATCCCGTTGGCAACTTATCGGACGTGCATCGGCGACCGCGATGAGTCACTCTGCACGGTCATCGACGGGCTACCTACGGATACTTTGGCATCACCACAGAATCGGTCATCGCTTGCCGGACTCAACCCGTCCAGACGATCCCGGGTCCGCGCATTCCTGAGGCGGTGGCTCCAAGCGGTGCCGCGCCACAAACTCGGCCATCGATGCCACGGTCGTGCTCTGCAGAAACCGGATCTGCTCTTCTTTGTGCGCCTTCCAAAAAGCGTGTGCCGGGCAGTTGCGGCTCTCTGAGCACGGAGCGTGTTCGAGCATGCACCGAGCCTGAACGATTGGATCGCCCAGAGCCTCGCAGAGGTCATGCAATGTGGTGTCGGCCGCGGA
>JBBRUT010000091.1:0-14236 GCA_038247555.1 Phycisphaerales bacterium | reverse complement strand
GTGCCGCGATACGACGGAGAGATCGACATTGCAGCACTCGGCAACCTCGCTCACGGAGCATTCGCGGCCGCACTTGGCCAGGCATGCGAGGAGGCTGACGCGTGTGGGGTCGCAGAGGGCTTTGAAGAGTTCGGGGTTGAGAAGCGCGTCGAGAGGGGACTTTGATGCCGCGGCGAGCTTGGGGGAGGCGGGGCGATGGGGCAATGGTCGTCCTGTGGCCAATCGATCGGATTGTTTGCGTACTTGCACCATGATGCAAGTATCGCACGCGAGACGTGGTGTGTCAAGCGCGGTTGAAGGCGATTGACGGCGTTGTTAGGAGTCCGTATCTCGAGGATCGCTCATACCCCCGCCAGCCACCCCAGCTTCACCCCCAGCAGCAGTGCAACCGTGATCGCCCCAAACATCGCGCACGCGATCTGAAACGGCCGGTCGCGGGTGGCGAGTTCTGTCGGGTCGTCGTAGATGCCGCGCTCGATCTGCACGATGCACCGGAGCAGCGCGTAGGTGGCCGGTAGCAGCGTCAGCCAGAGCAGGTTGAAGCCGAAGGTGTACGTCGAACTTTGCGCGACGACATAGTCTGAGTAGCTGAGAAGGGTCGCGACGCCGGTCACGACGACGGACATCCGGAGGAAGTCGTCGGTATAGATGGCCTGCACGCCGCGGGCCGCGGCGGCATCCGCGCCCAGCGTCCTCCGCTCGCCCAGACGCTTGCCCAGCGCCAGGAACATCGAGACGAAGAAGGTGCACGAGAGCAGCCACGCCGAGGGCGAGATTCCCACGGCCGCGCAGCCGCCCATGACGCGGAGCACAAAGCCCATGGCCAGGCTGACGACGTCGATCACAGGGTGAGACTTGAAGATGAGCGTGTACGCGGCGGTGTTCATCGCGTACAGCGCGATGCAGATGCCCAGCAGCGAGCGTGGAGAGAAGAGTTGATCCGCGGTTTCCGGCTGAGGGACGAGCAGCACCGCGGCGAGAGCGAGAATGAGCAGGGCTCCGGCAAAGACGCGGGCCCCGCCGGCGGAGATGCGTCCCGCGGCGATGGGGCGGCGGCACTTGCGCGGGTGCATGCGATCCGCCTCGCGGTCCTTGAGGTCGTTGAGCACGTAACCCGCGCTCGCGATGAACCCGAAGGCGAGGAACGCGCCCAGTGCGCCGATGATCACCGACGCCCAGCTTGCGCCCCTCGCGGCAAGGTCCGCCACGCCATAGACAGGGCCGATGAGCACAAAGCCGCCCTTGATCCACTGCTTGGGGCGGGCCAGGCGGATGAAATCGATGGCAGGGCCGACCAGGCCGCGGCGGTCGATCGCGACCGGCTCGCTTCCGGGTGTCGCATCGGGAGATGTCGCGCGGGGCTGCATGCGGTGGGCAGTCTATCGGAAGCTCAGCAGCGTCAGGTAACCGGACGGGCGGAGGTGGGGAACGGTGTGAGGGACGTACGCGGCAGGAGGGGCAGTCGTTCTGGCGATGCTGGGCAACTTCGCGCAGGCATTGCGCCTCGGCGGGACGCAGTCGGGGACTTGTTGCACCAACTCGGTCAGCGAACGGGACTGTGGGCGGGCGCGTAGAGGAGTTCGGCCGATACCTTCCAGCGGGGCGGGGGCTGCGGGGAGGGCGGTTGTGGAATGATGCAGGAACCAGTTTGCCCAGATGTCGCGAGAACCTGAACAGCTTGAGCATCTCGCGCCCGGCCCGGTGGGCCCTGCTGCGCGGTCGCCTTGGCTGGCGGCCGTGGTGGCGGCCACGTTGTTTCTGGCCTGCGCCCTGCAGCTGATTCTGTCGGACAACCTGCTGGGTCGCGCGGCGTTTGATCAGTTGCACTACCACGAGCCGGCGATCCGGAAGTTCGCGGCCCAGTGGCCGCGGCCGGATCTCTCCGACTATCGCTCGGCCACGACACCGGGGTATCACCTGCTGCTCGCGAGCGTGTGCCGCTATTTGAGTGATTCTGGGCGGGTGCTGCAACTTGCAGGTGCGGGAATCACGGCCGCGATGCTGGGGCTGTTTGCGTTCGCGGCAACGCGGTGCGCTGGGGCGGCGGGCGGGCGGGCGGCGGCGGTGTGGGGCGTGTGGCTCACGCTGCCATTGCTCGCATCCATCTATGTGTTCTTTCCAGGTGTGTGGCTGGTGCCGGATAATCTGGGATGGCTGCTGGTGCTGGGGATCGGATTGGTGAGCTGGCGCATCGCGCTGGGGGCGGAGCGGCGCGGCGCTGGTGCTGTGAACTTCGTCTTCGCAGCCGCGCTGCTGCTGGCTGTGGTGCTGGTGCGGCAGAGCCACCTATGGTGCGCGGGGATGATCTGGCTGGCCGCGTGGGTTGGCGCTGCGCCGATCGGTGATGGCGGCTTGATGGGGGTGATGTCCAGGTTCTGGGTGCGAGTGCGTGCGCTGGTGCCCGCGTCGATGGCGACCCTGCCCGCGGCACTTGCGCTGGTGTACTTTGCCAAGCTGTGGGGCGGCCTGACGCCGCCGATGTTCGCAGGTCAATATGGGAGCATCGTGAACCCGGCGACTCCCGCATTCGTGCTGTCGCTGGCCGCGGTGATGTCGGTGTTCTTTGCGGGGTTCATCTCGCCGGCGGCGTGGCGTGTGCTGCGCGAGCGGCCGATGGGGCTTGGGCTGGCGATGCTGGCGGGGGTCGTGGTCGCGGCGATCCCTGAGACGACGTATGTGCATGAGCCCCGATCGACCGGGCTGTGGAACCTCGTGAAGGTTGCGCCGGTGATCGGCGGTCACAGCAGTGTTGTGCTGCTGGCCATGGCACCGCTGGGCGTTTGGGCGGTGTGGGCGTGGTTCGCCGCGCTGGGAGCAAAGGAACGCTGGTTCTTTGTCGGGACGCTGGTCGCCTTCACCGCCGCGCAGACCGCGAACCCGCTGTGCTGGCAGAGGTACATCGAACCGCTGATGCTGATGATGATGGGGCTGGGCGCGGCATCGATCATTGCCAACCCCGCAGGCACGGAGCCCGGTAAGGCCCGTGGCTTTGAGCGCTTCCTGCGGCACGCCGCGCCGTTTGCGCGGATGAAGGGGCCGGCGGTACTGGCGTTCCTGCTTGCGCTGATCACCATCCGCAGCCTGCTCAACCCCGATGTCCCCTGGAACACGGAGATCGGCCCCGATGGTCGGCGGCGAGTGGCTGGTGGCGTTCTAGTGATTCCGGGTATACGGATGGAGGAGCAGGAGGACCGGATCGCGCCATTCAAGCGGCCTGAGCGGGATGTGCCGCCGGCTGCGCAGGATTTGCCAACCATTCCAACCACACCCAACGACCGATGAACAATGCACCCATGAACGCGCCCGCGGCATCAACTTCCGGAACGGGCAAGCCCCGTATCGCGCTCATCACCGGCATCACCGGTCAGGATGGGTCGTATCTGGCGGAGCTGCTGCTCGAGAAGGGATACGAGGTCCACGGCATCGTGCGGCGTGCATCGCTGTTCAACACAGCGCGGATTGATCATCTGTACAACGATCCGCACGCACGCGCTCCGGCGACGCGCACGGGGCGGATGACGCTCCATCATGGGGACATCACCGACGCGAACATTCTGGAGCGGCTGGTGAGGTCGATCGGGCCGGATGAGGTGTACAACCTCGCCGCGCAATCGCACGTGCGGGTGTCGTTTGACATGCCGATCCACACGATGGAGAGCACGGGCGGGGGCGCGATGAAGCTGCTTGAAGCGGTGCGGGACTATCAGCAGGTGTGCGGGCGCGCGGTGCGGTACTACCAGGCATCGAGCAGCGAGATGTTTGGCGCGGCCGCGGAGACCCCGCAGCGCGAGACGACGCCCTTCCGGCCGCGGAGCCCGTATGCGATCGCGAAGCTCGCGGCCCACTTTGCGACGGTGAACTACCGCGAGGCGTATGGGATGCATGCGAGCTGCGGGATCCTGTTCAATCACGAATCGCCAAGACGCGGCGAGACGTTCGTGACGAGGAAGATCACGCGGGCGGCGACTCGCATCAAGCTGGGATTGCAGGAGTACCTGCACCTTGGCAATCTGGATGCGGAACGCGACTGGGGCTTTGCGGGTGATTATGTTGAAGCAATGTGGCGGATGCTGCAGCAAGGCAAGCCCGATGATTACGTCATCGCCACCGGCCGCTCGATGTCGGTTCGGGCCTTCGCCGAGAAGGTGTTTGCGCGGCTGGATCTGAACGCGCAGAAGCACATCAAGGTCGACCCGCGGTACCTGCGTCCTGCCGAGGTGGATCACCTGTGCGGGGATGCGGGGAAGGCACGACGCGCGCTGGGTTGGGAGCCGCGGACGACGACCGAGCAGTTAATCGCGATGATGGTGGAGGGGGATATGCAGATCGCCCGCCGCGAACGCACACTGCGGGATGCGGGGCACGAGCCCGAGCCGCGGTCGGCGCAGGGTGGGTGAGGCAGTGTTCTCATTGCAGGGTCCTGCTATCCACACCAATCTCGCCGGATCGTCGCCACGGCGTCCGCTCGTGTAGGCTGTAGGCATGAGCCAAAGCAAGTCCAAGCGGCGTCAGACTCGGCGGACGGAGCCAACCACAATCACGCCGGCACGCCGACGGAGCGCGAGCGAACTTCTCGGGAAGATGCCTGCGCTCGACCATGCAGGGGAACATCCAGTGATCGACCTCGCCCGAGAGAGACTTCGTAAGCAGGCGGCGGTGATGGGGATGCGGTTTGTGGGCTTCACCGTCACGGAGGCACCGATTCCTGACCCTGCTCTCGATGCTCTGCCGCGGGCCGATTACGAACGCATCGCAAAGATCTCGCGCGAGATGTATTCGCGACCGCAGGTGCATGTCGCCGAGTTGGAGCGCCTCGTGGCGAAACACCCCCACATCCCTATGTTGCGTAATCACCTTGCAGGTGCGCTTGAAGCGGCGGGAAAGCGCGAACGCGCCGAGAGTCTCATCGAGCAAACGGCGAAGGAGTTTCCGACGTACTTCTTCGCGTTCTGTAATCATGTGCTTTTCTTGATCGCAGACCGCAGGATCGACGAAGCCCGGGCGCGTGTCGAGACAGGTCCGCGAGGTCCGGTGTTCACATTGACCGACTTCGATTCGACTCGTGACACGTTCCATATCAGCGAGGCCGTCTCGCATGCGGCGATGGTGGGGCGCTACATGCTTGCCACCGGTCGGCGCGAGGCGGCCGAGGTTCAACTGAAGATGCTCAGTGAGTTGGCGCCCCAGAGTCCGCAGTACCACTGTCTTGCTTCGGCCATGAGCAGGGAGGAGGATCACATCGGCTTTGCGGCGGCACTCCTGCTCAAGAAGGCGGTCAGCGGACTTCGAGAGGAGCTCGGGGCAGCCAAGACGAGAAAGCAAGTGAAGAGGCCGCGTAAAAAGCCATCCATCCAGCAGGCCTCCACAGACAAGTTGAGCGATGGCGCGCCCGTCGTGCGCGAACCTGAGCCACAACTGTTCCAGCCATAACCGGCAGTGTCATCTCGCGCGTTTCGTCTCCGAAGGCAAACAGCACCCCGATCGCCAGTGGATCGCCGCCGTCCGCGCTCGTTGCGATACGGGACACCTTGAGCGGTCTGACGCCGCGTGAGTCGTTGGGCTTCCGTGTAACCCGCTCGCTCTCGCCCTGGGCCCTGAGCTTCAAGGAATGCTCACGGGCGGAGTGGGTCATCCCCCGGGTGTCATCACTTGCCCGTCGACTCTGCCCGGCTGGCTCAGCTTGTCTCGCTACACCCGACCCTGACACTGGCCGATGAACACCTTGTTCCGGACAGTTCCCACGCGAGCGTGGCGATTGTGATGTCTCCTGTCGGCCAAGGAGCTTGCCGATGCGTCCCCCACCCTTCCAGCCCCCTACCCCCACCTCCCAAGGCCTGCCGCGGCTGAATCCGCCCGAACTCGCGCCCGTCACCGGCCTTCTCGAACCCGCCGGTGCACGTCCGAGAATGACCGATCCGAACCACTCTGGCCTAGAGTCCGTAGGACCGCGGCCTGAAGAGGTCCGTCGTGCCGAGACCGAGCAGCAGCAGCGACGCTGACGCCCCGATGACGACTGGCGGCGGCGATTGATTGAACAACGGGCCGGGCCTTGAAGGGCCGCGGACCAGAGCAGAACGCAGAAACTCACCGCACCGCCATGAGGGCCGTGCACACATGGAAGTCTGAAAGGTCAGTTGCACATGGCGAGCAAGGATCAACCCATTGTTGTTTGTGGCGGCGGCGGCTTCATCGGCGGCCATCTGGTCGGAGAGTTTCGCCGCATGGGCTACAAGAACATCCGCAGCGTCGATATCAAGCCGCTCGACGAGTGGTATCAGGTCTTCCGCGACGTCAAGAACATGCAGCTCGATCTCAAGGACCTGGTGAACTGCCGCAAAGCGCTCAAGGGGTGCGAGGGGGCGCAGGTCTTCCAGCTCGCGGCAGATATGGGCGGCATGGGCTTCATCGAGAACAACAAGGCTCTGTGCATGCTGAGCGTGCTGACCAACACGCACATGCTGATGGCAGCCAATGAGGCGGAGGTTAACCGGTTCTTCTACAGCTCATCGGCGTGCGTGTACAACGCATCCAAGCAGAAGGACGCGAATGTCACCGCGCTGAAGGAAGAGGATGCCTACCCGGCGCTGCCCGAGGATGGCTATGGCTGGGAGAAGCTGTTCAGCGAGCGGATGTGCCGGCACTACCGCGAGGATTATGGCCTGGCGACGCGCGTCGCCCGATTCCACAATGTGTATGGCCCCGAGGGCACGTGGGAGGGCGGGCGCGAGAAGGCACCGGCGGCGATCTGCCGGAAGGTGATCAACGCGGTGCATACGGGGAACCACAAGATCGAAATCTGGGGCGACGGCTCGCAGACGCGCTCGTTCATGTACATCACGGATTGCACCAAGGGGATCCGGATGCTGACAAGCTCTGACTTCACGCAGCCAATCAACCTCGGCTCCAGCGAGCTGGTGAGCATCAACCAGCTGGTCTCGATCGCGGAAGAGATCGCGGGGATCAAGCTGGAGCGGTCCTACAAGCTCGATGCGCCCAAGGGCGTCGCGGGGCGTAACAGCGACAACACACTCATCCAGCAGGTCTTCAACTGGGAGCCCGATACGCGTCTGCGCGACGGCATGGAGAAGACGTACCGCTGGATTTTCGATGAGTTCATGGCCAAGTATGGCTCGGGCGCGGCGACGTCGCGCTCGCGTCCGGCGGCAAAGAGCAAGGCGAAGCCCGCGGCCAAGCCCGCCAAGAGCAAGGCCCGCGCAGGCGCAATGGGCAAGAAGAAGGTCGCCAAGTCCGCCTCGCGCGGCAAGGCCAGCGCAGGGAAGAGCCGCGCCGCCGCACGCGCACGCTGATTGCAAATCTCCCCACGCTCAGGCAGCACACGCATGGCCGCGAACACGCCCGCTACCACTCCTTCTGCACATTCCACCGGCACGATCCTCGTCCTGAGCCAGGTGTATGTCCCTGACCCCGCGAGCGTGGGCCAGCACGTCGCGGACGCCGCGGCGGAGCTGGTGCATCGTGGGCACCGCGTGGTGGTGCTGACATCCGGCCGCGGGTATGACGACCCGAGCGTGAAGTATGCGGCGAGTGAGACGCGCGACGGCGTGGAAGTTCGCCGGCTGCCGTTCTCGAGCTTCGGCAAGAGCTCGATTCCGCGGCGGTTGATCGGCGGCGTGCTGTTCATGCTGCAGTGCATCGTCCGCGGCGTGTTCATGCCCAGGCTTGAGGCCATCATGGTGAGCACATCGCCGCCGATGTGCGCCGCGGCCGCGATGGTCATCGCGTTCATCCGGCGGGTGCCCATCAAGTACTGGGTGATGGACCTCAACCCGGATCAGATGATCGAGCTTGGAAAGATAAAGGCCGATGCGCTGCCCGTGAGGCTCTATGACGCGTTCAACCGCATGATCCTGCGGCGATCGGCGGATGTGGTCGCGCTGGATCGGTTCATGGCGACGCGGCTGAACCGGAAGCTGGATGTCAGCCACAAGCTGGCGGTGATGCCGCCGTGGCCCCACGATGATCATCTGGGGATCGTGGCGCACGTGGCGAACCCGTTCCGCAGGGAGCATGGGCTTGAAGGCAAGTTCGTGGTGATGTACAGCGGCAACCACGGCTTCTCGACGCCGGTGAAGACGGTAGTTGACGCCGCGCTGCAGCTGCAGGACCGCACCGACATCGTGTTTATGTTCATCGGCGGGGGTGTGGGCAAGAAGGAAGTCGATGGCGCGATCGCGCAGCACCATCCAAAGAACATCGTGAGCCTGCCGTATCAGCCGCTCGATCAGATCAAGTACTCGCTTTCCGCAGCGGACATTCATCTGGTGAGCGTCGGGAATGATGTCGTCGGCGTAGTGCACCCGTGCAAGGTGTATGGCGCGATGGCGGTGTCGCGGCCGATTCTGCTGCTGGGGCCCGATCCGTGCCATGTGTCCGACCTGGTGCGGGAGCATCGGCTGGGGTGGCAGATCAGCCATGGCGATATAGATGCGGCGGTCGCGACGATCAAGGAGATTGTGTCGACGCCGCAGCCGGAGCTGGAGGCGATGGGCGAGCGGGCACGCGTGCTGATCGATCGCGAGCTGAGCAAGAGCGTGCTGTGCGGGCGGTTCTGCGATGTGGTTGAGCGCGGGCTTGTGAGTGCCTCGCCCCGGCCTGTTGCAGCTGCGTCGCCCGCCGCCGCGGAGCGCACCGCGTAAAGCCATGATGAAGTACGTCTTCATTCAGGATGACCCGTTCTACCTGCCCAAGGTGCTGGACAAGTACCTGCGCGAGTTTGGTGACAGCACCGCGGGGATCAACATCCAGCCCAACACGCAGGGCAAGCGCACGGTCGCGCAGACCGCGATGGACCTGCTGAAGATGTACGGGCCGTGGTACTTCCAGTGGAAGCTGCGGCACTACATCTTTAACAAGGCCAAGGCGAAGGTTGTCAACGGCTGGCTCGGCTCCACTCGCCGTTGCTACACGGTTGAGGCTGTTGCACGGAAGTACGGTGTGCCGGTGCACCGCACCAGCGATGTCAACAGCGAAGAGTTCCGCAAGCTCCTCGCCGACCTGGGCGTGAGCTTCATCGTGTCGATCTCCGGCACGCAGATGTATCGCAAGCCACTGCGCGAGCAGATGAAGCACGGGATCGTGAACTGCCACGGCGCGCTGCTGCCAAAGTATCGCGGCCTGATGCCAAGCTTCTGGACACTCGCCAACGGCGAGAAGGAAGGCGGGGTGAGCGTGCACTTTGTCGATGCGAAGCTCGACAACGGGCCGATCGTGGTGCAGAAGCGCTACCGGATCCACTCGCGCGACACGCTCGAGGACATCATGGCCCGGGGCAAAGACCTCGCGGCCGAGTGCATCAACGAGTGCGTGCGGATCGTCGAGGATGCGGCGAAGCGCGGCGTGGAGCCGCCGACAATGCCGAACCCGGCTGAGGAACTGACGCACTTCTCGATGCCGACCAAGGCTGATGTGGACCGGTTTAAGGCGGGAGGCCACAAGTTTTTCTGAGAGAGACTGAGCCACGGATGACACGGATTCGGAAGCGGCCCCGCCTCGCCTGCAGTTCGGATTGAATCCGTTCTCATCTGTGTAATCCGTGGCGAGTTCTGGCTGCAATGATCGACATGATGGCCACCGCCCGCGACATCACGCACGCCCTCTCCTTCGACATCGAGGACTGGTTCCACATCGTCGAGGTGAAGGCGGTCGAGGACCCATCGCAGTGGCCGGTACTCTCGGCGCAGTCGTCGCTGGTGGAGCGGTACACCGACCTGATCCTGAAGATCTGCGATGACCACAAGGCCCGTGGCACGTTCTTCATGCTTGGATGGATCGCCGCGAAGCACCCGGCCCTCGTCAAGCGGATTGCCGATGCTGGCCACGAACTGGCGACGCACTCCTTCTGGCACCGGAAGGTGTATGAGCTGACCCCCGAGGTGTTTGACAAGGACATCAAAGAGTCGATCGCGGCGATTATCGCCGCCGCGCCCGGCACACAGATCCGCGGCTTTCGCGCACCATCGTTCTCGATCACGCCGGGCACGGAGTGGGCCTTTGACGTTCTGCTCGACAACGGCGTGGTGTACGACGCGAGCTTGTTTCCCGCAGCTCGCGGCCATGGGGGGTATGCGTGCACTCGCGGCGTGCACACGATCACAACTCCCAAGGGCCGCGCGATGCCCGAGTTGCCGATGTCGATCGCGCACTATGGCTCGGCGAAGCTGTGCTACTCGGGCGGCGGGTATCTGCGTTTGTGGCCGCAGTGGATGATCCGCCGCGGCGTAGAGCAGGAGGCCCGCGAGGGAAGGCCGACGGTGGTGTATCTGCACCCGCGTGACTTTGCGCCCGACTGCCCGCGCGTCGCGATGCCGCCACATCGGCGCTTCAAGTGCTATGTGGGGATGCGATCGACGGAAGGGAAGCTGCGCAGACTGCTCAGCGAGTACAAGTGGGACACATGCGCGGCGGTGCTGGGGCTAGGGTGAGGGAGCGGGATCGGGCGGGGAGAGCCTGACAGTCACCGCGCAGGAAGGTCGGCCAGCAACCGGTCGCTTCGCGGGCGCTACTTGTCATGCCTGAACCCGATGACAAACACCGTCCTGCTCTCGTCGGCTACCGAGAACAGCAGCAGGCAACCGCCGACCACGATGCGACGAACCTCGTAAGGTCGCAGCCCATTCTCTTCCGCGAGTCCGAACCTGCGGGGGCGTGTGGCGAGAGAGTCGGCGGCATCAATGACGGAAGCGAGCCACTCGGCGGCGCGTTGTGGCATCTTCTCATGCAGGGCGATGTACGTCGCTTGCTCGCGGATGAGCTGCACCGCGCTGTCCGTGACCACGATGCGGTAGTTCATCGGTCAAGCTTAAGCCCGAGTTCCTTCGCAATATCGCGAACAGCGTGCTTGAGCGGCCGGGTGCGACCCGCCTTGATGTCACTGGCGCTTGCGTCCAGGACGGCAAAACTCTCGGCGAGATCGGCTTTGTCGAGCAGTTTGTCGAAAGCCTTGGGGCTCAACACGATAGCCTCTGTTTCGCCGTTGGTGGTGATGTACAGCGGACGGCCCGTGCGCTTCACGCGCGTGAGGTGCTGACGCAGGTTCTGCCGCATATCGGTGAAGCTGGTGATGTCGGTGGATCTGGTCATCTGCGTCGCTCCTGTATGTACATTATACTGTACACCCAATCGCTCTGCCAGGGTGTTAAGCGTCCTACCACGGCACCCGTGCCTGGATTTTACTTCGCCAGTTGGCCAAACAGGATGATCACGAACGTCAGCACGATGGTGTTGTGTGTGAAGTGCGCGGTCATCGGCGCGATCAGTGAGCCGCGCCATTCGCGCATCAGCGCAAAGACAAACCCAAGAACGCCGACCATGAGAAGCTGGATCACGGCATAGCCGTGCATCACGGCGAACACGATGGCGGTGAAGAAGCTGGCGAACAGGATCGAGAAGAGTCGGCTTGCTCCCGAATCGATGCCGCCGGTCGCGGCGGGGCTCCCGATCCTCGCAAAGAGGTATGCGAACATGCCCCGCCAGTGCCGGTAGAGCGCGCCACGAAACACCGATTCCTCCACCACCGGCGCCCAGAGCGTCGCCAGCAGGAAGATCATCACGATGACCACGGGGTTGCCGCTCATCGCCAGGTCCAGCAGTTTGTTGTCCTCGGCGGCGGGCGCGGCATCCTGGCCGGAGAGCGCTGATCGAATGACGATGTAGATCGCCACGAGAATCGCGGCGACAAAGTAGATCGGCAGGCTGGCCAGGTAGGCCATCAGCCCCGCCCCCACTTCCTTCCAGAAACCCTCGCCCCGATGCCAGCCCAGGTCGCCGCGCCAACGCTGCCACGGCATGCCGCGGACGACGGGCCAGAAGAGCGTGAGCACAAGCACCCACTGCCCGAGGAGCGAGTAGAACGCGACCCATGCCGCGTTCGGATACTGCGCATTGAGCACATCGCCGCTCACCCCAAGAATCAGGAAGCCGGCCATGAACACCGCAACAGTTTCGAGCCAAATCAGCCGGCCTTGCGGGTCCATTCCCCAGCCCCAACTCGTGGGGCCCTCGTGCGCCGCCGCGTCAGGACGGCGGACCATGAACCGAGCGTGCAGCTTTCCCTGTGCCATGAGCACACAGAGTGTGATCAGCAGTCCGAGCCCGATGAATCCCGCGAGGATCGCCGCGCCGCCGAAGGCGAACATCGACAACACCATGATCTGCCCGCTCGATGCGGCATCGATCCGCACCGGCGCCTTCTCCTCGCCGTAGCTGAGAACAAGCCCGCCGAAAAGGCCGTGCCGACCGAGAAACTCCTCGCGCTCCTGATCGCTGAGGGATGCGGCAACTTCCGCGGCGGGCTCCCCGCCATAGACACGTCGCATGATCGCCAGGTCACCCTGCAACGGTGACTCGGCGGCAATCTGCGGCTCGGCCTTGTCGAGTCGGCTGAGCGCCTCTTCCGGCCCCAGCGTTTCGCCCGCCATCACGCCCGCGTGGAGACGCGAGATGGCCGGCGGAGGCGAGGAGCCTTCCTTCGGGGCCGGAGGGTCGATCCCGATCGGACCAGGCCTGGAGGTCGGAAACCCCGCGGCGGAATCGAGGCTCTCCTGCATCATCTTGGGGAATGACGGATCGCTCGTCATCAGCGAACGCATTCCGAAGTAGACCTTCGCGATGAGTGTCGATTCGATCGCGGGGCTGAACTCCTCGGTAAGGCCCGAGGCTGCCTTGGCCGCGCGGCCGGGCTCCGGCGCTGCGGGCCGCTGAATGAAGACGACCGCAGTAAGAAGCGAGAGCGAGATGACGGCCAGCCCGATCCGCCATGCCCAGGCGGGGCGATAGGGATCCTTGCCCGAGGGTGTCAGGTTGTGCTGTCCCCAATCGCCGGGCACGCGGTGCAAGGGATCGGCTGAGGTGAAGCTGGGTTCATGGGGCGAAGAGGGGGGAAACTGCATTCATCAATGATCGGCCCATGAATGCCCCCAGCCCATACACGGGTTCCAAGTGGCCCTTTGGCTGCAAAGCGGGGCGGGAGTGGCGGGATTTGACCCGGCCGCGGCCCGGGATACTGTTCTGTCCCTCCGAGCTTCACCGAGGCTCGCGGGGAAACGCCTTGAAATCCTGCCTGCCCTCCCAAGGTCAGGCCCGCCCCGCCCGGTAGGCGGCGAGTTCCCCCCGCCCTATCACGGCATGGAAGCGTTGCCGCTCCCCCACTGCCGCGAGATGAGTCAGGAGTTCGCGCAATGCGACAGACCTACTTCGCCACACCTCAGACCGTCCCCGCCAAGAACTGGCGGCTGGTGGATGCCACCGATGTTTCGCTCGGCCGCCTGGCCGTGGATGTCGCCACCGTGCTCATGGGCAAGCACCGCCCGGAGTACACCCCCCACGTGGATTGCGGCGACTTCGTAATCATCATCAACGGCTCCAAGGTTGGGATGACCGGCTCCAAGGCCGATCAGAACATGAAGCAGCGCTACTCCCGCTACCCCGGCGGACTGAAAGAAGAGTCCTACGGCGATCTGCGCGAGCGTCGGCCCGAGAAGCTGATCGAAGACGCTGTCCGCCGCATGCTCCCCAAGAACCGCCTGAGCCGCCACATGCTCAAGAAGCTCAAGGTCTACCCCGGCGCTGAGCACCCCCACCAGTCACAGCAGCCCATCCCGATGGCCATCTAAGGCCCGGCACCGATCTCCCCCGCCTCCCGATCCGCGGCGATTTCTCCCGATCCATTCCAGCCTTCAAAGAGCTGAACCATGACGCAGATGACGACGATCAATCCTGGCAGCATCACCGGCCTGTCGACCGTGAACCCGGCAGACATCGCCAAGCCCGAGCAGATGAAGCGCCGCGTTCGCACTCCGACCGAGCCCAAGCACGGCTGGTGGTGGGGAACCGGCCGTCGCAAACGCGCCGTCGCCCGCGTCCGCCTCCGCCCCAACACCGGCGGCAACGGCGTCGTGAAGGTCCAGATCGGCAGCGACACCTACAAGACCGTCGAGCAGTACTTCGCCGAGGAGCGCGACCGCAACGACGCGGTCGCCCCGCTGACCGCTACCGGCACGCTCGCAAAGATGGACGTGATCGTCCGCCTCTCGGGCGGCGGATTCATGGGCCAGGCCCAGGCCCTTCGCCTTGGCATCTCCCGCGCACTGCGCGACTTTGACCCACAGACCGAAGAGGCCCTCCGCAACGCGGGCTTCCTGACGCGTGATGCACGCGAGGTCGAGCGTAAGAAGTACGGCCAGGCCGGCGCTCGCCGCCGGTTCCAGTTCTCCAAGCG
>JBBRUT010000090.1:0-14242 GCA_038247555.1 Phycisphaerales bacterium | reverse complement strand
GGGTAGTTGTTGGGCCCAAGGGCATACACATACTCCGGGGAGGACTTTGACACATCTCGAAGCCAGGAAAGTTGCTGATCCCCGGCGTTGGGGGAAAGGATAGCGTGGGTGCGGAAGGAGCACGCGAGAACGGCGCATGCTCGATGAGAGTGGAACTTGCGCGACTGGAGTTGTGCGCAAGCGTCCATGAGAGCGGAGGTTGGAGCGGGCGGGCGAGCCACAAGCGGTTTTCCATTTGGATGAGGGCGGTTTCAGCCGGGGGGCAGCGTGGCGCACGAAAGTGTCGGCGCAAGTGTTGGTGTTGAAGAAAGTTGGACAAGTGCGCCGACAAAGCCACTAGCGAAGTTGCGCGCGAACCTGTATGCTCTGTATGTCCGCGTCAGCAGGAATGCTCCAGACGATACAGGCCCACATCGGGGTCCCTGAAATCAGGAGCAAGGGGCGCGTGTGTAACCAAGTCGACGCTATGGTAATGTGTAGTGCCCGGATCGGGTCAGACGAGGACCGCGCGGGCGAGTGGTATCGAATAGAACGGTTCCTTCTCGGTTTGCCCTTCCGTGACGCAGGGCACTGGAGGTCTTGATGAGCACAATGGCGCGCGATGGATCGACCGCCTTGAGTGCGTGCATCCGGATCACGGAGAGCGTTTGTGGGTTGCCCGCGGTCGCCACTCAAGATTGGTGCGACCGCGCGGCCGGGGCGCTCCTGGCGATTCATCAGCCTTCGATCTGCGTATGCATGATCGGTGAGGCGGATTCACGCGGAAACGTGGCACGACAGGAAGCGACCGGCGTGGCGGGGTGTTATGTGGCCGAGGTCACCACGACCGTCGGCCGCTCAGCATCTTCGTCAACGATCGTTCCCTTTGACCCCAACGATGCAACGCTGGCGCGGGTGCGCACGAGCTTTGCGCAGGCGCGGGAGCTTTCCTGGGCGCCGGGGCACATCGGGCCGGGGACGATCCTTACAGGTGGACCAGAACAGTTTGGACTCGGGCCCAACTGGCAGATGAGCGGGCTGGGGAAGCGGTGGGCGGATGTCCCTTATACATCGTTGACGCTCGGCCTTGCCGCGCTGGGGGCCGCCCCGAATGGTCGTGCGCTGATCGTCGAGTTTGCACGCACGGGGCCGGGCCCGGTGGAAGCGGAGATGGACGCCGCGGTGCTTCGCGCGGTGATGGAGCCGCTGGCGCGTCGGGCGCTCATGGCCGTGGGCACCGATCCGACAGATGGCTCGCACTGGCTGACGCAGCGCGAGCAGATCATCCTGCAGCATCTGCTGCTGGGCAAGTCGGTGCGCGAGATCGCGGATGAACTTGGGCGCAGCCCGCACACGGTACACGACCATGTGAAGAGCCTGCACCGCAAGCTGCGTGCGAACAGCCGCGGCGAGCTGGTGGCCAAGGCGCTGGGGCACTCGGATTTGCTGCAGCCCCCGCCGGGCGGTGCGCAGGTGCATGTGAACTCTCCCTACACGCATCCGGTGTGAATGGGGAGGAAGGCTCCGATAGTTGGACAGCTGGAACTTGGTGGCACCGGTTCGCGATGCAACCACTGCTCTGGAGAGCAGTGCCACAAAGGATCAAGGAAAGTTCGACAGGCCCGGGCAACTGCCTGGGCCTTTTTCGTTTTGGGCCGCGGGTTGATCAGCGATCGGCCGTGACGACGACGGGGACCTGGGCCGTGGCGATTCGCGCGGCGATGCGCTCGGCCAGCAGATCGTCTTCCGCGCGCGCGACCGAATACACGGGCTGCATGCCGCGGAGCTGTAGGTCAGGGTCGGTGTAGTAGGTCGAGTGCCGGATGGAGTTGGTGTTGATGCGCCAACCCGGGCGATAGGCCCGCTCCACAACGACGCGTGTGCGCATGAGCAGTTCGCTGCTGGCCGTGCGGAGATCGGCCGGAAGGCTCGATGTAGCTGGTGAATCGGACGCGGAAGAGCCGGAAGAAGCGGGGGGGCTGTCGGCACCGGCATCCGGGGCTTCAAACGTGATGCGGACGGTGCGGGAGTGTCGCTGGAAGAAGTCGCCGAGTTCCTGCTCGATCGATGACTGATCCGCGGACCAGGGGGTGGCGAATCCGGCGGAGGTGCTGGGCCAGGTGGTGATCACGCCGGAGTACGCATCGACGCGCTCGAGCGCGAAGCCGGCGTCGCGCAGCTCGTGGCGTGCGGCATCGAACGCCGCGGCGTACTTGCCCGCGGGGATGCGGAGCGTGGTGCCGTCCTCGATGACGAGGTCGAGGAGCTCGGTGGGCCCGCTGCGACTGGAACCGCAGGCGGGGAGGAAGATCAGCGTGATCAGGAGGAGTGAGCGGTGCATGCGCCAAGGGTATGCGATTTTGGGTAGTGGGTCAGTTTGAGCTTGGTGGCACCGGTCTCAAGGCCGGTGGGCGATGCAAGCACTGCTCCGGAGAGCTGTGCCAGCAGGGAAGCACCGGGGGTCAGCCGGGGCTGGCGTCTACGCAATGCTGGATTAGCGACCAGGCGTTGCGGATGTGGTCTTCGCGGGTGTGGGTCGCGCCGATCGCCATGCGCAAGACGGCCCGCTGGGGGGCATGGGGGGTTGAGGGAAGGATGGTGTGGATGAGGTACGCGCGGCCGGAGGCGTTGATGCGCTCCAGCAGCAGGCGATTCGCGGCATCGGGGTCGGGCAGGTCAGCGCCATCGGCATCGCGGATGAGGCGGAAGCAGACCAGGCTGAGCGAGCGTGGGCAGGACAACTCGAACCGGTTGTCGGCGCGGACGAGCGACTCGAACAGCTCACCGAGACGGACATGCTCGCGGATGTGGGCGCGGAGGCCTGAGAGCCCGTAGTGCCGCAGGACGAACCACAGTTTTATCGCGCGGAAGCGGCGACCGAGGGGAATCTGCCAGTCGCGGTAATCGATGACTGCGCCCGATTCGCTCGCGGCGTTGCGGAGGTACTCGGGCGTGATGCTGAGCGCGTTGATGAGTGCGCGGCGGTCGCGCACCCAGAAGGTGTCGCAGTCGAAGTTGGTGAGCAGCCACTTGTGCGGGTTGAAGCAGAAGGAGTCGGCGTGCTCGACGCCGCGGATGAGGGGCTGGTGCTCGGGGCAGATGAGGGCTGCGCCCGCCCACGCGGCATCGATGTGGAGCCATGGGCGGCGTGAGGGGTCGGGGATAGCGCGGGTGATTGCCGCCGCGATTTCGTCGATGGGATCGAACGCGCCGCAACCGGTGGTGCCGATGGTGGCGACGACGCAGCAGGGCGTGAGGCCCGCGGCAAGGTCGTTGCGGAGTGCGGACTCGAGCGCGGCGGGGTCCATGCGGAAGGCGGGGTCGGTTGGGATGATGCGGATGTGCTCGTGGTCGGCTGCGCTGTAAGCGATGCCGGCGATCATCGCGGCCTTGATGACCGAGGAGTGGGCCTGGGTGGAGGTATAGATGGTGAAACTCGGTGCGTGCCCGGCACGGAGTGCCGGGCCACCAAGAGCCGTGCTATCAGCAGCACTGCGGGTGCGATCGCGGCCTGCGAGCATGGCCACGAGGGTGGCTTCGCTCGCGGTGCCCTGGATGACGCCCGCGCCCGTGCCTGAGGGCGAGAGGAAGGAATCGGGCAGGCCGATGGCCGCGCCGAGCCAGTCGAGGATGCGGGTCTCGATCTCGGTGCAGGCGGGGGAGGTCTGCCAGAGCATGCCCTGAACAGCGATGCCGGTGGAGAGGAGATCGCCGAGGATCGCGGGGCCAGAGGAGTTGGCGGGGAAGAAGGCGAAGAAGTTGGGGGACTGCCAGTGCGTGAGGCCCGGCATGACCACCCGCTGGACGTCCGCGAGAATCGTGTCCCAGGGCTCGGGGGATTCGGGGGCGGAAGCGGGGAGGAGTGCGGCGATGTCGCCGGGCTGGACGGAGGGGAGGACGGGGAGGGACTCGACGTGCTGCATGTAGTCGGCGAGAAGGTCGATGATTTCGCGGCCGCGACGGCGGAACTCATCGGGGGACATGTGCTGAGGGAGGGGGGTGTGAGACGTGGGGGATGAGGGAAGCGGGGGGCTCATATTGGGATGGTTGGCGGGGAATGGTTGCGGAGTGAACCGGTTTGCGGGCATAATGAGGGGGAGGACGCCGCGGACGGGGCAGACTCGTTCGGGCATGACCCAGCGGCGCGATGCGCCGGAAGGGAGCCGACATGTCGAAGACTGCCGTCGTGCTGCTTGCCAACGGAACCGAAGAGATCGAGGCGATCACGCCGGGGGATGTGCTCAACCGGTGCGGGGTGGATGTGACGTATGCCGGTGTGGGCGGGATGGAGCTGATGGGCGGGCACCATGTGCCGCTGCGGGCGGAGTGCCTGGTCGAAGACTTGGGGGAAGTTCTGTTTGATGCGGTGATCGTGCCCGGCGGCGGGAAGGGCGCGGAGAACATCGCGCACAGCGACGGCGCGACGGCATTGATCAGGCGTCACGCGGAGGAGGGGAAGATCATCGCGGCGATCTGCGCTGCGCCGGCGGTGGTGCTTGCGCCGCTGGGCGTGCTGAACGGGAAGCACGCGACGTGCTATCCGGGGATGGAGCGGCGCTTCAACCACGACATCAAGGGCTGCGAGTCAGAGGTGGTGGTGGATGGTCACATTATCACCTCGCGCGGGCCGGGCACGGCGATGGCGTTCTCACTGCGGATCGCCGAGCAGCTTGTGGGCGCGAATCAGGCGATCAAGGTGGCGCAGGGGATGCTGGTGCATGGAATGTGAAAGCGAAGTGAGAAGTCGGAAGTGGAGTGCGGAGTGCGGAGTGCGGAGTGCGGAGTGCGGAGTGCGGAGTGATGACTATGCGCGGTGGGATTGCGCGGCGAGCTTGGCACACGCCGCGTGGCGTGGGCAGGTCGTGAGGTGGTCGTTGACCATGCCGACGGCCTGCATGAACGCGTAGCAGATGGTCGGGCCGACAAAGTTGAAGCCGCGCTTGCACAGGGCTTTGGACATGGCTGCGGATTCGGGTGTTTGCGCGGGGACCTGCTTCATCGCGGACCATGAGTTCTGGATGGGCTTGCCGCCGACGAACTGCCAGAGGTAGGCGTCGAGGGAGCCGAACTCTTTCTGGATGGCGATCGCGGCACGGGCGCTGGAGATTGCGGCTTCGATCTTGCCGCGATGGCGGATGATGCCGGGATCGAGAACGAGTTTATCGACGCGAGCGGGAGTGAAGCGTGCGAGCTTCGCGGCATCGAAGCCCGCAAAGACCTCGCGATAGCGTTCTCGTTTCTTCAGGATGGTTTCCCACGAGAGGCCCGCCTGCGCGCCTTCGAGGATGATGAACTCGAGGAGCGTGCGGTCATCGTGGACGGGCACGCCCCACTGGGTGTCGTGGTAGGGGATGCCGAGATCGGTGGTGGCCCAGGGGCAGATTGGCATGGTGGATGTGGGATGTGGGATGTGGGATGTGGGATGTGCGGAGCGTGGTGAGATCGTTGACGCGTCAGAGCTGCACGCCGACGTTGGCGCCGCAGTAGATGCATCGGCTGACGCGGCGGGCGACGGTGCGGCCGCAATCCGGGCACGCGCGGGGCTGGTTGACCTTGCCATCCTCCACACCGTCGGCAAGATCGAGCCGCTTCATCTCGGCCTGCAGATCGGCATCGGAAACGCCCAGGCGTCCGGCGATCAGCGACCACATCGCCATATTGGTGAGCGCGAGCAGATCGACGCGCCGCTCAAGCTCGGAGAACTTCCGGTCGCGCGGGTCGTCGGCGTGCCGGGCGCGGATGACCTCCTCGCGAAGGCTGGAGATCTGGCGGTGCTGGTAGAGGTCCCAGAAGAAGTTGAACATCGATCAGTGCTCCTTGTCCTTCTCGCCCGTGACCATCACGGCGAACTCGATCACGACGACGAACAGGAAGATGACGGCGGCGAGCAGGCCCGACCATGCGAGCGCGGCGAAGACGATAGCGAGCAGGCCGAGGCGGCGCATCCACCTCCAGCGATGGTGCCGCTGCGTGGATTCGGCCGCGGCGGGGAGGATGACCCCATCCTCGGGCTCGCCGACATCAACCTCATCCCAGTCGACTTCGACCGGATCCTGCTTGCGGGAACGGAACTCGCGGATGAGTTCCTCGGCGCGGGCGGCATCTTCGCGCCGGACCGCGATGCGGAAGGGGACCGATGATCCGAGTTCCCAAGGGTTGGTGGAGCCGGCGAGCGTCGATGCGTGCGCATAGACGCCCCTCTCGGTGAGGAACTGCGCGAGCAGTTCGGCCTCGATCGCGCTGCCGCAGTTGGTGATGTCGACAAGCGTCGCGGGGTCTGGCGGATGTGAGGAGGAGTGGTCCACGGTTGCAGCATACCGAGAAGCCGGGCCAGCGATACGGAAGGACCGCAGGGGAAATGGAACAAGCAGCGAGGAGCAGCGGAAACAAGCCGGAGAGAAGCCGAGGCTGGGGATAGGAAAACTGAAGAAGGGGCCGCAGATGAACGCAGATGACGCAGATCAGAGGGGTCGAACCGCAGTCGTGGCTGCGTTCTTGAAGATTTGCCCGCATTCGGGGCATGGGTTGCCGGCGGGGGTGGCGCGGAGGTCGTAGGCGCACTTGGGGCATTGGCCGCGGCGGCGGCGGAGGGAGCGGCAGATGGACAGCGGAATGGTGAGAAGCGCAAGCCAAGCGGCACCCCAGAAGAGAGAGTTAAACAGGAAGCCCGGCCAGATCGGGCGAACGGGTAGTCCGACAGGCCAGGGGATCGCGCCGAGGTCGCCGCGAGCGCGTGGCGGTAGCGGCGTGAGTATGGCATTGTGCGCCCTTGATGACACACCATCGTATGAATACGCGCAGGACATCGCCAGCATCGGCCAGCCGCGGGCGTCAAAGACCCAGAGCCAGTCGTTCGCGTGCCGTTCAATTGGCGGGATCGCCGGCTTCAGCCATGAGGCAGCGAGCTTTGAGAGATCGTTCGATTGCGAGAGATCGACTCGGAGGTCAGCGGCAGAACCCGCCGTATAGAACTGTGCTCCGGCAGCCGACCACTGCTGCACACGACCGAGATCCTTGAACTGCCAGGTGTATCGATCGATGGTGCGGTGCCAGACTGATAATCCCCATGCGATCGCGATCGTGGTCGCGAAGCCGAGGATGAGCAAACACGCGAGTGCGCGAAGACTACGCAGGTGTGGCCGTGTCACAAAGAAGAGTGTACGGCAGGGGGCTGCGCTCGCACCGCCCGGCACGGAGCGCCGGGCCACAAGGGGCCGACCAACGAAAAACCCCCGGCGGGGCCGGGGGCTGGGAGAGATGTTTGGGTGTGGCGAAGAGGCCTTGTTTAGCGGCCGCGCTGACGCGGCAGGTTGCGGAGGGCGACAAGCTCGATCTCGATCGTGAGCGGGACGTTCTGCGGACGCGTGCTCAACACACCCTGCGGGACGATGTTCATGAGCGCGGGTACGGTGAGCTTGCGATTACCGCCGACCTTCATCCCTTCGACGCCGAAAGAGATCGCATCAAACTCACCGGGGAGCCAGACGTACGGGGTGGAAGCTTCGATCTTCTCTACCTCCTTGCCGTCCTTGTCCTTCATCACATGGGCGGTCACGGCGATGCAGTTGTTGGTCGCCGCTTCGCCTTCGCCGGCCTTCACTTCCTCGATCTGCAGCGCATCGATCATCTGGATGACGAAGACCAGGTCCGCGTTGGCGGGGATCTTGGGGCTGGGGCTGCGGTCGCCGTACGCGAGCTTGGCGGGGATGGTGAGGCGACGGACGCCGCCGATCTTCATGCCCGGGACGCCCTTCTGCCAACCCTCGATCACGCCGGAGAGCGGGAAGGGGACGGGCTCGCCGCGCTCGAAGGAGGAATCGAACGTGACGGTGGGGTCGGCCTTCAGCGTGCCGTGGTAGTGCGCAACGACCGCGTTGCCGGGCTTGACCTCGTAGCCATCACCGATCTTGATCTCTTCGATCAGGATGCCTTCGACTTCGCTGGTCTTGACAGCGGGACCGCTAGGAACGGGAACGGCCATGGGCTTCTCCGGCTGAGCCGGAGCGGCCGGCGTGGCGGTAGCAGGGGTGGTGGTGCCGGTTTGTGCGGAGGCAAGGTCGGCGGTCGCGAGCGTCGCGGCAAGGGTCAGAATCTGGGCAAAGCGCATGGGAAAAGGTCCTTTCGGTAAGACGGAGAGGATAGCGCGGCCGGGGCTGGAGCGGCTGACGGTGAGAGCAGCGTCGGGGAGGGCGAACGGAGGGCATGGCTTGACGTTTCAGCCCGTTCTGCGGGGCTTCGTGGCCGCGCTCCATGGGGAGAGCTTTGCCACGGTCGGATGCAGATTTGTGCCAGCGAGACCGGTGAAGGTTCGGGCCGAACAAGCGGAGACGGATTCTGCAAGAATGGGGCGATGAGTACACGTGGAAAAGCTGGGTGTGCAAGTTCGACTTGGGGCACGATCTGTAGCCTGATGCGGCTTCGGCCATTGGCGTGTGTGGCGGTCTGCGCAGTCGGGTTGGCGCCCGTAGCCCACGCGCAGGGCACGCGCGCGGACTATGAGCGGGCCGCGGCGTTGCGAGAGCGGGTGCAGGGAAAGGTGACGAACACGGTGCCCAGCGTGTCGTGGATCAACGCCACGCGGCTGTGGTATGTGGTGGAGCGGGGTGGCGGGCAGCGCGGGTATGTCGAGGTCGATGCCCAGACGGGCGAGAAGCGGGACCTCTTTGATGCTGCGAAGTTGGCCGCCGCGATGAGCGCTGTGCTGGGGCGCGAAGTGGATGCGGAGCGTTTGCCGATCGAGCGCGTGGGCGTGACGGAGGAGGCGGTGGATGTGCTGGTGCGCGATGAGGCGCGGGTGATGCGGGTTGATCGCGCGAGCGGCGAGGTGCGCGAGGCGCCGATCGAAGATGCACGCGGGTTTCTGCTTGAAGGTTCGGAGCTGACACGGAGAGGCGCATCGACAGCCATCATCATCGCGAACCGGGCGGACGAAGCGCTGGAACTGTTCTGGGTCAGCGGGGATGGGCGGAAGTCGTATGGGAAAGTTGGGGCGGGGCAGGTGCGGCGGCAGCACACCTTCGGCGGGCACCGGTGGGCGGTGGTGGGCGCGGATGGGAAGACGTTGTTCGAGGGCGCGGCGGTCGATCTGCCGGCGGTGGTGGTGATCGGTGGGAATCCGCATCCTGCGGAGGGCGATGCCACGGAGAAGCGCGATGCGCCGACAGCCGGTGAGGGCCGAGATGGCCGCGAGGGTGAGGGGAGGCGCGGCGGGCGTGCACGCGAGGGCGGGCGACAGGGCGGCGATGAATCGCCGGATGGGAAGCGGCGTGTGGTGATCCGCGACCGAAACGTGTTGCTCATCGAGGGTGGAGAGGAACGATCGCTGACATCCGATGGCAAGCCGGAGGCGGGGTACGGGGGGCCGGTGGTGTGGTCGCCGGATTCGACGCGGTTTGTGGCCCGTTGGACGACGCCGGCGCAGCAGCGACCGGTGAGCTTCGTGGAGTCGTCACCGGGTGATCAGGTGCAGCCGCGCCTGCACACGTTTGACTATCTGAAGCCGGGGGATGAGATCGAGACGTCGAAGCCGCGGCTGTTCGATGCGGAGCGGGGCGCGGAGATCCAGCTCAGCGATGACCTATTCAAGACGCCGTGGTCGATCGACCGGCTGGAGTGGGCGCAGGACTCGAGCGGGTTCTCATTTGTGTACAACCAGCGCGGGCACCAGGTGATGCGGTTGGTGGGTGTGTCGCGTGATGGGGATGCGCGGTCAATCGTCGAAGAGACGCCCGACACGTTTGTCGATTACGTGAACTCGACGTTCCTGCACAGGATCGAGGCAACAGGAGAAGCGATCTGGATGTCGGAGCGGGACGGGTGGAGGCACCTGTATCTGGTTGATGAACGCGAGGATGGCGCGGGTGGGCCCGGGATCAGGAATCAGATCACACGCGGGGAGTGGGTCATCCGCGGAGTTGAATGGGTGGATGAGGAAAAGCGGCAGGTGTGGTTCCGCGCGGCGGGAATCCACGCGGATCAGGACCCGTACTCCATGCACTTTGCGCGGGTGAACTTCGACGGCACCGGGCTGACGGTGCTGACAGGTGGCGATGGCACGCACGAGGTCGAGTTTTCGTCCGATCGACAGTTTCTGATCGACCGGTACTCGCGTGTAGACATGCCCGGTGTGGTAGAGCTGCGCAGCGCCGAGACGGGGTCGCTGGTGTGCGAGCTGGAGCGGGCGGAGTGGTCGGGTCTGCTCGCGCTGCCGTGGGTTCCGCCGGAGCGATTCGTCGCGAAGGCGCGCGATGGCGCGACGGACATCTATGGGATCATCGTGCGGCCGACGAACTTCGATGCCGCGAAGAAGTACCCGGTGGTTGAGCACATCTATGCCGGGCCGCACAGCGCGTTTGTGCCCAAGGCGTTTGCCGCGCACCTCGGTGTGATGCATGACATCGCGGAACTGGGGTTCATTGTCGTGCAGATCGACGGGATGGGGACAGCGCACCGGAGCAAGGCGTTCCACGATGTGTGCTGGAAGAACCTTGGGGATTCAGGGTTCCCCGATCGGATCGCGTGGATTCGTGCCGCGGCGGAGAAGTACGGCGAGATGGACACTTCGCGAGTGGGGATCTTCGGCGGTTCGGCGGGCGGGCAGAGCGCGCTGCGTGCGCTGCTGACGCATGGCGGTTTCTACAAAGTCGCTGTCGCCGATTGCGGGTGCCACGATAACCGCATGGACAAGATCTGGTGGAACGAGGCGTGGATGGGCTGGCCGATGGGTGAGCACTACGCGGAGCAGTCGAACGTGACGCAGGCGCACAGGTTGACCGGCAAGCTGCTGCTGATCGTGGGGGAGATGGACCGGAATGTCGATCCGGCCTCGACGATGCAGGTTGCCCATGCACTGATCAAGGCGGATAAGGATTTCGAACTGCTGGTGATGCCGGGCGTGGGCCACGGCGCGGCGGAGACGCCGTACGGACGGCGGCGGCGGGCGGACTTCCTGGTGAGAAACCTGCTGGGAGTTGAGCCGCGGGAGGAGTGAGAAAGTGCCGGGCGTGGCGCGGTCGCATCCGGTAGCATCTGCGAAGAATGTGGCGGGTGCGGTGGAGGTGGGGCAATGTTCGGCCCGGAGGTCAGTGCAATCGATGAAGTTCCTGCCTTCACAGCTCGCGGTCTTTATGAATCACCGCGCTTCCCAGCGAAACATCCTTTCGCTGATGCGATTTGTCGGCGCGCTCATCGCGCTGATCGTGATCTACAGCGTGCTCTTCCACTTCATCATGGCTCGCGAGGGCCAGGACCACTCGTGGGTGACGGGGTTCTACTGGACGCTGACGACGATGTCGACGCTGGGGTATGGCGACATCGCCTTCCGCAGCGACATGGGGCGTCTGTTCTCGATGCTGGTCATGATGTCGGGGATCGTGTTTCTGCTGATCATGCTGCCGTTCACATTCATCCAGTTTTTCTATGCGCCCTGGCTTGAAGCACAGGCCGCGGCACGCGCACCGCACGAACTGCCGCCCGAGACCCGCGGCCACGTGCTGCTGACGAACAATGACCCTGTGTCGGCCGCGTTGATTCGCAAGCTTGAGGCCGCGGGGCAGCCGTATGCGCTCATCGTGGGGGAGTTGAAGGAAGCGCTGGAGCTTCATGACCTGGGGTTGAAGGTTGTGGTGGGGGACCTTGATGACCCGGAGACGTATGTTCGCGTACGCGCGGCGCGGGCGGCGATGCTGATGACGGCGCAGACGGACCCGCTGAACACCAACATCTCGTTCACAGCGCGCGCGGTCGCCCCGGAACTGTCGATCGTCGCGACGGCGAACGCCGCGGCGGCGGTCGACATCCTGCACCGCGCGGGCGCGACGCACGCCCTGCGGCTGAGCGAGCTGATGGGGCAGGCCCTGGCGCGATGCACCGTGGGCGGGGACGCGGTGAGCCACATTGTCGCCGAGGTGGATGAGGTGCTGATCGCCGAGGCCAGTGCGGCGCGCACCCCGCTGATCGGGAGAACGCTCCGGGAGAACCGCCTGAGCGACCTTGGCGTGAGTGTGGTGGGCGTGTGGGAGCGCGGGAAGTTCGAGCTTGCGCGGCCGGATCTGCGGATCGAGGAGAACGCGATCCTTGTCCTCGCGGGCTCGCGCGAGCAGCTTGAGGTCTACGACGAGCACTTTGCGATCTACAACGTCTCAAGCGAGGCGGCGATCATTCTCGGCGGGGGACGCGTGGGCCGCGCAACCGCCGCGGCGCTGCGCGAACGCGGCATCGAGGCCCGCATCGTGGAGAAGGACCCGGACCGTGTGACGAATGATGAGCACGCGATTGTGGGCGACGCCGCGCAGCTGGAGGTGCTGGAGCGTGCGGGGATCCGGAGAGCTCCGGCGGTGATCATCACCACGCACGATGACAGCCTGAACATCTATCTGACGATCTATTGTCGTCGCCTGCGGGAGGATATCCAGATCATCTCGCGCAGCACGCACGAGCGGAACGTCGCGACGCTGCACCGTGCGGGCGCTGACCACGTGCTGAGCTACGCGAACATGGGCGCGAGCACGATCTTCAACCTGCTTCAGCGCAGCCGCATCCAGACCATCGCCGAGGGCTTGGACATCTTCCGTCTGCCCGTGCCGCCGGCGCTTGAGGGTACGACGCTGGGCAGCAGCGGCGTCCGCGAGCGGACGGGTTGCACCATCGTCGCGGTTCGCTCGCCCATTGGTCAGACCATCAACCCCGGGCCGGGCGAGGTGCTGCACGAGGGGAGCGAGCTTGTGCTGGTTGGCGGGGTGGATGCCGAGTCCAAGTTCCGCGAGGCGTACGGCCGGTAAGGTGTCGCCGCGGCATGGTTGAGTTTGGTACCGGGCTCAGGCGGCGGACCCATGCTCAGATCCGGATGCTCCGCACTCCGGGCAGGGTGAGGCGGCGGGGGTTGCACGCAGGTCGTAACCGCAATGCGGGCACGCACCGGTCACGGCGCGGCGGAGATCGCGTCGCCACAGCAGTGTGTGCACGAGGATCGCCGCGGCGGCCGCGACAAGTGTGCAGACGATGCGCGGACCGTAGCGGACGGCGAGGTTGCCGAAGGAGTCGGCGACGGATGCACTGTGGAACGGCCCCCGGGGCCCGATGGCGACCTGGCCGCTGATGCGGGTGACGGAGCCGCCCAAGAGTTCCCCGAGCGCGAGGAACTGGGACCAGAGCCAGTAGCCGAGCTTGATGTCGAGTGCGGCGAAGACGATGCCCGCGGCGAGGGCGGCGAGTGGGCCGCGGATGAGGGACCATCGGGCCGGGGCGGGCATCTCGAGCCGGTGCGCGGAAATGTTGCGGTGCGACCAGAGGCCGGGGAGAAGGAAGGGGGCGAGCGCGGCCGCGGCGGTGAGGCTGCGGGCGACGAACTCGTACCACTCCGGCGGCTGCGAGAAGTTGAAGCCCATGATCTGCCCGGCGAGGCGAGAGCCGGGGGCGGGGTGGATGGTGGTCAGGCCGATCAACTCGCCGAGGCGGTAGAGGTCGCGGAGCAGGTAGAGGGATGGCCGCTCGACGGCGACTGACCAAGCTGCGCAGAGCGAGAGGAAGATGAGTGCACTGAGGAGTGCGCGGCGGGACATGGGGGATGGTAAGCCGAGTGTGATTCTCGCTCGTCGTGTCCGTACTGGCACGAGTGCGATGCGCTTTGGTCTGCCGCTATCCTTTGGTCATGGTCAATATCTCTGTCCGTTACGTCGGCAACAAGAAGTGCGACCTTCAGCATCCGGATGGGGCGACGCTCCGCACCGATGCGCCCAAGGACATCGGGGGCGATGCGTCGGGGTTCAGCCCGACGGACATGGTGGCCGCGGGCCTGGCCTCGTGCATCCTGACGACGATGGCGATGGTCGCCGAGCGGAACGGGCTGGACCTGACCGGGGCGACGGCGACAGTCGAGAAGCACATGACGCAGCCGCCCTCGCCGCGGCGGATCGGCAGGCTGCCCGTGGTGGTGACGATCCCCGGCTCGAAGGTGCCGGTGGAGATGCGAGAGCGGCTGGAGAAGGCCGGTCACTCCTGCCCGGTCCACGCGAGTTTGCACCCGGAGGTGGAAGCGCCGATCGAGTACCGGTGGGGGTAGGAATTGTGGATTTTGGAATGCGGAATGCGGATTGAGCGAGCGCGGCCTCCGGCGGAGCCCCGGCGGTCACGCCGGGGCACACTGAGCGTGCTGATCGCGCAGGGGTCGCCTATCGGCTAAGCGCGAGCGATCCACACTCCGGGCACGGCAAGCCCGCGGGCGTAGCGCGGAGGTCGTAGGCGCAGGCGGGGCAGAGGCCGCGGC
>JBBRUT010000089.1:0-14275 GCA_038247555.1 Phycisphaerales bacterium | reverse complement strand
CGGCCCGTGCTTCACGTTCATCTCACGCGGACCACCCATCATTGACAAGTCGGAGTTCTTACTCGACCTCTCACCGGCCGCGACGATGCTTGCAGGCGCGGATGCCTCGCACACTCTCAACAACGAAAGGTCCATTCCATGTCTCACAACGCTCCTTCCAAAGACACGCTCGCCTGCATCAAGGATTGTGGCGAGTGCGCGGCCATGTGTACCCAGTGCGGCACGCACTGCCTGCACATGGGCGGTGCGCACGCCTCCCCCGAGCACCAGACCATCATGCACGACTGCGCAGAGATCTGCGGCACCGCCGCGTGCTTCATGGCCCGGGGCTCGCACCACGCCGCCCACATCTGCAAGGAGTGCGTGGAGATCTGCAACGAGTGCGCCGAGTCTTGTGACAAGCTCGGCAAGGGCGACGCGATGATGAAGCAGTGCGCGGAGATGTGCCGCAGGTGTGCGAAGTCGTGCGAGGCGATGGTGGGCGCGGCGGTGTGAGGCCCGGCCTCGATTCCCGCGGTCGGCACACAAGTGAGCAATCTTTGTGTTGCAAAGTCAACCATGTGGCGGCGATGACGCCCCGGCACCAATGTGTGGGCTGGAACGTGCCATTTTCGAAGCCGCGTCTATGGCCTTGGTTCGCGTGTCAGAGAAGCATCGTCAAGGAGTCGTCCCATGTCCAGCAATCGAGCGGTTGTATATCTCGGTCCCAAGAAACTCGAAGTTCAGACTGTGGACTATCCCGAGCTTGTCGATGCGAACAATGGCAAGAAGATTGAGCACGGGGTCATCCTGAAGGTGGTCGCCACAAACATCTGCGGAAGTGATCAGCACATCTATCGCGGCCGATTCCCGATGCCCAAGGGCGAGCAGCTGGGACACGAGGTTACCGGGGAAGTTATTGAGCTGGGGCGCGACGTACTCTTTCTGAAGAAGGGAGATCTCGTGTCTGTTCCGTTCAATGTCGCCTGCGGACGCTGCCGAAACTGCAAGGAGCGACACACAGAGATCTGCAAGAACGTCAACTCCGAGGCAGACGCTGGGGCATATGGATTCAATCTTGGCGGGTGGAAGGGCGGTCAGGCTGAGTATCACATGGTGCCCTACGCAGATTTCAACCTCTTGAAGTTTCCGGACAAGGACCAGGCGATGGAGCGCATCTCGGCACTCTCGCTTCTGTCGGACATCTTGCCGACCGGGTTCCACGGGTGCGTTTCGGCCGGCGTCAAGCCCGGATCGACAGTCTACATCGCAGGCGCAGGCCCCGTGGGCCGAGCCGCGGCAGCGGCGTCACGGCTCTTGGGGGCGTCGTGCATCATTGTGGGGGACATCAATCCCGAACGCCTGAACCTGGTCAAGCTGGCTGGGTACGAGGTCGTAGATCTCTCGAAGAAAACTCCTCTACCTGATCAGATCGAGGCGATCCTGGGCGAGCGGGAGGTCGACTGCGGAGTCGACGCCGTCGGATTCGAAGCCCACGGACACGGAGCTGAAGCCGACGGGGAACAACCCGAGCAGGTCATCAACGATCTGATGGGGGTAGTGCGTGCGGGTGGAGGGATAGGCATTCCAGGCGTCTATGCGGAGGGTGATCCAAAGGCCAAGACCGCCGATGCCAAGAAGGGCAAGTTGCTGCTGGACTTTGGTAAGTCTTGGATCAAGTCTCCCTCGCTGTTGGGCGGGCAAGCCCCGGTGATGCGCTACAACCGGCAGTTGATGAACGCGATCCTGTGGGGTCGGATGGACTATCTCGATGACATCATCGCAACCGAGGTCATCTCTCTTGACGACGCGGTCGAGGCCTACCGCATCTTTGATGAAGGGTCACCGAAGAAGTTCGTCATCGATCCGCATGGAATGACCGGCAAAGTTCGTAGCGCCACAGTGGCGACGGTAGTCGGCAAGGTAGGTGGTCGGCCCAAGGCGGCAGCCGTACCCGCACGCAGATGATGATGCAGACAAGGCAGCCATGCAGTTGATATGGATCTTCGCGTGGGAAGCACCGACAGCGAGGGCTTGAGAGCGTTATCGACGCCGGCGCGAGGCCGCGAGCGCGGTGATGCCGAAGAGCGCGAGCGCTCCCGGGGCGGGGATCTGGCGGGTCCAGACGAGGGCCTCGGTGCCGCCGGTGGCACTGTTCAGGCCCCATCCGACGATCGTCATGGTGGTGCCTTCGACCAGGATGGCATTGGCGCCGGAACCGCCCCATGAGCCGACGAGGGGAAGGGGCAGCACTTCTCGCGATGCCAGTGAGCCGTTCCAGAGCGATGCTTCCGAGATGCCACCGAGGATTGCGTAGCCGACTTGCCAGCCGTCCTGATTATCGATGGCGCGGGACTCGGTGGCGCCGGCGGGGTGAAGATCGACCCATGACGCCGCGGAACCGGTCCAGAGGCCGGCGTGGAACGCGCCGCCGAGGAGCGCGCGGCCGACCTGCTCGCCATCAAAGACGCCGTAGGCCGCGGAGAATGTTGAGCCTGCCGGATTGAGATTGATCCATGAGGCCGCGGAACCGGTCCAGAGGCTGGCGCTGGTTACACCGGCCGTCTGAGACTGACCGACCTGCTGACCGGCGTGGGTGGAGTATGCAACGGAGTTGCCTGCACCGGCGGGGTGAAGGTTGACCCATGACGCGGCGGAGCCCGTCCAGGTTCCAGCGCTGATCACGCCGCCGATGGTGGCAGTGCCGACCTGCATACCGTCGCGCGTAGCGAATGCGTCGGAGCTGGTTGCGCCGGCGGGGCTGAGGCTCGTCCAAGACGCCGCGGAACCGGTCCAGATTCCGGCTGTGCCTGCGCCGCCGAATACCGCCCGGCCGACCTGCTGCGCGCCATCGACACTCCATGCGACGGATTGCGAAGCGCCGGCCGGATGCAGGTTGACCCATGAGGCCGCGGAACCGGTCCAGAGACCCGCGCTGGAGACGCCGCCGATGACGGACTGGCCTACCTGCGTGGTGGAGGTGAGTTCGCGGACCTGGGAGGATGTGGCTCCTGCGGGATGGAGCGAGGTGATGACCCAGGGGGAGCCGGCGATGGCGGTTGACGCGGCGAAACCCGCCGCGATCGCGGCAACGGGGAAGAATCGGTTCATCATCTGCTCTCTCTCTTTGACGGAACGGGTCCGTGCGTGTGTGGGCATCGCATCCGGCCGCGATCTGCGGTGGGACGCGGGGCCATCTCTCCAAACCCAGATTACTGTAAGGCGGTTTGTAGTCAAGCAAACAGAATGGAAAATGCCGCTCGTGCCGGGCGGATCGAGTGACGGCGAGCGGAAGATCGGACGTGACTTCGTGTCTCCTCCACCCGCGCCCCCTGCCGTGCCCCCCACCCGCGCCCCCTACTGCTCATCTCCGCACCCTCGCGCATCTCAAAGCCTTGAGGGCTTGCTGCGGCCGCAGCATGCGGAACGCAGCGCCTGCAAAGGGGGCGCGTGGATTTTTGGGGCCGAAGGAATCTGATTACTTGTGCTTACGCGGGACGTGCTGATCGACCAAGATCGGGTTGCCATCAGGGTCAATGAGCATGAGGCTTGCGGGGCCGGCTGAGGCTTCATCGGCGGAAACGGTGAGCGTGAGGCCGCGGGCCTTGAGCTCGCGCTGGATGTCGCGGACATCGTCGAAGCTGGCGAGTGTGTTGCAGTCGCGATCCCAGCCTGGGTTGAAGGTCATGATGTTGCGTTCAAACATGCCCTGAAAGAGACCGATGGTGCTGGTCTGGTTCTGCATGATGAGATAGTTCTGCTTATCGCTGCCGCCGGTGGCCTTGAAGCCGAGCTTCTCGTAGAAGGCGCGAGAGGCGGCGAGGTCCTTGACGGTGAGGCTGACGGAGAAGTTGCCGAGCTGCATGGGGGTACCTCCGGTGTTGCTCGCGGCGGCGGGTGCTGCTTTGTGTGAGGAAGTGCACGAGGAGAGTATCGAGAGCATCGAGACGAGGAAGATGGGGAGGAGTCGGGTCATGCGGGAGGCTCCGAGGGGGTGTCGTGGCGGGTCGAGGCGAAGCGGGAGCAGGTGAAGGTCAGGTCATCAGCGAGTCTTTGAAGAAGTACGCGAGAGAGAGGAAGGCAACGAAGCCGACGACATCGGTGACGGTGGTGAGGATGATGCTCGAGCACTGCGCGGGGTCGAGCCGCATCGCCTTCATGAGCAGCGGGATCGATGCACCCGCCATTCCGGCGAACACCAGATTGACAACCATGCCGACGGTGACGACGACGCCGAGTGTGATGTTGCCATACCAGAGCCACGCGATCAGGCCGGTGACGATGCCGGTGACGAGCCCGGTCATGAGTCCGAGCAGCGTCTCTTTGGCAACAAGGCGGAAGCGGCGATTCTTGGGGACTTCGCGCATCACGATGCCGCGCATGACGATGGCGAGCGATTGAGCGCCGGCGTTTCCACCCTGGCCGGCGATGATGGGGAGGAAGACGGCGAGGAAGGTGATCTCGGCGATGAGATGCTCGAAGCCTGCGACGACCGCCGCGGCCATGAACGCGGTGACGAGGTTGACGTGCAGCCAGGGGAGGCGGTTGCGGAGTGAGTAGGAGATCGGGGAGAAGGCGCGTTCATCGCTGCCTGCGCCGACCATTCGGAGGAGGTCTTCGGTCGCGTCTTTGTGGACATCTGCCAGGAGCTGCTCGGCCTTGACGATGCCGAGGATGCGGCCCTCGGCATCGACGACGGGCGCGGCGAAGTAGCGGCGCTTGGTGAGCTCGCGTGCGGCTTCCTGCGAGTCGGTGAAGGCGTGGAGGCTGAAGATGGCGCGGTTCATGATGGACTTGAGCGTCGCGAGTTCGGGCGCGAGCATGAGGCTGTGCATGTTGAGCACGCCCACGAGGGTGTCTTCGTCGTCGATCACGTAGATGTAGGAGGAGGGCTTGCCCGACTGCGCGAGGGCGCGGATCTTGCGGACGGCGTCTTCGGCGTTCATGGTCTCGTGGAACGCGAGGAACTGCGTGGACATCATGCGGCCGACGCTGTCGACGGGATAGGTGAGCTGTTCCTGGACTTCGCGGCGGATGGCGTCGGTGAGGTGGGGCAGGAGCCGTTGAATGGCGTCGGGGGAGAGATGCATGAGGATGGTGGCGGCGCGTTTGGGGTCGATCCGGTTGGCGACGGTGGCGACGGCCTGGTCATCGGTCTCGCCGAGCAGCGCGGCGGCGTACGCTGCCTGGAGATGGGGCAGGATGGTGGCGGCGAGGGGCGCGGGGAGGGCGCGGAGCGCGCCGAGCGCCTTGTCTTCGCTGAGGGATTCGAGCAGATGGGCAGCCCGGAGAGGATCGGCCTCGATGAGAGGCGCGAGCAAGGGCAGCAGCGATGTATCGCTCATAGTTCTCTTCCTTCGCCTGGCGACCGCCCGCATGCGGCCTGTCGGCACGCTGCGCTGAACATCGCACACCATGCCCAGTGCCAGCAGACGACTGCAGCGTACACGATACCGAACCCAGATGGGTTGTGATTTCGCCCGGCCGCTCGGCTCGACCTCGTCGGCTCCCCATCACCACTTGCCCCCCCACCGTTCCCTATCGGTCACGATCCCCCAGTCGTGATCGACATTCATGGCTTTGGCTTTTCGATTATCCTTCCGGATCGCACGCCTTGGGAGTTCCATGTGGCCATCGACCGAGCCCTCATCTACGGATACGTCTTCGGTCGTTCCGAGCGCGCTGAAGCCGTCAAGAGCCGCGGCGTGCAGGAATGGCAACCCGGCTCCGGCTGGCTCTGGGTCCATCTCGACCGGACCAGCGACCAGACCACGAAATGGCTCCACGATTCGGCGCACCTCGACCCACTTGCCATCGAAGCGCTTCTTGCTGAAGAACCCCGGCCACGCTGCGTTGCCATCGGCGATGGCCTGCTGATCATACTTCGCGGGGTAAATCTCAATGTCGGTGCAGACCCGGAAGACATGGTCTCCATCCGCATGTGGATCGATGCCAATCGCGTCATATCACTCCGCGCCCGCAAGCTGATGGCCGCGAGCGATCTCCGCGATGCCATCGAGCGCGGAGATGCTCCCGCTTCGCCCGGCGCATTGCTCGTCGAGATCGCCGGCCTGTTGATTTATCGAATGGGTCCCGTGCTCGACACGCTCAACGATGCCGTCGATGAGGTCGAGGTTTCCGTGCTCGACTCCCCCAGCCAGGAACTCCGTTCCAAACTCAGCCGCCTCCGCCGACAGGCGATCAGCCTGCGGCGCTTCCTCGCACCCCAGCGCGAAGTCATCGCCCGACTTCAGACCGAACGCACGCGCCTGCTCAGCGACCTCAACCGCAGCGTCCTGCGCGAAGTTGCAGACCGGCTCACCCGTTACATCGAAGAACTCGACACCGCGCGCGACCGCGCAGCGGTCACGCAGGAAGAACTCGGGGGCCGCATCTCCGATCAGATGAACAAGAACATGTATCTCCTGTCCATCGTTGCAGGGGTCTTCCTTCCCCTGGGCCTGCTCACCGGCCTGCTGGGCATCAACGTCGGCGGCATACCGGGCGTTGACAACCCGTGGGCGTTCTGGATCGTGTGCGCGGGGCTGGTTGCGCTGTCGGGCGCGGCATACATGCTGTTCCGCAGGTACAACCTGCTGTAGTACGCCGGGCCCGACGAACCTTCGATCGGCCCATGGGTTTTCGTTGTCTCCTGATGGACGCTTCGGGATTCTCCCAGCGCTTGGTTAGTGCTCAGGCCCATCATTACTCCTCGCCCGCACCGGCAAGTCGGCTCGGCGGGCAGATTAGCCGGCGTGTTGATGACGGAGGGCCGCTTCAACGTCGGCAGCCATGCCAAGTCCGCGCCCGACCCGGCTCTCGTCGGCGCGCTGCTCTGGCAAGGGGAACACGACCACCGTGACATCCCCCGGCTTCACACTCACTTTGCGAGCTTCCTAAACCATGACCGATGGTCTACCTCGCGCCCTTCGCGCTCTCCGCGGCACTCAGGATCTCTTGGGCGCTCAGCCGCGCCTTGTAGTCCGGGTTCGTATGTGCATACCGGATTGTGCCGCCCTGGTCGACGATGAACACAGCCGGCACGGGCAAATCATGGTGCGGCCGACCCGTGGCTTTGTCGAGGTCGATGCCGTACCCCTTGTACAGCTCCACCGTGGCATCATCCACATGGAATGCCAGGCCGAACCCTCGCGCCAGCACCATATCGCTGTCAGAGTAAAGTCGATATCCGAGCGCCTCCTTCGAGAGTGATTCGCGGAGCGACAGCGGAGAATCCGGACTTACCGCGACGATCTGATACCCCATGCCGCGGAGCTGCGATTCGACCGAGCCGACCTCTGCCAGGTGCCGGTTGCAATATGGGCACCACCCGCCGCGATAGAAGATCAGCACCGTCGGGTGCGATCGATACACCGCGCTGAACTTCTCGGTCGCTCCCTCCGGCAGCACCAGCACCGCATCGGGAACCTGATCTCCCACTTCGAGCGGCTTTACATCTTCCGCGCGCTGGACAACCGGCGCGAGCTGCCGGTCATTCTTTGCGTTCAACATCGTCGCTCCTGATTCCTGCTTCGAGCAGCCACCCAAAGCCGCCGCGATCACACCAAGGACAAAGCCCGTTTCAAGGATCTTCATGAGTCTGCTCCATCGCACGACGTTTCTCAGCGGTATTGATCGTTCTACAGGCTGTTCCGAACCGGTTCCCCATCCCCTTCTATCGAGGGTCACTCTTGATCGGCAACACACCGTCCAAGGTCATCTTCACCGGCTTGATGAACCCCTGCGCCTCGAACTGCAAGGCATCGATGCAGACGACACGGTGGTTGCGGTCGGTTTCGCCGAGGGGGCGGCGGTGGTACACGATTTGATGCCGCGTGTTGGGGGGGGCGTTCGCTCGTGAACCGCGCTCAGCAAGCGCGTTGCGAGTGCGTGTTGTCGATCGTTACCACTGCCACATTGCGGGAATCCAGTCGTAGCCCTTGCCACTGCTTGCTTGCTGCTTGCGGATGTGGCCGACGGAGGGGAAGGGGATGTGCGCTCCGGAAAGGAGTGCGCGGTCCGCCGCGGCACGATCGAAGAGCTTTTTGCGGGTGACGATGGAGAGTTCCGGATTGGCGTCGAACATGACGGCGAACTCGGGATGCGGGAACTGGATGGCGGGGTGGTGGACGGTGTCGGAGATGTAGAGCAGGAGGTTGTTGCGCCCCGCGCCGCCGTCGATCTGGATGCCGATGTGTCCGGGGGTGTGACCCGGCAACGGGAGAACGGTGATGCCGGGGCGGACTTCCTTCTCGCCTTCGGCGAGTGTGAAGTTTGCGCCGGCGATGACCTTCTTGGCCCCTTCGATGAACCCCGGGAGCATGTCCTCGGGGAGCTTCGACTGCGAGAAGTCATGCGCATCCGCGGCCCAGAAGTCGTGCTCAGCCTTATGCACGATGTGCTCGGCGCTTGCGAAGTTGGATTTGCCCTCGGCGTTGAGCAGGCCGAGCATGTGGTCGCCATGCAGGTGCGTGATGATCACCGCCGTAATGTCGGCGGGCGCCACGCCCATATTCGCCAGGTTCGCGACGAGCTTGCCGTTGGTTGCGCCGAACGCGCCGCCGGTGCCGGTATCGATCAACACTGTGTCACGCGGCGTCTTGATAAGCAGGCAGTTGACCTGAACGCGGACATCGGCGGGATCGACGAACGCCGCTTTGAGCGCGGAGTCGACCTGCTCTTTGGTCGCGTTGGCGGCGAGCGTAGGGTGCGGCGGATTGAACGAGAACCAGCCGTCGCTGACGACAGCAACCTTGGCGTCCCCGAGCGTCATCGAGTAAAACCCTGCGCCCTGCAGGGCCGAGGCCGCTCGGGCACCGGGCTGGCGAGCACGCCTCGCCACTGCCTCGCCTGCAAATGCCGGAGCGGCGAGACCCGCGGCGGCAACGGCCGAGGAAAGCCCTGCAAACTTCAGAACATCGCGCCGGGACGCAGTCGCGAGCGGGAGAGAAGAGTCGCTGTGCATGGAGAAGCTCCGGTGAGTCGTCTGGTGGGATCATCCATAGTAACACCAAGCCCCCTATATTGCCTTGCGAGCGCCACTCTTGGATTGAACCGGTCGGGAGACTCCGGGGAGGATAAGCATGCACATCCTGGTGACGGGTGGAACAGGGTTCATCGGCGGCGCGGTTACGCGACACCTGCTGTCCCGCGGCGATCAGGTGACCATCCTGGCCCGATCAGCGGGCAAAGCAGCCGCGGCCGCGGCCCTTGGCGCACGGGTCGCGCTGGGCGATGTCCGCGATCCGGCATCCGTCGCGCTCGCTGCGGCACGGTGCGAGATCGTCATCCACGCCGCGGGGGTGCCCCGCCCGGCGTCATGGCGGATTTTTCGGCTGGTGCATGTTCAGGGCACGCGCAATGTCATCGCCGCGGCCCGTGCCGGCGGCGTTAGGCGCGTCGTACACGTCGCGTCCCAAGCGGTCATTTTCAGCGGGGTCGATCTGCTCGACATGCAGGAGTCGGACCGGTATCCGACGCGATTCATCGATCCATATTCCGCCACAAAGGCCGAGGGCGAACAGGCGGCGTTGTCAGAGAATGGCCGCGGCGGGCTCGAGGTCACGAGCATCCGGCCGGCGGTGGTCTGGGGGCGCGGCGATACCACCGTTCTGCCGATTATGGCCAGGCTCGCCCGGTCACCGATGGGCATTCCGATGTGCGGCGACGGCAAGAACTTCGAGGCAACGACGCATATCGAGAATCTGGTGCAGGCCATTGTGCCCGCGATCGCCGCGCCGGCGGCTCCCGGCCGCGCCTACTTGATCGGGGATGCGTTCCGCGTGGGCTGGAAGGAGTTTCTTGCACGTCAGGTCGAGGCGGCGGATGTTCACCCCCGCTTCACGCGCATTCCGAAATCTCTTGCGATGCCCGCGGCCTGGATGCTCGACAACGCCGCGACCATGCTCGCGCTTCCCGTTCCCCTCGCGCGGTTCGGTCTATGGAACTCGATGACGTCCCGCATCATCACCTCGACTCGTGCGCGCGATGAGCTCGGATATCTTCCTCGCATCGGGTTTGCCGAAGGTATCGCCGACCTTCACGCATGGGTGCAGGAGATCGGCGGTGCGGCCGCGCTGATGCGGGGCGCAGGCCGCGGCATCGTCATGCAGTCGCCCGCGACGATCTCCCGCTCCGCCAATGCATCTCACCGCTGAAGCAGCTCTGCCGCAAACTCCGGGCGGCCTCCGGCACCGCCGGGATGTGCCGCGATGCGTTGCAGCACGTCCATCGCGCGGCGGTGAGCGGGAGTGGGGACGCCCAGACGCTCTCCCTCGCGGATGATCGCGCCGGACAAATGATCCGCCTCGCCGATATTGCCGCTGCGCACCTGCCGCGCCAGCGTACTCTCCACTTCCGCCGCCTGCCTGCCGGCCGAGCGAGCCGCCATGGATGCGATCAGCGGCGTATGAAAGATCATCGAGAGCACCCCCGGCCGCATCCCCTGGACTGGCGCAAGCCGCCAGCGTGCGGCGCTCGCCACCCGGAGGGATTCGCGCAGGAGTGTCCGGAACGCGCCGAACGCCGCGGGGATCAGGAACACCTGACCGATCGTCCCTCCGATCACCGCGGCGACTGGGTCCAGGCTGGAGTTGAGCATGAGCTTGCCATGCCGGTGATGGTCGATATCCGCGGCGAGGCGCACACGTTGCCGCGCCGGATCGATCGCGCCGGCGAGGAACGCAGTTGCGTCGTGGCTGCTGTCTCGCTCAAGCGTGAGCCAGCCGTCCTTTGCGCGCGCCGCCACGCCCGGCCCGGAGCAATGAACCGCAAACTCCCCGACACCGTGTGAGAGCGATCCGTTCCGCGCTGCGCGGAGAGCGGGTATCAGCCCATTGGCCAGACAGATGACCGGCACCGCCTCGGGCACGTTCGCGACTGCGCGAGTCGCGACCGATGCGCACGTCGCCAGCACCACCACGTCACCGTTCCGGATGTGCCGAGGATCGGACTCGGGGAGGCTCGAGAGATCCGCGGTCGGGCACACCGAATCGGTGCCCCGTGCCGCGAACGAGCTGCGCACACTGGCGCTTGGATCGATGATCAGCATCGGCGTGCCGTCGCGCAGCGATGCCGCCAGGTGCGACCCTATGGCGCCGGCCCCGATGATGACGGCTCGGCGTGCAGGTGGCCGAGGCGTGGTGGGCATGGGGCGGCTCGTAGGTTCGCTGGGAAGTGAATGCGGAGTGCGGCAAGAGCATAGAAGCCCATGACCGCGCTGAACCACATCACTCCTGCAGGTGAGCGTTCGCCGGATTGGTGTCTGGCAGCTTCTGCCGGATCAACGGGGGCGGTTCGGGCCAGAGCACCCAGTCGCCGCGAGAGGCGTCGGCGCTCTGCCGCTCGATGTTGGTGAGGAACCTGCCGGCGCGGAACTTGGCAAGCGCGCCAAGGTGATGCACACCGAATCGACCGCCCTCGGTCACGGGCAGCCTGCCCCGCTCGTCAACGCCATCGACGCCCACTGAGTACAGCAGCGGCTGCTCGCTCTCGGACTTCGGGGCGATGTATCGCAGCGGCTTGCCGTCAAACGGGTCGAGCGGGAGCTGCGGCAGATACGCGCTGGTTGCTGCGCAGCGGCGGCGGGGCCTTGGCTGGCGTGAGTTTGGGCGGCCTTCCTTCGCAAGATGAAACGACATGAAGCGGTGCGGCGGAGGCGATTGTGCGCGCAGACGGCCTGTAAATGCCGCGAACCGGTGGCCGCAGGGCGGTCTGGCGATCGGGGTTTCCGGGCGCGGTTCAGGCTCATGCAGAATGAAACGAGTTTCAGGTTGCCGTTATCCGTGCGCAATGCCCGGGAGGCATGATGTTCGCAGCACCAGGAGGTTTTCCATGTTTGACAGCTTTCAGATTCCTGATGGGTCCGGCGCAACCAAGGCGAGTTCCGATACCGGCACGCTGGCCGAGGGTGGCAAACGACTGCGTTCTGGCAAGGTCAAGACCGCGGCCCTTCTCTGGCTGCTCGGCATTCCGATTCCACTCATCCTGCTGATCCTGCTGATCCGCAGCTGCATGTAAGGGGCGACTAGGCATACGCCGCGGAGCGACGTTTCGATGGGACCGAGTGAAACACAACTGTTTGAGGAGGTACTCCAGTGAAGATCAAGACCCTGAATGACTTGTATGTCGAGCAGCTTCTCGACATGCACAGCGCCGAGAAGCAGCTTTCCAAGGCCTTGCCGAAGCTGGCGAAGGCCGCATCGAACCCCGAGCTTCGCGCCGCGTTCGACGATCATCTCAAAGAGACGCAGGACCATCTGGCCCGCGTGGAGCGGATTCTGGTTGGAATGGACAAGAAGCCCGGCCGCAAGGTCTGCGAGGCCATGAAGGGCCTTGTGGAAGAGGGCGCGGAGATGATTGAGATCGAGTCTGACGACGCTGTGCGGGATGCCGGGCTGATCGTCGCTGCGCAGAAGGCCGAGCACTACGAGATCGCGTCGTACGGCTGCCTGCGGACGCATGCGAATCTCCTGGGCCGGGCGTCGGATGTGAAGTCGCTCGACAAGATTCTTGAGCAGGAGAAGGCCGCGGACGTCCGGCTGACCGAACTTGCGATGAACCCGGTGAATGCCGAAGCGGCCGCGTGAGCGGGCGTGGCAGGCACTGGGGGGGGGACATTGAACTGCATCAACAGCGCCGCGAACGCGGCAGAAACGGAAAGGCAACTTATGCGAGCATTCAAACTCATGGCGATTGTTCCCGCGGCGGGCATGCTGATGCTTGCGGCCTGCGAGGAGCGGCAGACTACCCAGACTCCGACGAGCACGAATCCCGGGACCACGGATCGGGCGGGCGTCGGCGAGAACGCTGACAACACCGGACGGAATCGTCGCGATGCCGACACCAACGCGAAGACGCCCATCGATCAGCAGGAGAACACACGGGACATCACGATCACGGCCGACGTGCGTAGGGCAATCCTTGACGATGACACGATGTCCACGAACGCTGAGAACTGCAAGATCATCACCGCCGACGGCGTGGTGACGCTCCGCGGCCCGGTTGACAGCCAGGCCGAGAAGGACGCGATCGAGGCGAAGGCCCGTGCGGTCGCCGGTGTGGCCCGCGTGGATAACCAACTCGAAATCAAAGTCCCCTGACCGATTTGCAGGAGGACAGCTTGTGGCTGATCGCTCCCCAAACGATCTTGTGAACATCAAACACTTACCCAAGAGGTACATCATGGCAACTTCAGTATTCTGCATCGCAGCGACCCAGACCGAGGCGAATGACATCGTGACCCGGCTGAAGAGCTCGGGCTTCTCCGGCAACGACATCTCGGCGCTTTTCCCCGACAAGTCTGGCACCCGTGACTTTGCCCACGAGAAGAACACGAAGGCCCCTGAGGGTGCGACCATCGGCGCGAGCGCCGGCGGCGTAGTCGGCGGGGCGATCGGACTGCTGGCGGGCATCGGCCTGCTGGCGATTCCCGGGCTTGGGCCGTTCATCGCCGCGGGACCGATCATGGCTTCGCTGAGCGGTATCGCGGCGGGTGCGGCGCTCGGCGGCGTCACCGGCGCGCTCATCGGCATGGGCATTCCCGAACTCGAAGCCAAGCGCTACGAGGGCAAGGTGAAGGATGGCAACATCCTGATCGCCGTTCATGCTGAGACCTCCGAAGAGACCAAGCGGGCCAAGGAGATCTTTGAGCAGTGCGGCGCGACGGACATCACGACCGCGTCGGAGAAGACTCCCGAGCAGCCCTCCAACAAGCCTGATATCCAGACGCCGGTCCGCGGCGCTCCTGTCAACCGCTATTGATCGTTTCAACGAAACGGGCCTTCGGGGCGGGGACGGAAGCTCGATGCATGTGTCTGCGCAGCCAAGATCGCTGCGTGGAGCATCGGGGACCCGTGACTTCTAGACCGCTTTGCTCACCTTGCTTCTCTCGGCACCGCTTCCTTCTATCACGTTTCTCTCAACTTGGCCGGGGGATTGGGGCGACTTTTCCTGATGCGAGGTCTTGTCACCAAGCCCTGTGTCAAACATTGGAGCCACACATGAGCACTCAACGCATCGTCGGAATCATTGTTCTGATCATTGGAATCGTGCTTCTGGTCGTGGGTGTGAACTCATCCAACTCGGTCGTCGACCAGGTGTCGGAGACCTTTACCGGCCGGTTCACGGACAAGACCACGTGGTACCTGATCGGCGGTGTGGTCGCCTCGCTGCTGGGGGTGCTGATGCTCAGCGTTCCCTGGGGGCGCAAAGGTGCCTGAGTCGATATAGAAAGATTTGTCACAAGAGGCGGGTCCAGGTGCGTCACGGCATTTGGACCCGTCTTTCCGTTTTGGGG
>JBBRUT010000088.1:0-14367 GCA_038247555.1 Phycisphaerales bacterium | reverse complement strand
GTCTTGTCGCCCGCGGCCATGTACACCTTCGCAAGGCCGAGCTGCGGCTCGATCGACATCCCGCCATCGACACGCGCGGCGGTCAGCAAAGCCCGCTGCGCCTCATCCATGTCGCCCTGCTTCTGCGAGTACTCCGAGAGCAGGACCCAGTCCTGCATGCGGCCGCGATCGATGGTGCGGGCGCGGAGGAGACGGTTGAGTTCCTCGTACTGCTTGTCCTGATAGAGACCCTCGCAGACGTGGGCGAACACCTCATCGTTCTCGGGAGTCAGGCGATTGGCCAGTAGGAGCTGCTCGCGCGCGGGGCCTGTGCGGCCCTGGGCGAGCAAGGTGCGGCCGAGCATCAGGTGGACTTCCGGCCGCGCGGGGCTGCGGCCCAGATACTCCTCGTAATCCGCCTGCGCCTCGGCATACTCGCCGCGCGCGAAGTGGGCATCGCCCGATTGACGAACCGCCAGAAGAGACCGCTGCATGTTGCAGCCGCCCAGCGAGATCGCGGCAAGGAGCAGACAGACCAGAGAGAACAGGCGGATCGACATGGGAACAACTCCGTTGGATGGCCCTGGAATGCGGGGGAGTAAAGCAGTGGGAGGGGAGGCGGCAAGTGTATCGCGATTTGCCGCCCGGTTACAGCAGAAGGTACCATCGGCCATGCAGCGTTGGGTACTTCTTCGACATGTGCTGCCGGATGGACCAGCGCACCTGGACTGGCTGCTGGAGCCGCCCGCGGTGCTGGGGGAGGCGGGGCGGGCGGGGGGGGCGGGGGGGGCGGGGAGCGAGGGGCTGATGTCGTTCCGCCTCGCGGATGGAACCGATCCGCTTGTCGCGTCAGGGTTTGTGGCGGAGCGGATCGCCGATCATCGCCGCGAATATCTGGAGTATGAAGGGCCCGTTTCGGGGGGGCGTGGCGAGGTGTGTCGAGTCGCGGAAGGGGAATGCTCAACCCGGCTCATCGATGGGAGCCTTTGGCTGGAGCTTGCAGGAAGTGACCGCGTTCTTGTGGGGACTCCCGGCGGCCAACAGAAAGCTTTGTGGCGATTCGAGTTGGCACATCCGGCCTGAAGTTGTCATACTGGGGAGAGTTGGCCACTCGGCCATTCTTCGGTTGGGGACGGGCGGAAGACAACTTGCGTGAGGAGGCCATCATGGCGAACCGAGACGCGTTGCATCATCCAATGGGCGATGGCGCGGGGATTCCCGCATCGACGTCAGGCTCTTCATCCGGGGTGATCCCCACGGTGAAGCCGCCGAACCCCCTGAATGGCGACACCGCGGAAAACCGGCCGAAAATCCAGCACATCAACCAGGCGTTGATGGGGAACGTCAACACGCGGCACACCGACAACTGGAAGCGGAAGACCAACCTGACGGGGAACGGGGCGACGCACGTGCGGTCGTTCCACTGTCGGCTTGCGCCCGAGTCGCTCGCGGCGATGGATGACCAGATCAATCAGTGGCTTGATGCGCACCCGGATTACGAAGTGAAGTTTGTTTCGACGAACGTCGGAGACTGGCAGGGAAAGCTGAAAGAACCCGCGCTGATCGTGTCGCTCTGGGTCTGAGGAGTTCCCTATTGACGGGGTCTGTTGCACGCCGATAACGGCTGCATGTGCGGAGTACTTGCCATTGTTTCGTGCCGCGAAGCGGTGCGGCTGACGGATACCCAGGTCGCGCGGATGCGCGACACCATGACCCATCGCGGCCCGGATGGCGCGGGGCTCTGGCGCAGCGCCGACGGCGCGGCGGTGCTGGCGCACCGGCGCCTGGCGGTGGTTGACCCATCGCCCGACGGTGCGCAGCCGATGCGCAGTGCCGACGGCAGATGGGTGGTGTCGTACAACGGAGAGCTCTACAACGACGCCGAGCTGCGCTTGCAGCTTGCTGCGCGGGGTGTCGGGTTCCGGACGCGCAGCGATACCGAGACGGTGCTCGCGGCGATCGCCGCGTGGGGCGCGGACGCGTTCGCAAAGTTTCGCGGCATGTACGGGCTCGTCGCGTATGACACCGTGACGAGAAAGATTCTTCTCGCGCGCGACCCGCTGGGCATCAAGCCGCTGTACTGGTGGACCAACGGAGGCGATGGCGCCGACTTTGTCATCGCCAGCGAGCCGCAGGCGATTCTCGCGCATCCCGATGTGCCCGCGCGGCCGGACTTCGCGACGATGAGTTCGTATCTCACAACGATCCGCACGACACTCGGTTCACGCACGCTGTTCGAAGGTGTGCAAACCGTGCGGCCCGGGGAGGCGATCGAGATTGATCTGGCCCGTGCGACGTCTCGGACCGTGAGCCGCTGGCGTTCGGTCCCGGTGACCGCGCGGGGCGCTGATGAGCGGGCCGCGACGTTTGGCGCGGCGATGCGGGATGCTGTCGGATCGCACCTGAGGAGCGATGTGCCCGTGTGTTCGCTGCTGAGCGGCGGGATCGATTCAACAGTCATCGCTTGGTGCGCAGCGCGAGCCGGGCTGGGCGCGAAGGAACCAGTGAGAACTTACTGCTCGGGCTTTGATGATGGCTCGCCCGAGGCGGACCTCGCCTGCGCACGCATGGCCGCGGCGGAGATGGGGACGACCCACACCGAGGCCCCCATCACAAGAAGCCTGTTCATCCAAAGATGGCAACGGATGATTGATGCGCTCGGCACGCCGCTGAGCACGCCGAACGAGGTGGCGATCAACGAGGTGGCACGTTGCCTGCGGGAAGATGGACGGATCGTCGCGCTCTCCGGCGAAGGCGCGGATGAACTGCTCGGCGGGTACGACATCATCCTGGGCGCGGCGATGCAGTTCGAGGAAAATGCATCACCGGCCGATCCTGCTTCGATCTCGCTGTGCCGGGCGATGCTGCACGTTGAAGCGAACGCGTGGATTCCACCCGGCTCCAAGCGCGAAGTCCTTCAGGATGCGGTGTGGCGAGCGTGCGGAGAAGATGCCACGATGCGCGAGGAGCTGGCGACGAAGTTTGCCCAGCTCGCGGAAGATGCGGGCCCTGAAGCGATGGGGCTGGATGTCCATCTGCGATACCTCAGGCGCATCAATCTTGAAGGCCTGCTGCAGCGACTCGACACCTCCACGATGCTCGAGAGTGTTGAAGGACGCACGCCCTTTGCCGATGTTCGCATCGCGGAACTTGCAGAGTCATTGCCCGCGGCGATGAAGTTTGTACCGGCTGTCCCGGGGCGCAGCGCCGGGACCAAGCTCCCCCTGCGCACAGCGTTCGCCGGGCAGATTCCCGACTGGGTGATCTCCCGCCCCAAAGCGAGCTTTCCCCTGCCGTTCACGGGCTGGCTCGAAGGAATGGGAGACGCACTGCGGCAGAGCGCCTTCGCGTCGGCGGTCTTCGCTCCCGGCGCGATTGAGGCCGTGGCGCAGCAGCCGTCGGCACTGTGGCGGTTGGCCTGGCCAATGCTGAACATCGCCATGTGGGGAGATCGATGGTGGGGAAGCGGACAGAGCGATCCGCACATCGAACTCAAGGATGCAGAGCCGGTCTCGGTGTGACCTTCGCAGGAGCGAAGGCGCGCCCTCGGGCAGTTACCCCAGTCGCTCTTTGACGGCCAGGGGCTCCTCAAGCACATCATGCCCGCACACCACGGCGGTGCCGCCGGATGGAGCAAGAAAGCCGGTGAGCATCTTCATCGTTGTTGATTTGCCCGCGCTATTGGTACCGAGGAAGCCCAGCACCTCGCCGCGCGAAACCCCGAACGACACGTTGTCGACCGCGGTGAATGCTCCGAACCTCTTGGATAGTGAACGAATCTCGATCATCTGAGGCCTCCGAACATGATCCGAATCCTGATCGTTGCGCGCGAGACTGATTCCTATTCCTCATTCCCGTGCGCAGCAAGTGACGCGTAAGGCCCGCGAATCCTTCCGGCAGATCCGGGGCATTGAAGGTTCAATCGGTTCGACAGGGTGAGTTGTGGTACTGTTTGTCCCTGCGGATGGCCACACCAGCATGAACCAGAGCACCAACCCAGCTCCCCAGCCGCCGCTCAGCATCATCGTTGATCATGCGCGCTGCGTGAACTTTGCCCTTCAGCAAAATGGGGTGCGCTTCGTGCGGCGGATTGCCCTGACCAACCGCACGGACACGCAGATCGAGGAGCTGGTGGTGACGGCGGAGCTGAGCGGGGCGGATGCGACCGAAACGGTCGGCGATGGCGATCCGGCTGCCCCGCCTCCCGGAAAGGGCCTTGCCCGCGCGTGGGAGGCGAGGATCGCCCGCATCGCTCCCGGTGCAACCTACAACCTCTCAGAGATTGATCTCGTCCTGTCCCCCGCGCTGCTCGCGCGGCAGACCGAACGCGAGTCGGTCGAGTTGATTGTGGAGGCGCGATCGCGCGACCAGACCCTCGCCACGCATCAGTCTCGTGTGGATGTGCTCGCGGCGACAGAATGGGCAGGCGGGAACGAGTTCCCCGAGATCCTCGCGGCGTTTGTTACACCGAACCATCCGTCGATCGAGCGCCTGCTGGTCGATGCGGGGAAGCTGCTGCGCGAGTGGACGGGCGACGGCGGGCTCAGCGGGTATCAGAGCAAGAGTGCATCGCGGACAAAGGCGATCGTCGCAGCTCTCTATACCGTGATGGCCGCGCGAGAGATCTCGTATGTCAATCCGCCGGCGAGCTTCGAGCTCGCGGGGCAGAAGGTCCGTCTGGCCGATCAGGTGCTTGACGGAAAACTGGGCACATGTCTTGATCTCGCGCTGGTGCTCGCCGCGGCCATCGAGCAGGCCGGGCTGCATCCGCTCCTGATCATCCAGCGGGATCACGCGTTCGTCGGTGCGTGGCTGGTGGAGGACACCTTTCCCGATGCCGTTATCGATTCGCCCTCACGGCTGGGCAATCGCGTCGACCTGGAGGAGATGATCGTTGTCGAGGCGACGGGCCTCACCAGCACGCCGGCCATGGGCTTTGATGCCGCCGTCTCTCGGGCCAGGACGCAGCTTGCCGATCGCGACCTGTTCCGGTGGGCGCTGGATGTCCGCGCAGCGCGGCGATCGATGATCCGTCCGTTGCCGGTACGAGTGGGGGGAGTGGGCGGTGTCGTCATGATCGCGACCGAGAGCAGTGACCAGCAGCTTGCGCCCGCATCTGTTGCCGCCGCGGCAGCGGGGAGGCATGAAGCGGTCGCGCCCGGAAAGCAGACCGCGGGAAGCGAAGCCCCAAGGACCCGTATCGACCGCTGGAAGCGCAAACTGCTGGATCTGTCGCTTCGCAACCGGCTCATCAACTTTCGCGAGACTTTGCAGAGCGTCACCATTGAGTGCCCCGATATCGAGGCCTTGGAGAACTCGCTCGCCGGGGGCGCGACGTTCGACCTGCTCCCTCGTCCAGAGGTGCTGATCCGCGGCGGTGATGTGGATGCCCAAGGAGGCGAGAGCTCCGCCGCGGCGATCGAAGCGCGGCGAAAAGTTCTCTCTGATGAGTTCACCAATCGCCGGCTCCGGGCCACGCTGCCGCCTGCCGAACTCATCAAACGGCTGACGGGCCTCTATCGCGCCGCGAAGCTCAGCATCGATGAGAACGGCGCAAACACGCTCTTCCTCACTCTCGGCTCGCTTGTGTGGTACGAGTCGCCCGAATCCCAGACGCCGCGCACCGCTCCGCTGCTGCTCTTGCCGCTGACGCTCGAGCGCAAGTCTGTCCGCGAAGGGTTCCGCATCGTCGCGACGGATGAAGACCCGCGCATCAACATCACGCTTGTCGAGAAGCTTGCGCAGGAGTTTGGCATTGACGCCAAAGGCCTTCGCGAAGTGCCCGAAGATGATGGCGGCGTCGATGTCGCGATGGTGCTGCGGCGCTTCCGCGAAGCGATCAAGAACATCGACCGCTGGGAAGTGCGGGAGTCGGCACACATGGGCCTCTTCACGTTCTCCAAGTTTCTGATGTGGCTCGATCTGCAGGGACGCGAAGAGGATCTGCGCCGGAGCAAGGTTGTCACCTATCTCGTGGATCGACCCGGACAGGCGTTCGATGCGCAGCCCTTCCCCAGGGCTCACGAGCTGGATTCAACGCTCCCGGTTGAGCAGGTCCTCATGCCGCTCGACGCCGACTCGTCGCAGCTTGTCGCCGCGGTGTCGGCGGTCGCTGGCCGGACCTTCGTCCTGGAAGGACCGCCGGGAACCGGCAAATCGCAGACGATCACCAACATCATCGCGCAGGCGATGGCGAGCGGTAAGCGGGTGTTGTTTGTGGCGGAGAAGATGGCCGCGCTCGGCGTGGTGCACAAGCGACTGGAGAGAATCGGCCTTGCGCCATTCTGCCTCGAAGTTCATTCGAGCAAGGCGTCAAAGAAGGAAGTGCTCGATCAGATCGAGCAGGCGTTCGAGGCCGGTGGCGCGCAGGAGCCCTCGCAGTGGCAGCAGCACGCGGCGCAGCTCGACGGCGTTCGTAGCAGCCTGAATGCCTTTGTCGATGCCCTGCACCGGCCGCGGCCTGTCGGCATGAGCTTCTTTCAGATGTCCGCCCAGTTCGTTGGGCTGACCCAGGTCCCAGATGTCGACGCGAGCTTCCCGGATGTGCAGAGCATCGATGCCGCGACGGTGACGCGCCTGCGGCAGCAACTCGAGGCGCTGCAGATCGCCGGGAGCGCGGTTGGTGATATCCCCTCCCATCCGCTACGGGAAGTCGGCCGCGCCTCGTGGCAGGATGCACTGCCAGACCGCGCGCGCGGCGCCATCGATACCACACGAAACGCGCAGGAAGCCGCCGAGGCTGCGCTCCAGACGATGCTGCAAGGCGTCGGGGCCGGTAGGGATTCCGCGGCGGGCAGTGCGCCGCCTCTGCAGCAATGGTCGCGACGCGATGTCGAGTGGCTCATTGCGCTCGGCGGCCTCCTCACGGAGTGTCCGGGCACGACCGCGGCGATGCTGACCGATCCGGGGTGGAAGGAGATCCGGACGCAGCTCGCAATGCTCATTGATCGCGGCCGTAAGCGTGATGCGCTCCGGACGCAGGTGCGCGCCAGCGCGAGCGAGGCCGTGTTCTCGCTCGAGCTTGACGGGCTGATCGCGTCGCTCAAGGCTGGCGCGGCAAAGCCGTGGCCACTGAACTGGCTCGCCTGTCGCGGCCCACGCAAGGCGCTCCGTGCGGTCTGGTCGGACCGTCTGCCCGAGAACAACGCACTCATCACATCGCTGGAGGCCGCGCGGCTCTGCCGCGACGAATCGCGGTGGCTTGCTTCCGATGCCTGCGAAGGCTCGAGGTTCTTTGGTCGAATCTACAAGTCAGGCGAGGCCGAGTGGGATGCGATCGACTCGATCCTTTCGTGGGCGGACCGCGCGCGGACCCTGCTGAACGCAGTGCCTGCGGACACCTCCGGCGCGACAGTGCGGACCAGTACGATCCGGCTTGCCACAGACGGTATCGATGAGCTCCGTGCGGGTGCATTGAGCCACAGCATCCGCGAGGGGCTGCGTGCGTGGGGCGAGTACCAGAAGGCTCGCGCAGCGCTCGCCGAGCTTCTGGAGCTGATGACCGAAGCGATGCCCGGTGGCGATGAGGCCGCGTATTTCCCCTCGCTTCGCGGCACGCTCGCTCGCTGGCTTGCCGGTCTGCCAGAGCTCAACGACTGGTGCTTCTGGCGACGCGAACGCAGAGCCCTCGACCCGCTCGCAGCCCCATTTGCCACCTCCGTGGAGGCAGGCGTGATTCGTTGCGAGCAGCTTCAGCCGGCATTCGAGAAGTCGTTGGCAAAGGCGTGGGTCAGCGCGGTGAGCGATGACACCCCGCAGCTTCGAGACTTCAACGTCGCCGCGCACGACGGCGCAATCGAACGCTTCCGCAGCTTTGACCGTCATTGGCTCGATCTCGCCGCGCAGATCGCCCGCGCCCGTGTCGCCCAGCGTGTCCCGCCGCGGCTGAATGTCGAGGGCGGCAGCACCCCGGCCACAGAGATGGGCGTGCTTGCACACCAGCTTCGGCTTCAGCGTCGCCACATGCCGGTGCGGAGGCTCATCGGAAAGCTTCCGAACCTTCTCCCGCGTCTCAAGCCGTGTTTCCTCATGAGTCCGCTCTCCGTCGCTCAGTATCTTGACCCCGCGTACCCGCCGTTTGACCTCGTCGTGTTCGATGAGGCCTCACAGATCCCCGTGTGGGATGCGGTGGGCGCGATCGCTCGCGGCTCCTCCGTCGTAGTTGTGGGCGATTCCAAGCAGCTTCCGCCCACCAACTTCTTTCAGAAGGTTGATGGAGAAGAGGCGGGCTCCGAGGATGAGGAAGATTTCGAGGAGCTCGAAAGCGTCCTCGACGAGTGCGTCGCATCCGGTCTGCCTTCGATGCGATTGCTCTGGCACTATCGCTCCCGCCACGAGAGCCTGATCGCGTTCAGCAATCACCATTATTACCAGGGTCGATTGCTCACCTTCCCCGTTCCGCAGGAGCGCAGCGATGCCCTGGGTGTGTCCCTCCGGTTGATTTCCGGCGGCGTCTACGACCGCGGTGGCACGCGCACCAACCGCGCCGAAGCGGAGGCGATCGTCGCGGAGCTCGCTTTGCGCCTCGCGACCGCCCCGCAATCGACGGCCCGGCCTGCGCAGACATCGAGGGCACCCTGCAGCATTGGCATCGTCACCTTCAGCAGCGCACAGCAGACGCTGATCGAGGACCTCATCGACGCCAAGCGCCGGGATGACCAATCCTTCGACGCGGCCATGAACGCCGGCGAGGAACCGGTGTTCGTCAAGAACCTCGAGAATGTGCAGGGCGATGAGCGCGATGTCATCCTGTTCAGCATCTGCTACGCGCCGGACAAAGATGGCCGCATGGCGATGGCCTTTGGCCCGCTGAATCGCACTGGCGGTGAGCGCCGGCTCAATGTCGCGGTGACTCGTGCACGCCGCCAGGTCATCGTCTTCTCTTCGATCCGTGCCGATCAGATCGATCTCGCTCGCACCCAGGCCGTCGGCGCGGCCCACCTGAAATCCTTCCTTGAGTACGCCGACCGTGGCCCCTCCGCGATTGGTGAAGCCGCGGCCGACCTGGGCGAGGTTGCCCCGACACCGCTGGAATCGAGCGTCCGGGCCGAGCTCGAATCCCGCGGCTGGGTCGTGGATGCGCAGATCGGCTGCTCGGGCTACAAGCTCGATCTTGCGATCCGCGACCCCGATCAACCCGGTCGTTATCTCCTGGGGATCGAGTGTGACGGCGCGTTCTACTCCGCTGCCCACACCGCGCGCGACCGCGACCGCCTCCGCTCGCAGGTATTGCAAGGCCTCGATTGGCGGTTGCACCGCGTCTGGTCGAGCGAATGGCGACGCAACCGCGCCAAGGCCATCGAGCGCATCGAAGATGCGATCCGTGCTGCCCAGCGCGGCGATCCCATTCCCGCTGCGGCCTCACCGACCCCTCTGTCCGCTGCGCCCAGCCGCGTCATGTCGACAGCCGCCGGGGCGATTGCTCCTGCGCCGACAGATTCTCTGCGTGGCTCCAGCCCGCCCACTCCTCCGCACGAAGCGTCCGTCTACTCGGTATATTCCGCCAGAAGAGCGGGCGACTCGGAAGCGTTCTACATCGCCCGTTCCGCCTCGAAGATCGCCGGCACTATTCGCGCGATTGTCGAGCATGAGGGGCCGATTGTGCGTGCCCTGGTGGTCCGCCGCGTCGCGGCGCAGTGGGGGATCGAACGCGTGACATCGCGCGTCGAGGCACGCATCGCCGAAGTGCTCGCAAGCACAGGCGGCGCCTCGCGTGGCACCGAGTTTATCATCGATGCCGAGTCAGAGACGTTCTGGCCCGCCGGCGCCGCCCCCGATTCCTTCGACTCTTTCCGCATCCCCAGCGATGATCCCGAATCGCGCCGCGATGCCGAGCACCTGCCGACGCGGGAGATCGCCAGCGCGGCCGCCGCCGTGCTGCGCACGCATATCGCCATGAACGAGGCGGATCTCGTGCGGCATACCGCCCAATCGCTCGGCTTCACCCGTCCGACAGAACGCATCAGCGCGGAGATGCGGCGAGGCATCGCCGACCTTGCCCGTCGCGGCGGCTGCGAGCTTTCCGCCGGACAGGCGAGACTACCGCGATGAGATGTCGGGGGCGGATGAGCGTCGACGCGATCATGACCTGGGCCTGAAACGAAAACCGCCCACGCTTGCACGTGGGCGGTTGAGAGGTTCAGATTCTTTGGACAATCGCGTGCGACTGCGCCGCATCATCTATGCCCGCATGAAGCGCGATGCCACGGGCGCTCAGCGTCCGCCGCTGCGGTTGCCGCCGCGGCCACCACCGGTCGGCTTCGACCACGACCGCATCCCGCCCTGCTGGTTGGACTTCCCACCGGGAGTCTGCACATGCCCGGGCTTGCCGTGCGGAGTACGAGGCTTGGATTCCACGTTCGGCGCGGTGTGCGGGGCCGCGTGCGGCGTGCGCTGTTCGTGGCGATTCTGCGGTCGAGCGGTGCGTGCGCCACCTCCGGTGCGACCATCGGCTCGGTCCTGCTGCGGACGCTCGGGGTTGAAGCGCGTCTCGGAACGAGCGGTCGTGGGACGACCCTCGGGGCGACGGCTGCCGCTCTGCGGCGGCTTGCCATACCCGCCGCGGCTGCTGCCCTGCGCACGCGCCTCGCGGCGCTCCTCGATAGGCAGCGGCGTTGCAGGGAGCATGTCATTGGGCAGCGCGACCTGCGGAACGGGCTTGCCCGTAAGCCGTTCGATGTCGCGAAGCAGCCCGCGCTCTTCGTAGTCGCAGAAAGAGATGGCGATGCCGGTTGCGCCCGCGCGGCCGGTGCGGCCGATGCGGTGGACATACGCCTCTGGCTCCATCGGCAGGTCATAGTTGATGACGTGCGTGATCGCATCGACATCGAGGCCGCGGGCCGCGACATCCGTCGCGACGAGCACGCGGATCTTGCCGCTGCGGAACGCTTCAAGGGCCCGCTGACGGTGATTCTGCGCCTTGTTGCCGTGGATGGCGTCAGACGCGATGCCGGCATGCTCAAGCCGGCGCGAGACGCGATCCGCGCCGTGCTTGGTCTTGGTGAAGACCACCACGCGCGACACCTTCTCATCATCGAGCAGGTGCTCGAGCAGAGCCGGCTTGGTGTGCCGATTGACCAGGTATAGCGACTGCTCAATGAGCGGCACTGCGGAGGAGACGGGTGTGACGGCGACCTTCACCGGGTCGCGGAGCAGCGAGTCGGCCAGGTGCATGATCTCCTTGGGCATCGTTGCCGAGAACATCAGCGTCTGGCGATTGCTCGCCGGCGGCAGGACCGCCGCGATCTTGCGGATGGGCTGGATGAAGCCCATGTCCAGCATGCGGTCGGCCTCATCGAGGACGAACACCTGCACATTGCTCAGGTTGACGTGCCGCTGCTCCATGAGGTCCATCAGGCGGCCGGGAGTGGCCACAAGGATGTCGACGCCGCGCTGCAACGCCTTCACCTGGTGATACTGGCTCACGCCGCCAAACACGGTGGCAAGAGACAGGCCGGTGTGACGGCCGTAGGTCGAAAAGCTCTCGGCGATCTGTGTCGTCAGCTCGCGCGTCGGCGAGAGGACAAGCACTCGCGGCAGCGCGGGGCCGCGGCGGGTTTTGTCGACAGGCTGACCGGAAAGCCGGTGCAGGATCGGCAGCGCGAACGCCGCCGTCTTGCCCGTGCCGGTCTGCGCGCAGCCGAGCAGGTCGCGGCCTTCCAGGACAGGCGGGATCGCCTTGGCCTGAATGGGCGTCGGTATTGTGTAGCCTTCGGTTGTGAGGGAACGGAGGATCTGGTCGTTGAGGCCGAGGTCGGAAAACTGAATCAAGGCTGATAGCTCCTACGGCCTGCGCGCGATAAAAGCGCGAAGGTCGTGATGGTTCGGGCGTTCCCTGTGCCAATTTGTGTTGGAACAAGCAAAGCCGTACTGGGGGCGCATCCGGTTGGCAAACATTGCCGGGTGGATGCTGCCAGCGATTCCCAGTCGGATCGGGCCTCGCGTGCGGACCATTTAGCGGTGCGCTGCGGGCAAGAGCGAGTCTGAGGCCACTGGCTTGTGGACTGAATACTAGGCCAATCGACGTTCGTACGCCATTCGCATCACAGAGTTCGTGCGAATGTGGCAAGTGGCGGGGCCGATAACGGGGGTGGAAATGGCAAGCGCGGCCGCAGATGAACGCAGATCAGAAGAAGAGCGGGCGGAGCGAGGCGAGCCACGGATGCCACGGATGCCACGGATGTTCACGGATGGGAGAGCAGCCGGACCGAGTCAGTGCGCGGCGACGGGCCGGCCGCACTCAGGGCAAGTGGGGAAGGTGGTGGTGAGGCCGCGAAGGTCGTAGTTGCAGGAGGGGCAGTGGGAGCGCAGTTGGCGGTACGCGCAGCGGATTGGTCGGAGGGCGAAGTACAAGGTGGGAACGAGGAACAATAGGGTGAAGAGCAAGAGATTGAACACAAAGGCTGTCCAAACCAAGCGAAGCGGAATGACGACTGGTCGTCCGTCAAAGCGTTGCCATCTGGTGTTCACGCCATCGTCGATGTGCCAGCTGTCGAACGTGTATCGGAAGTTGAGCGAACCGGGTGTGTCTGTTGTCAGCAATTGTCTGGAGTACTTCCCGCGAGCATCGAACTGATGCGACTTCAACGGCCAGCCGCTCGAGAATGTGCCCCTGACTTCACCGCGCGTACCGCCGTTGAAGAACGCACCCACATGGTTCGAAGTTGTAGCCTCGATGACGGCCACAGCGTTCACCGTCAAACAAGCAAGCAACAACGAGGCGAACAGTGCCGTTCCGATTCGGTGAATGGCTCTGGTTCGAAGCGGCTGTGACTTGAAGAACGCCATTGCTTTACAGTATGTGAGCGAAAGCACCACGCGCGGGAGCAACTCCAATCACGACTTCGCCGCCGGCGCGGCCGCTCCCGCAAACTCCGCAAACGGCAGCGCCGAAAGCTCCACATCCGGGTTCCGCTTCTGAAAGTTCCGCAGAGCCCACTCATCGCCGAGCAGCAGCACCCGCTGGTTGTCGCGGTCGGTCGCCACGATGCAGTCGCTCGGCAGATCGGGCTGCCAATCTTCGGCAGCGCCTGCGGGCGTGGGGGGTGGCTTCATCCACCGGCACATCGTCCACGGCGCAGGCTCCAGCCGCGACTCCGCGTTGTACTCTGACTCCAGCCGATACTGCACCACCTCAAACTGCAGCGGGCCGACCGCCGCGAGCAGCGGCACCTTCGCCCGCGCCGAGCCCAGATCCAGCAACTGCACCACGCCCTCCAGCAGCAACTGCTCCAGCCCCAGCCGGAACTTCTTGAAGTTCGACGGCTGCGGGTTATGCAGGAATGCAAACGTCTCGGGCGCAAACCGCGGGATCTCGTTGAACACGATTCCCCGTTCCTCCGTCAGCGTGTCGCCGATGCCGAACAGGTCATTGCCGATGAGCCCCACCACATCCCCCGCGACCGCCTCCTCAACCGTCTCGCGCTCCTGCCCGAACAGCTTCGCCGCGTTCGACAGCCGCACCTTCTTCCCGCTCTGCACGTGCAGCACCGTCATCTCGCGCTCAAACACGCCCGACACGACGCGCACAAACGCGATGCGGTCCCGGTGCCGCGGGTCCATGTTCGCCTGGATCTTGAACACAAACCCGCTGAAGAATGGGTCGCTCGGCAGCACGATGCGCTCGCCCGCGCGGCGGTAAGTGGGGGGGCTCGAATACTTCAGGAACCCGTCGAGCATCAACTTCACACCGAAGTTGTTCATCGCGCTGCCGAAGAACACCGGCGTGATCTTCTCCGCCAGCACCGCCGCGGGGTCGAATGTCGCCCCCGCCGCATCCAGCATCTCCAGTTGCTCGCGCACCTCCAGGTACACGTTGTCGTCGAGCTTCTCGCGCACCTTCGGGTCATCCAGCCCCATCACATCGACCGGCGCGACAAACGCCCCGCCCACCGTGCGCTCAAACAGGTGCACCTTCTGATCCAGCCGGTCAAACACGCCGCGGAACGATGGCCCGTTCCCCAGCGGCCAGTTCACGGGGTACGCCTGGATGTTCATCACCCGCTCAAGCTCATCAAGCAGCTCCAGCGGGTCACGCGCGGGCCGATCCAGCTTGTTGATGAACGTGAAGATCGGCACGCCGCGCCGACGGCACACCTCAAACAGCTTCAGCGTCTGCGGCTCGATCCCCTTCGCCGCATCAATCACCATCACCGCAGCATCAACCGCCGTCAGCACGCGATACGTATCCTCCGAGAAGTCCTTGTGGCCCGGCGTATCCAGCAGGTTCACGCGGCAGCCGCCGTAATCAAACTGCAGCACCGTCGAACTGATCGAGATCCCGCGCTGCCGCTCCAGCTCCATCCAGTCGGAGGTCGTCGCCCGCTGGTTCTTCCGCGCGGTGACCGACCCCGCCAGCCCCAGCGCGCCGCCATACAGCAGCAGCTTCTC
>JBBRUT010000087.1:0-14523 GCA_038247555.1 Phycisphaerales bacterium | reverse complement strand
GATTACTTCAGCTCTTTGATGTAGATGTTGGCGAACTGGATCGGGCTGCCATGGGCCTGGAGCGCGATGGGGCCTTCGGCGGCGACACCGGGGAGGTGCGCGTTCTCGATGACAGTCTTGCCGTTGAGCACGACGGTGAGTCGGTCGCCCTTCATGGTGATCTCGAAGCGGTTCCAGCGGCCGATGGGCGCATCGGCGACTTCCCTGGGCGTGCCACCCGCGCGGACTTCGGGCGACATCTTTGGGTCCACGCGGTAGCCGTGCACTTCGCCCGAGCCGATGGGCCAGCACCACATGTTGATCTGGCTCTTGCTGCTGCCGCGGAGATAGATGCCGCTGTCGCCGGCTTCTTTCACGCGCTGAGTTGTCTGCTTGCCGTCGGCGTCGGCAGCGTAGTCGCCATTGGCGAGCACGACGGGCAGGTCGGCATCCTTGGCCTCGCCGCTCCATCGCCAGTCGCAGATGAGCACAAAGTCGTTGTACGACTTCTCGCTCCACAGATCGCCTTCGGCTTTGCCATCGAAGTTGAGTGTCCAGTCGCGCGCGGTCCAGTGGCCGATGTGCTGCGGCTCGACCTTCCAGCCGGCGAGATCGACACCGGTGTAGAGCGAGACGAAGCCCTGGGCTTCGGTTGCGGTCTGGTCGGTTGTTGCGCCGGATGACGGCAACTCCTTGATACGGATGTTGCGGAAATCGACCGGCGATCCCTCTGCTTCCAGGCAGATGTAGCCCTTGCGGGGTGAGATGTTGCGGCCGCGGCTGACGACCTTGCCGTTGACGGCGAGGCTGATCTCGCCGCTGTTGCAGATGACGCGGTAGTGGTTCCAGAGCGGCGAGCGGTTGGCGCGCTTTTCGGTCGGGAACGCCCGGTCGCCGTTGCCACGCGGATTCTCAGGGGTCATCTTCGCGCCGTGGATGGGGAAGATGTCGCCATCGCTGGTGTACCAGTCGCCTTCCTGGCCATCCATGACCTGCACTTCGACGCTACGCGTGAAGGGCTGGCCGCGGGCGGTGAGGGCATCGCTCCAGACAAAGAGTCCGGCGTTGCCGCCGGGGACGAGGTGGCGGTACTCCAGCTCAAGCTCGAAGTTTTCGTACATGCGGTCGGTGCGGAGGACACCGGTGGGGACGCCGGAGCAGGCGATCACCGCGCCGCCCTCATCATCCTGCCCGATCTGCCATGTGCTTGGGGCGCAGTTGACGTTCACCCAGCCGGAGAGGTCTTTGCCGCTAAAAAGGTCGGTGTAGCCGGGCTCGGTCGTGCGGTGGCCGCGCATCTCATCGTCGTTGCTCGGCGGGCTGGCATCATCGCCCCAGGTGTCGGAGCGAAAGCTGGAGGCGGGGAGGCCCTCTTTGTTGAACAAGACTGCGGCGGGAGAGTTGGCCCATGCGTAGCGCGCGACGGCGGGGCGCGGCACGCGCGGGTTGCTGAGGAGGAGTGTTTCGCCATCGATGGATGCGGCCGCGACGAAGAACTTCTGGTCTTCGCCGGCGATCCAGAAGCTGCGGCTGGCGGCGGGGTCGCCGCGGAACTCGAGGCCACCCCCATCCTTGCCGACGTGATCGAACTCGACTCGCAGCTTATCGCCCTCGCCGCGGACGAACTTGTACATCGGGCCGCAGGGAACGACGTTCTGGCCGTAGGTCTGGGCGAGGGCCCACCGCGCGAGGCGATCACCGACAGTTTTCTTGTTGCGAGGATGAATGTCGGTAGGACTGCCGATATCGAGCGTGACGGCCATGCCGGAGTTGGGTGTGCTGGAAGCGGTGCGCTGGGCATCTCGCAGGTATGCGCTGGAGTCGGCGGTTGCGCTGTTGTTGTAGTTGAACGGCGCGATCTGCGCGAAATAGAAGGGCAGATCGGTGCGTGCGCCCGCGGCGGCCCACTTGGCACGCCAGTCGAGGATCATGGTGGGGAAGAGCCTGCTGTACTGCTCGTGCCTGCCGACGTTGGACTCGCCCTGATACCAGATGACGCCGCGGAGCGGATAACCGACGATCGGGGCGATCATGCCGTTGTACAGCGTGGTGGCCATGTTGGGGCCGATGCCTACATTCTGCTGGCGGGATGGGAGGGAGCGGGCTTCCGCGCCTTTGAGATACTTCCAATCTCCGGCAAGCGAGACGGTTTGTCCTTCTGAATCGGCTGCACGTATCACGAGCTGCGCGGGCTGGCCGTTGATGCCGCCGATTCCGGCCGTGTCGAGCACGCGGACGGCGACAACGTTGCGGCCTGCCTTGAGCACGCCATCAGGAATTGAGTACTTTCGCCCGACGGACCACTGGTTCTCGCCGTGGGTGCTGCCGATGAGCTTGCCGTTCAGCCACGCGTCATCGTAATCGTCGATGGCGCCGAGCTCGAGTGTCGCGGCCTTGCCTTCCCAATCGGCAGGGAGATCGATCACGCGGCGAAAATAGCCAACCCCGTCGAAGCCGGCGAGATCTGCGGCACCGCCCTCGCCCCAGGTTGCCGGGAGCGTTGCCTTTTTCCATGCGGCGTCGTCGAACTCGGCGGTTGCCCAGTTGGCAGGGGGCTTGCTCAGGCGATCGAGGCTGTTCCACCAGCCTTCGCCGCGTTCGCGGAGAATCTTCGCGCGGGCGGCGGGGTCGCGACCCATGGCGTGCAGGAACTCCAGCGTTTCGGTGAACTCGGGGAACTTGGTCAGCCCGGAAGCGGAAGTCCAGGATTCGGCGGGCGTGCCGCCCCAGTCGGCGGCGATGAGCCCGATGGGCAGATCGTTGCCGAGCTTTTCCTGAAGTGATCGCGCGAAGTAGTACCCCACTGCGGTGATGTGTACGGCGGTCTGCGGCGTGCACGCCGCCCAAGCGCCGGTCGCATCGATTCGTTCGTGGGCGGAGATAGTGTTCTCGACGGTGAAGAGCCGGATGTTTGGATGATTCGCCGCGGCGATCGCTTCCTGCGCGTTGTCGGTCTCGATGAGCGGCCACTCCATGTTGGATTGGCCGCTGCAGAGCCAGACCTCTCCGAGCAGCACGTTCTCCAAAGTGACCAAGTTGTCGCCGGAGACGGTGAGCTTGTGGGGTCCGCCGGCTTTGGCGGTTGGAAAGGTGAGCCGGAAGCGGCCATCGCGATCGGTCTCGGTCTCGCGCTTGGCGTCGGACCAGGATGCGGTGACGGTAATTTTTTCACCAGGCCGCGCCCAGCCCCAGATGACGGCATCGGTCTCTCGCTGGAGGACCATGTGGTCGCCGAAGATGGCGGGGAGCCGGATATCGGCGAGGGCAATGGATGGGACGGCGGATGCCGCGATTGATGCGGCGAAGAGGGAGAAGGCGGTTTGAGCGCGGTTCATCGGTGGGCTTCCTGGGTGGCGGGTGGTGCCACGCGGACAGCCTACCCGAACGGCGATCTGCGCGCATCGCTTCGCACCAGGAATAGACGGGAGTTTCAGGCCATTCCCGGCCGCCACCGGACAAACCCTTCCAGGGCTTCGTACTCGGCCAGGCCAAGCTTGTCGTAGAGCGTTGCGGTGGCGCGGTTGCGGTCCTCGGCTCGCTGCCAGAACTCGCGCGGGTCGTTGGGGCCGGGGAAGAGGGCGTAGTCCTTCTGGCTCTCGTGCTTGAAGATGGCGATGCGTTTGCGGCGGACCTCATCGGGCGAGAGTGGCACGGCCATCTCGATGTCTTCGGGCCCCCACTCCTGCCATGCGCCGCGGTAGAGCCAGATCGTGCACTCTCGCATCCAGTCGCGGGTGGCGAGGCGGCTGAAGGCTTCGATGACGGCGGCGAGACAGACGCGATGCGTGCCGTGGGGGTCGGAAAGGTCGCCCGCGGCGTAGATCTGGTGGGGCTTCACCGATTCGAGCAGTTCCATGGTGATGCGGATGTCCTCTTCGCCGATCGGTTTCTTGCGGATGCGGCCGGTCTCGTAGAAGGGGAGATCGAGGAAGTGGATTCTCTCGGGCCTGACGCCGGAGTAACGAGCGGCAGCGCGGGCCTCGGTGCGGCGGATGAGGCCCTTCACGCGTTGAAGCTCGGCGGTGTCGGGGTCGCCGGGGGTCTTGCGTGAGAGGAAGGACTCGATGTTGGATTCGAGCTTGTCGGTAAACTCGCGCCCGAGCTGCGGGAACGAAGAAGCAAACTCCCGCACAAAGTCGACGTGGCGCATCGCGGCTTCATCCCACACGGCGATATTGCCGGAGGTCTGATAGGCGACGTGGACTTCGTGTCCTTGATCGCAGAGACGGATGAGCGTGCCGCCCATGCTGATGACATCGTCATCGGGGTGAGGGCTGAACAGCACGACACGCTTGGGGAAGGGTTCGGGAGACTCGGGCTTTCCGCCGGGCCAGCCGGTGATGGTCTTCGCGAGCGTGCGGAAGACCACGCGGTTGATGTCGTAAGCGCTGCCGCTGCCACCGGGAGCAGCCAGCAGTTCCTGCAGGCCGTGCTCGTTGTAGTCTTCATCGATGAGCTTGAGGATGGGCTTGCCCACCTCGCGCGAGAGCCAGATGACGGCGCGGCGGGTGAGCTTTTCATCCCACTTCAGGCCGAACTGCTCCACCGTGCCAAGGAGCCAGGGGGTTTTGAATCGCGTCAGCTCCGCGGCGGAAGCGGGATCGAGCACGAAGCGGACGGCGGGGTGGCGCTGGAGGTAGCTGGCCGAGACGCTGGTGGTGACATCGCCCTGCACGGCGCGGCGGACAATGCCGGACTTGTGCTCGCCGAAGGCCATGATCACGATGCGCTTGGCATCGAGAATTGTTCCGACGCCCATTGTGATCGCCTGCCGCGGCACGAAACGCTCGCCGAAGAAGTCGCTCGAGGCGTCCATGCGGGTGACTTTATCAAGCGTGATGAGGCGTGTGCGGGAATCGGGCGGAGACCCGGGCTCGTTGAAACCGACGTGGCCGGTGCGTCCGATGCCCAGGAGCTGAAGATCTATGCCGCCTGCTTCTTTGATGCGCCCCTCGTAGTCTTCGCAGAACTGCGCCACACTCTCGCGGGAGATCGTGCCATCAGGCAGGTTGGCGTGACCAGCGTCGATGTCTATGTGGTCAAAGAGGTGCTCACGCATGAAGCGGCGATAGCTTTGCATCGCGGCGGCATCCATCGGCCAGTATTCATCGAGATTGAATGTGGTGACGTTGCGGAAGCTCAGGCCTTCGTGCTTGTGGAGCCGCACGAGCTCGTCGTACACGCCCTGGGGAGTGGAGCCGGTGGCGAGGCCGATGACGGCGCGTTTGCCCTGAGCAGCACGCTCGCGGATGAGCGAGGCGATCTCGGCGGCGACGGCCGCGCTGGCGGCTTGGCTTGAACCGAACACCGACACGGGGATGCGCTCGCCCACGCAGGCGGGGCGGGAATTGGAGAAGAGACCCGGAGAGGGCGCTGAGCAGGGTTCGAGGCCGGGTGTCACGGGGCTTGCGGAGCGGGCGTTGATAGGCATGGCCGGGGATGGTAACTCGCGAGCGCACCCGTCGCAGGAGCGCTCATCACTGTTCACCAGGTTGAGATGCGCCACAACGAAGATGACGGGGCATACCAGGCAATCAAAGCGACTTGCTCGGAGGCTCACAAGTGCATGAACCGAGGTGTGCTCGAAATGGGGACAGCTGCTGACTTGGCTTATGGCGGTCGAATGGTGCCGAGACTCTGAACAGGCGATCGTTGCTCGTGCGATTGTCGCCGCGCCAGATTGCGAAGTCCCGCACCGCGTTCTCGCCGCTCATCCGCGGCCCGGCCATGCTTGCGCAATGGGGCATTGGCGGCGTCTACCCGCTCTGCAAACGCGACCGTGCGCAGAAGAGTCGCCAACATCCTGATTGTCGATTGAACCGGCAATGGGCAGGGCCGGACTTGAACCGGCGACACCCGCATTTTCAATGCGGTGCTCTACCAACTGAGCTACCTACCCGAACTTCCAAGCACTAAGCCTAACGGCCTCCATGCATCGGTCAAGCCGCCTCCCGCCTGAACCGTCGGAAGTCTTCCCTTCCACGCTTTGGCATGCTCCCCGGGCCCGGAACGCTCCCCAAGCGATCCCCCTCCATTGAACATCGCACCGCCTCTCCCCTACCGTTGGCCTGAGTCCGGTAAGCCGGATCTGGGCCGTCGCGGCCGCCTCGCCGCGGCTTCCCACGACACCACACCCCGCATCGGAGCAGATTCCAATGGGTATCCGCATCGGCATCAACGGGTTCGGACGCATCGGTCGCCTGGTCTACCGGATGTGCTGCGAGCAGGGCATCGAGGTGGTCGCTGTCAACGACCTCGTCCCGGCCGACAACCTTGCGTACCTCCTGAAGTACGACACCATGCACGGCCGCTTCCGCATCAAGGGCGAGGCCGCGACCATCAGCGCGGCAGAGAACTCGTTCACGGTCAACGGCTTCACGACAAAGACGACCGCCGAAAGGGACCCGGCCAAGCTGCCGTGGAAGGACCTGGGCGTCGATTACGTGCTGGAGTCGACCGGCCTCTTCACAGAGTTCGACAAGGCCGCGCTGCACATCTCCGGCGGCGGCGCCAAGCGCGTCATCATCTCCGCGCCGACCAAGAGCGACGACAAGGTCCCCACGTTCTGCTTCCGCGTGAACGAAGAGAAGTATGACCCCGCGAAGCACACCGTCCTGTCCAATGCCTCCTGCACCACCAACTGCCTCGCGCCGATAGCCAAGGTGCTGCAGCAGGAGTTTGGCATTGAAGAAGGCCTGATGACCACGATCCACGCGGTCACGGCCACGCAGCCGACGCAGGATGGCCCATCCAAAAAGGACTGGCGCGGCGGCCGCAACGGCTACATGAACATCATCCCCGCCAGCACCGGCGCGGCGAAGGCTGTTGCACTCTGCATCCCCGAGCTCAAGGGCAAGCTCACCGGCATGTCCTTCCGCGTGCCCACCGCCGATGTCTCCTGCGTGGACCTCACCTTCCGCACCGCCAAAGCGACCAGCCTCGACGCGATCCACGCCGCGATGAAGAAGTGGTCCGAAGGCCCGATGAAGAACGTCCTGGGGTACACCGATGAAGAAGTCGTCTCGAGCGACTTCATCAGCGACAAGCGCAGCTCGATCTACGACTCGAAGGCCGGCATCCAGCTCAACGACCGTTTCTTCAAGGTCGTGTCGTGGTACGACAACGAGTCCGGATACTCGGCCCGCTGCGTCGACATGATCAGGCTTGTCGCCGAGCGCGACGGCGTGAAGTAATCGCTCCCCTTCAGTCATTCAGCTGCATAACACAACAGCCGCGAACGGAGTCACCGATCGCGGCTGTTTCATTCTCTGCGTTACTGATTGGCTGATCTCTTCAGCGTCCTTCGCCGTAGTTCAGTTCAAGGAACCTCGCGACATAGTCCACGATGCTTGAGCACTCCGGGATTTCCGGGTTGCCCGTCGGGCCCATCGGCTCGAACCGCATGCCGCGGAACCGCAGCACAGCATCATCGAGCGAGAGGCCGTACTGCAGCGCGAGGCTGAAAGCGCGGCAGAAGGCCTGGCACATGCCCGACATCGTCGAGCCTTCCTTTGCCATCTTGATGAAGATCTCCCCCGGCCGCCCATCGGGATGGAACCCGACTGTCAGATACCCCTCGTGACCGCCCACGCAGAACTTGTGGGTGACCGAGGATCGAGTTGAAGGCAGAACCTGTCGTGTTGCGAGCATCGCCATCTCTCCGCCGGCGTCAAGGCCGGATCCATCTCCGTACGGATCAGCCTCAGAAACGCTCCTGAGGCACAGACACCACCCCGCTGCGGGGAGCATTGCCCCAAGCGGTAGTGGCACTTTGGCCATCCTTGGTCCGAATGTACAAGGCGTAGGGCCGTATCGGCTTCCCGACCAACGAGCGCACAGAATATCGGTCCATGTGCCGACTGGCAAGTGCGTCAAGATTCTGTGAACGCCGGAACCTCCCCGGGAGGCCATGGAAGCGGAGTTTTTTTGGTTATCCACATTTACAGAGATATGCCGCTCGAACTCCACCCACCCCATCGCGTCCGGCACGGCCTTTGCCGATACAGTTCACTCCTCGCATGAGCCGTTCCCCTTTGCTCATCTCCCCGTCCGATGCCCCGGCTCGCCGCCGGAGTGGCCGCATTGCCCCGATCGGGGGTACAACGCTCCTCGTGCTCGTCACGCTGGTGTTGGCCACCGGCCAACGAGACACCATGCCGGTTCGGCAGTCCTTTGGCGATGTGCGGTGGGCCGAACCCGCCAGCCCCCGCCAGTCTCACGAGGCCGAATCTCACCCCAACGCCCCCACCAAGCCCTCAGCAACCAAGTTCCTTGGCATCGGGCCCTCCCGCCCGCAGTCGGCGATCGCGCTGCAGCCTCAGCGACCTTCCGCGGGAGCCTTTGCCGCGCACTGTGCGAACTGCGCCCGGCGTCTGGCCTGCATCACCCTGCTGAATCTCCCCCCGCCGCGCCGGTGATGCGCTCCTCGCCCGTCGCGAGGGTGTTGCAAATGCCACCTTCCTCCGGGACCACCACTTCCATCCAGCATGCCGCGACGCCTCCCACGCGGGGATGCGGATCGGCCCACGCGTGCTGCATCGCGCCGGCTCCAGCCGACGCGCGGCGAATCCCATGTTCACCCCCGCGTCAGCCCCGGAACCTTTCCGGGCTCCGACGCCGCTCCATCGAAAGACCCGCACCATGCCCTCCGCATCCTCGAAGCCCACAGGCATCCCGATCATCGGACCCATGCTGAACTGGCTGATCGGTTCCCGAAACGATCGCTTTGTGAAGAAGTACACCCAGCGTGTCACCGCCATCAACGCGCTCGAGCCCCAGACCCGCCTGCTCACCGACGGCCAACTCCGCGGCAAGCTCGCGGAGTTCCGCTCCCGTGTCGACAAGGGCGAGACCGCCGACGGCCTGCTCGTCGAGGCCTTCGCCATTGCCCGCGAGGCCATGGACCGCGCGGTCGGCATTCGCAACATCTTCAATCCCAAGTTCGCCCCGCTTTTCGATGCCTCCCGGCTGCCCACCGCCGCACGCGCGCAGTACGAACAGGTCCAGGCCGAAATCGCCTCTCGCAAGACACTGCTTCCCAAGACCTACGATCCGACGCTCGGTGTGCCGCCGGGCGAAGTCGCGCCCGATGTCGCTGAGGAGTTCCTCGGCTGCGCCGAAACCGTCGCCCCGTGGCTCCAGGTCGAGATCCCCGTTGAGCTCTATGAAGCCGTCCGCGAGCTCTACACCAAGAGCAAGCCCCCCTTCCGCGCCCGCCCGTTCGATGTTCAGCTCATCGGCGGCATGGTCCTCTCGACCGGCAAGATCAGCGAGATGAAGACCGGCGAAGGCAAGACCATCGTCGCGCCGCTGGCCTGCTATCTCGCCTCGCTTGAGAGCATGAAGTCGCACGTGGTCACCGTCAACGACTATCTCGTGCAGCGCGACCGGGACTGGACCTTCCCCTACTTCCATGCTCTGGGTCTCACGGTGGGCGCGATTCACCCCATCCACATGCAGCCCGAGGCCGTCAAGCGCGACATGTACCGCTGCGATGTGGTCTACGGCACCACCGCCGAGTTCGGCTTCGACTACCTGCGCGACAACATGAAGCCGCGCGAGGAATCCCAGGTCCAGAAGAAGCGCATGTTCGCCGTCGTCGACGAAGTTGACTCGATCCTGATCGATGAGGCCCGCACACCCCTCATCATCTCCGGACCTGCCCACGAGGGTGCACCCCGCTACGACATGGCCAACAAGCTGGCCCTGCACCTCGTCGAGAAGCAGCGTCCCTGGCAGCAGGCCGACGACAAGGTCCAGCACTGCATGCGCACCATGAAGGGGCTCGAGGGCGATATCCGCAACGCCCGCGACAAGGGCAAGCTGCCCGAGCTTCAGGAGAAAGTGAAGGCCGCAAAGGCCGAGCTTCCCATTCTCGAGAAGGTTCGCGCCAAACACACGCAGTACTACGAGATCGAACTCGATCGCCGGCAGGCCCACCTCACCCACGACGGCATCGCCGAGGCGCAGCGTATCGCCGGCATTGGCTCGTTCTACGTCGGCGAGAATATGGATGTGCCCCATCTACTGGAGCAGGCTGTCCGGGGCCATGTGGTGTATGCGCTGGATCGCGACTACATCATCATGCCGAGCCAGAACCCCGAAACCGGGCGCATGGAGCCGAGCATCGTCATCGTCGATGTCAACACCGGCCGCCCGATGGTCGGTCGCCAGTGGTCCGACGGCCTGCACCAGGCCGTCGAGACCAAGGAAGGCGTGCCAATTCGCCAGGAGACGCAGACCGTCGCCACCGTCACCATCCAGAACTTCTTCAAGATGTACAAGCGGCTCGCCGGCATGACCGGCACCGCCGACACCGAGGCCCAGGAGTTCCACGACATCTATCGCCTCGACGTGGTGTCGATCCCCACGAACGTTGAAGTGGTCCGGCGTGACTTTGACGACCTGATGTTCCTCACGGGCAAGGACAAGTGGCAGTTCATCGTCGATGAGATCAAGCAGTTCCACGATGGCGGGCGCCCCGTTCTCGTCGGCACCACCAGCGTCGAGAAGAGCGAGATGCTCTCGAAGATGCTCACCAGCAAGCACGGCATCAAGCACGAGGTCCTCAACGCCAAGCAGCACGAACGCGAAGCCCACATGGTGGAGAATGCCGGGCAGCTCGGCGCCGTCATGATCGCCACCAACATGGCCGGTCGCGGCACGGACATCAAGCTCGGCGCCATCACCCGCGAGGCCCTTCTCGACCACTGGCTCCGCCGCGGGATCTGTTCGCGCGAGCTCACCGTCGATGCCACCGATGAGCAGGTCCGCGAGAATGTCTTCCGCAAGATCGGCCCGCGCGAGCTCGACATCCCCAAACGCGAAGCCGAAGAGATGCCCATTGATCAGCTCGAGATCAAGCTCCTGCGCCACTGGGCGATGAACCACACCTGGGTCAACCCCAAGAAGGTCGAGTCCATGAGCGCCGAATCGCTCAAGCAGGAGCTCGATCGGCACGGCCGGTGCATCATGCACCGGATCGGGTGGTTCAACACCGTCGAGGACCTTGGCGGTCTGCACGTCATCGGCACCGAGCGTCACGAATCCCGGCGCATCGACAACCAGCTGCGAGGCCGCTGCGGTCGTCAGGGCGACAAGGGCTCTTCCCGCTTCTTCGTGTCTCTCGACGATGACCTGATGAAGCGGTTCGCCGGCGAGCGCACCATGAAGATCCTCGCCACGCTCGGCATGCGCGAGGGAGATGCCATCGAGCACCCCATGCTCTCCAAGAGCGTCGAACGCGCCCAGCGGAAGGTCGAGGAATGGAACTTCCAGGGCCGCAAGAACCTCCTTGAGTACGACGAGATCATGGAGCACCAGCGCCGCGCCTTCTATGGCCTGCGCCAGCGCTCGCTTGAGGGCCGTGATGTCAAGGGACTCATCTTCGACTACATCGAGCAATCGACGCGAACCTCCTGCGACGACTATCTTGACAAGGGCTATGCGGCGCAGTGCGCCGCCGAGTACGCCCGCCAGGTCATCGACATCCCCATCGAACCCGAGCGGCTCAAGGGGATGGACCAGCTTGAGATGGAGAAGCGCATCCGCAGCGACGCCAAGGAAGAGGCTCGCCAGCAGCTCAGCGTGACCATGGGCGAGTACATGCCCAGCGAAGGAAGCGAGTTCGCAATGGACTTCGACGCCGAGGGGCTCGCCCTCTGGGCCAAGTCGCAGTTCGGCGTCGTGCTCGACCCGGCGGAGCTGCGCCGCGACGGCGCGGCGATTCGCAGTCAGGTGCAGGAGCGACTCGCCGAAGCCGCGGAAGACCGGATCCAGTCCGTCAACCTTGACGGGCTCTCCCAGTTTGTTCAGCGCGACTATGGCGCAACGGAACTCTCCAAGTGGGGAGACCGCAAGTTCGGGTTCACCATCCCCGTCGAGCAGATCACCAAGGCCGAACTTTCCGGGCGAGAATCCGTCGTCGAACTGTTCCTTGACAAGGCCCGCGCACTCTACAAGGTCCGCGAGATCGAGTATCCCGTCGACTTCGCGATGGAAATGACGATGGCGCTGATGCGGCAGAGCCCTCAGGGCGCGGCCCAGCAGCTCGTGACCTGGGCGAACCAGCGGCTCGACATGAACTGGACCGTCGAGCAGCTCACCCGAACCCCGCCCAACAAGTGCCGCGAGGAACTCATTGGCGCATCGAAGCGCTATGTTGAATCCAACAAGCTCCACCAGACAGTTGATGAGGCGCTCGCGCTCAAGGACCACGATGCCCGTCTGGCGTTCTTTAAGGACCGCCTCAAGGTTGAATGGCCCGAAACCAACCGTCGCCTGACGGGCGAAGAGCTCGACAACGCCGTGGTCGCCAAGGTCGAATCCGTGCTCCGCGCTGAGCTCCTCTACTTCGAGCGCACACTGCTCCTCGAAACGCTCGACCCCGCGTGGAAGGACCACCTCTACGCGATGGACCAGCTTCGCGACTCCATCGGCTTCCGCGCCTTCAGTCAGCGCGATCCCAAGATCGAGTACAAGCGCGAAGGCTCCGCGCTCTTCCAGCAGATGGTCGACGGCGTGCGCGACAAGGTCGCCGACTTTGTTTTCAAGGCCCGCATCACGCCGCAGTTCTCTCCACCGCCCCCCTCCTCGCTCCCTCCCGGGGCCGCCCCGCGCCCTGCGCCGGGTATCGCTTCCGGCCCGGCGTCTTCGGCCGGCCTCTATATCCCGCCATCGGCCGCCGCGGCGTCGGGCATCTTCGCCGGGCCCGGCATCAATACCGTCGTGGCACCGGCCCCCGCTCGTTCCTCCGCCCCCACCACCCCCGCGGGCGGTTCAATCGCCGCCGCGGCCAGTTCCTCGCCGCCAATGTCCGAACGTCAGCAGCGCGACCTGGAGTCGGCTCAGCGTGCCGGTTCAACCGATGAGCAGTCCAAAGCGGTCCCGGTGATCAAGAGCGAGAAGCGCTACGGACGCAACGATGTCTGCCCCCAGGGCTGCGGCCGGAAATACAAGAAGTGCTGCAACCGGCCCGACGGGACGTGCAACGGACAGGGACTCACCAACCCTGCAACCGACGGCGACGAAGACTGATCCCCATCTTCCCTCTCCCCAGTCCTCCACACTTCGTCACCGACCCATGCTCCGCATTCTTCACCTCCTTGATCCCCACGACGGCTGTGAGCCCATGCTCGCATGCCGCGCGGCGATGACCATTCCCCACGCTCACCACACCCTCTGGCTCATCACCGATTCCCATGGCGAGCGAACCGCCGCGGCCTACGGCCTCAGCGTCACCGATCGCGTGGGCACGATCCTCGGCCGCGCCGAATCAGCGGGTCGCGGCCTCCGCACGCTGCTGGAACACCGCACCGACGATGTCGGCGAGCCTACACCCGATCTCATCCAGTGCTGGTCTGTCCGCATGCTCGGCGCAGCGCGTGCCGGCTTCGGCAAGCGCATCATCCCGCGCGGCGCAGTGCTCACCCGGCCACCCGGGCCGGAAGTCCTCCGCCGCACGGCTGCGCGCCGCTACAGCAAGACCGCCGAGGAGCTCGCCCTCGACGACACCACCCTTCTGACACTCGACCTCGCCACCCGCGATGCCTGGGCCCCTATGGCCAGCTCGGGCCGCGGCGCGATGCGCATGCGGGACAACATCCGTCTCTCCCCCGCACCCCCCCTGCCCTCTGCCACAGCCCCCACCGCCTCCCCCACTCCCACCGCTCACTCCGCCGCTCGCCATGCGCTCGGCCTCGATGATCGCGACATAGCGGTGGTTCTCCTCGCCGATCCCTCGGCCGCCGGCGACGCGATGCGCTTCGCATTTCAGGTCGGCCTGCAGCATGTGGGCGGACTGCGCATCACCGGAATCGTTCCCCGGGGCACTTCGCACGCCCGCCGCGGCGCACGATTCGTTGCCGGCCACGGACGCCGGTGGGGGCTCATCGACTCGGCGCTCCCGATCCCACAACTGCTCGCCGGCGCCGATGTCGCGCTCTGGGATGTTCAGGATAACGGCGAGATCACCTGCGGTCAGACCTTGCTCTCCGCCTGCATCGCCGCGGGTGTGCCGATCGCCGCCGCCGCGCACCCCATCTCTCGCCACGCTCTTGCTGCTTTCCCCGAATGCCTCGCCCGCGACGCATCAACGCGGGCGGTCGCGGCCAAACTATTTGAACTCGGCAGCGATGCGCACGCCCGCGCCAACATCGCCCATCGGATGGCCTTGCACACCGCCGATCTTCGCACACGCGACGCCTTCCGCTCCACGCTGCTCGCGCTCTGGCGCGAGCGTGCGAACGTCCCCATTATCCGGCCTGGCCTGCCCGCTCCCGCCGCGTTAAGGAGCGCGACGGCATGACCTGCCTCCCCGACATCCGGCACGTACGCTCGATCCTGTTTGTCTGCATGGGGAACATCTGCCGCTCCCCGCTCGCGCAGGGCGTGCTCGAGCATCTTGCCGACGATCGTGGCGTCCGCTCCCAGCTCACCATCGAATCCTGCGGCACCGGCGCGTGGCACATCGGAGAATCGCCAGACCCTCGCACCGTCGCTGTCGCGCTGCGTAACGGAATCCGCCTTCGCTCCCGCGCCCGCCAG
>JBBRUT010000086.1:0-14581 GCA_038247555.1 Phycisphaerales bacterium | reverse complement strand
CGGGCGACGCTGACACCGTGCACACCGGTGTAAGAGATCATGCGGAAAATGTCGCCGACCTCCCAAATGTCGCCGGAACCGAAGACGATGCGGTCGGGTCGGCGCGACACCAGCTCCTTCAAGAACGTCCACCGCGACGGGCCGACATACTTCTGCTCTACTGTCCGGGCGTGCACGGTTGTCCATGCATATCCCATCTCGTAGGCGGCATCGAAGATCCGCTCAAAGTTGTGGGCCATCTCGGGCGTGTCGTCGTACGCCCGGCGGAGCTTGACGGTGCAGGGGATCTCTCGCGGAACAGCTTCCCGCACTGCACGGAGGATGACGATCGCGCCCTCCGGCTCCGCCAACCAGTGCCCGCCGCGGGCCTTGGCCTTGATCTTTTTCACGGGGCAGGCAAGGTTGACATCGATGGTGGCGAACGAAGACGCAGGGATCGAGGAATCAACGGAGCGAGGAATCAAGCCCGAACGCGCAGTGCCCAAGCTCTCCTTGGAGACGTGCTGCTCCGCTGCTTTGCTGGTTTGCTGTTCTTCCGCCTCCCCGCACAACAGGTGCTCAGCTTCCTCCAGGAACGCGCCCACCCTGGGCAGTTCTCCGCTCTCTCCATAGGCCATCTCGCGGTACGCCCGCCGCCCGCGTGAGCCCTGCTCGATCATCTTGACGGCCGCGGCGGCCATCTCATCTGGGTCGCTCCCCATGATCTGTCCGCACAGCGGGTGGTCTTCTTCCCCGCCGGGGACATTGTCACGCAGCTCCTGCAGATCGGCCTTATCAAACCCATGACCACCGCCCAGCAGGGCTCGATCGAGCAGTGCCTCGGTCACGCAGAACGGGCACCCCAGCCTTCTTGCTACGATCCGCATCGCGGCATCGGAATAGCCCGCGAGGCCCGCCTGGAAGAACGGTGCATCCGCCTTCCACCCCGGCACCGCGGCACGGATCCGCGGGTCCAGCCCCTGTGCGGCGAACTGGGCCGCGGCTTCGGGTACGCTGATCGCTTCCGAGCCCGGCGCGATGGCGGGCGAAGGCGGAGTGGCGTTGTTGGAGTCGGTGCAGCCCATGGGCAGAGGACTCTAGGTTTCGACTGGAGATGGCACGCATGAGGCACGAGGCAGAAAACAGCAAGCGATGGGTTTCCGCGGCGGCATTGGCCGCGACGGTCGCCGTGGGGTTGATGGGAGTGGGGTGGCTTGGTGGTTGCCAGACCGGTAGTCGGGTCGATGCGGGATTGCCGGAGTATCCCAACCAGGTCCGGCAGTCGGCGGTCCTGGATGTGCAGGTGGTGCGGAATGACACGCACATCACGATGACGAACACGACAGCTCGCTCGATCGGCAAGGCACGGATATGGGTGAATGGGTGGTTTAGCCACGATATCGATGGCTTCGGGGTCGGTCAGACGATGGAGCTCAATCTTTATGACTTCAAGGACCCTTACGGCACGGCGTTTCGCGCTGGTGGGTTCTTTGCCACGGAACGACCCGAGAGTCTCGTTCGTGCCCAGATCGAACCATTGGATGTTGAGCCACGGGAGTTGCTGGGCCTGATTGTCGTGGGCCGAAGCGAGGACTGAGCTCAGACAAGTCGTGGAGTGCGTTACGAGGCTCGCACCAAGCAGATCGGATGATCTGCCGGTTGGATGCTTGTGTGCTCCTGGCTTCGTACCCTTGTCGCATGAACATTCTCGTCGTGGGTCCGCATCCTGATGATCAAGAGCTCGGCATGGGCGGCACCATTGCGCTGCTCGCTTCGCAGGGCCACGCCGTCACCATGCTCGATATGACTGATGGAGAGCCGACGCCCTTTGGCGACCCGGTAACGCGGGCGAAGGAAGCCGCCGCGGCGGCCAAGTGCCTTTCGCCGGCGGACGGCAGGAACCCCGTGCAAAGGATCCACCTCGGCCTGAAGAACCGGGAAGTGGTTCACTCGCTCGAAGCTCGCCACCAGGTCGCGGGTGTGATTCGAGCTGCACAGGCGCAGTGCATCTTCGTGCCATACTTCGAGGATGCCCATCCCGATCACCTCGCGGTGACTCGCATCGTCGAGGATGCGCGGTTTGATGCCAAGCTCACCAAGGTGAGCATGCCGGGTGACGGGGGCAAGCCGCCGCTGTACCCCAAGTGGTTGTTCCATTACTACGCGACCCACTTGCGGATCGTTCCCGCACCCAGTTTTATCATCGATACCACTGCGTTCATCGCAGCGAAGCGGGAGGCAATTCTCGCGTACGAGTCTCAGTTCGTGAAGAATGTCGCCAATCGCCGCGTTGTGGTATGGGTGGAGCAGGCGGGTGGCTACTTCGGATCTCGCATTGGGGCCGCGGCCGGAGAACCATTCTTTGCACGCGAGCCGGTCGGCCTTTCATCGCTTGCCTCGCTCGTGTGATGAATCTGGTCATCTCCGCGTTCTCAGGCTACTGGGCGTACGCTTTGGCTGTCGATCCACCAAACGGAGCCGCCGTTGACGCCTACCGCCGAGCTGATCCAGCCCGAGGTCGCCGAGCTTGTGCGCGAGCACGCGTACAGCGAGCTGCGTGCCGCGCTGGAAGGCGTACCTCCGGCGGATGTTGCGGACATCATCCTGAGTCTCGAGCCCGATGAGCGCGCGGTCTGCTTCCGCTTCCTGACGCGGGATGATGCGGGCGAGGTGTTCTCTTATCTCGAGCCGGAGATTCAGGAAGAACTGATCAGCAAGCTCGGTGATGCAGCGCTGCGAGTTGTTGAGGGCATGGACCCTGACGATCGTGTGCGGCTTCTCGATGAGTTGCCTGCGGAGGTTGCGCAGAGACTGATCGCAAGCCTGTCACCCGAGGATCGTCGGCAGACACAGGCCATCCTTGGGTATCCGCCCGAGAGTGTCGGCCGCCTGATGAACCCCGACTACATCCGGCTCAAACCGGAATGGAGCATCGGGCATGCGCTGGATCACATCCGCAAGTACGGCAATGACGCCGAGACGATCAATGTCGTTTATGTGATCGATGACAAGGGCGTGCTGATCGACGACATCCGTCTTCGCTCACTGTTTCTGGCGAATCCGACCGACACGGTCGAGTCGCTGATGAACCAGAACTTCGTCGGTCTCCGTGCGGATCAGGATCAGGAGGATGCGGTCCGTCTCATGGCTCGATACGACCGCATCGTGTTGCCGGTCGTCGATTCCCGCGGCGTGCTTCTGGGGATCGTGACCAGCGACGATGTCGCCGACGTTGCCGAGGCTGAGGCGACCGAGGACATCCAGAAGCTCGGCGGTGTGCAGGCGCTGGAGCAGGCGTATATCCAGACCGGGCCTGTTGAGATGTTCCGCAAGCGGGGTGTCTGGCTCAGTGCGCTCTTTGTCGGTCAGACGATCACGATCCTGGTGCTCGGGGGATTTCAGGATCAGCTCGACAAGGCAGTAGTGCTTTCACTTTTTATGCCGCTGGTCATGTCGTGCGGAGGAAACTCCGGGTCGCAGGCCGCGGCGCTGATCACGCGTGCCCTGGCGCTGGGGCAGGTTGCCCCCAAGGACTGGGCGAGAATTGTCCGGAAGGAAGTGCTCTCGGCGATGATGCTGGCTGCGGCGCTTGCGATCATGGGCTTTATCTGCGTTGAGGTCTTTGTGCGCACGTTGATCGTCAAGACCGACCATGTGTTCCCGCTCGCCGCGACCATTGGCATCGCCGTTGCGGTGGTCGTGGTTTGGGGGACGGTGCTTGGTTCGATGCTGCCGCTGCTGCTGCGCCGCGGCGGGTTCGACCCTGCGACCGCCTCCAGTCCGATGGTTGCGACGCTGATGGATGCCTCGGGGACGCTCATCTATCTGGGCGTAGCGATCTTGGTGCTGACGGGCACGATTCTGTAGGCAGGATTCAATCCGGGCTACGGGGCCTCATCACTGGGGACGCCGCGAAGCTCGGCCCGCCAGTCGATATCAAGCTGGCCGAACCCGCCGCTGATTCCCAGCACGCTTCGCGTGGCCTCGTCGATGCTCGCACCGTTGGCCATCGCGTGGAACCACTCATTGCGCCTTGCTCTTCCGAAGCGTTCAGAGATGTAGCCGACCATGTGGTGGCCCTGGGTGTAGACGTGGCGCATGACTTCCTTGGGCGTGTTGCGAAAGTCGGAGATGCTTGCGAACTCCGCCAGATCACGATCGGCGGACCACTGCTGGACCCGGCGGTCGACATCGCGACGTCCGCGTGCACGGAAGCCCTCTGATGACAGTTCCGCTACACCCTCAAGGGCCCACCACGCGATGTCGGTTGCCTTGGGGCCAAGCTCGAACGTCGCGACGTGGCCGTACTCGTGCGCGAGGAGCGTCCGGAGCGAGGCCCGAGAGGAGCCCGGACGACCAAGGATCTTGATGGCTTCCTTGGGCTCATTCCAGCCAGCGAGTCCGTCGACGTAGGAGAGGTAGATCGAAGCCTGCAGGTGCCTCATCGTTGGATAGATCTTCACCACTTGCGGGTGCGGTACATCGCGCTCAAAGCCATCATCGACGTGCGCACGCACTTCCGGCAGAACCTCCGCTGCGCGCTTTGCCAGATCTTCATACCCAGGGAAGCACAGCACCAGATTGTCGCGAGTAGAGGGAGAGACGACGGCGGGGGAGGGCGGTCGCGATGCATCTGCATCTTCGGAGTCGTTCGCGATTGCGTGATCGGGATCGAGGCGGACTTCTATCCAGCGTTCGCCACGAAACAGCCAGCGATTGCCCTGACGCTCGAACAGAACAGGGTAAGACACGCTGCGGTCCATGCGATCCGGCTCGCCCTTCTCTTTATCCGCAAGGGGGACAGTCATCTTCCAACTCATCTGAAGTTCAAAGATCGCGCGCTCGGCAGTGAACTCGTGTGGGTACTCGACGGATTCGGTCAAGGCTGGTTGAGCCTCGCCCCGGCGGCGCTCGGCTGGTGCCCGCTCGGACGGCTCCGCAGCGGCCTTCGTGGCTTCGTCGGCCGCCTTGCTCGCCTCCTCGTTGGCTTTGCGCTCGGCAGGATCGATGATCCGAAGATCAAAGACGTCCGGCACATGCCGCTTGAGGTCGGCGGCCCACATGCGCTGCTCTTGGAGAAATACGCTGTTGCCCGTGGCAACATGGGCCAGATAGGCCTCGGCGTCCCCAGAAAGCACCGCCCTCTCCATTGCTTCCAGCACCTGCTCGATCGCGGCCTCGGACGCCGCGGCCGAGTCATCAAGCTTGCCGTGATCAGTAGACTTCTTGGCCGCATCCGCCCCACGCAGCGGAGCGACGAGCAGGAGCAGCATCAGGCATGGCACGGTAATCAGGCGTATGGGCATGGCCGGATTGTTGCCGCGCCGGAGTCACGGCGTTGCTCAGGCATCGCCAGCTTTCCCGGTGCCAATGAGAACGCCGCGGGTGGTGTGCCCGCGGCGTCCATAGTCGTGTCGTGCTATTGCTCGCTGACCTAAATCAGCCGGATCAATCGCGCCTGCGCCGACGAGCTGCCAGAAGCAGGCCCATCGCGCCGAGCGCAACCGAAGACGGCGCGGGGATCACGAAGGTGAAGTCGTCAAAGAAATTTTTGCCGCCGATACCCGCTGACAGACCATCCACCAGTTCCCAGTCGATCGTGGTGAAGTTGGTCATACCCGCGCCCAGCGCTGTGCCCGCCGGGGCCAGCGTCGTCCAGGTATTGGTCGACACCACGTAGTAGTCCAGCTGAAAGGTGTCGCTGCTCAAGTCGATATCCACCTTGATTCCGTCCCAGTTGGTCGCATTGGCGAAGATGCCGGTGTAGTTCCAGCTGCTGCTGGGGCCATCGCGCCAACTGACTTCGTTGTCGCGAGCGTAGCCCCACTCCATCCCGACGTTTCCGGACGAATCGACCAGCGACATCGTGAACTTGTCCTGCCGCGGAGTACCCGGGTTGGGCGTATCACCGGGGTTCGGGCAGAAGTACATCTCCATGGAGACGGGTCCGCCCGTGACCGTCGACGGGACGGGTCCGCCGGTATCGAAGGTATCGAGCTGATAGTGGTACTTGGTGTTGCCGGTTCCCAGCGGGGTGTCGTTGCGGAACGCAAGGTTTGAGCCATCGCCGCCGCGGCCGGGGAAGTGATTGCCGACCATGTAGACGGGGACAGCATTGGACGGGATCGTGTTGGGGTACGGCGGCGCAGTGCCAACGGCGGCGTTCCGTGCGGCAGCGGACGTGAAGAAGCCGCCGACCTGGCTGAGCAGGCTCCAGTTGCCGCTGTCGGGCGCGATGAGCGATACCGAACCGCCGCCTGCGTTCGCACCGAAGGCTCCGGCGTTGTAGTACGTGACATCGACCCAATCGGCTGGGAAGGGCCCGATACCGGCGACGAGGTAGCCGTCGGCAGGACGAATCGAACCGAGGTTCGCTGCTGCGGGCGAAGCCACGGACAGGATCGCTGCCGCGAATGCGGTGCCGCAAGCTGCGAGCACTCGGCGCTGATGCGCGGATGTGCGGGACTGGATCGGACGGTGGGCGCGTGGAATCTCCATTCTCTCTCTCCTTGAATCGACAGGGGGCTCTCTCTACGTGTGCCCGCGGACCGGGCTGCTCGCATCTCTCAGACGACCGATCCCTCACAGCAGTCGCGGCGGTGGTTCAGCTCCGCCGCGACAGGCTTTGGGACTGTGCCGTCTGAAAAGACTTGTAACAACAAGGTCGGACCTTGCACGTGGGCACAAAGAATTTGTGTTCGCGAGCTGAGAGCGTGCCCACGTCTGCGCGTTCCCGGGGCTTGCACGGACTTTGTTCGCCGCTTCGTTAAGACTTTCGGGCTTCGAGTTCTTCCCACCGGGCAAACAAAGCCGCAAGCCGGTTCTGGGCGTCGGCCATGCGCTGGCCCGCCTGCGACATCTTGCGGTGATCGTTGAGCACGGCCGGATCGTTCATCGCGGCCTCCGCCGACCGCAGCTCACTCTCCGCGGCCTCGATGGCAGCTTCCATCCCGGCCAGCTCGTGCTGCTCTTTGAAGCTGAGGCGTCTCTTTACCACGGTGGAAGGCGAATCGGAAGAGTCCGCCTCGGACATGCTCGCCGCCTGTGCGAGGACAACGGGCGCGTTGCCTCTCGCGCCTCCCGCAGTGACTGCCGCGCTCCCAGCCGCAGAACTGCGCGCGGCATCAGCCGCTCGGGCAAGGGCCGCGGTATCCGCTTTGGCATCGATCTTGTGCAGTCGCTCCCACTGCTGGTAGTCGGCGTAATAGCGTCCCCAGCCTTTCCCATCGAGCGCGAGCACGCGGGTAGCGAGCCGATCCAGCATCGCCCGGTCGTGCGTCACCAGCACGACCGCGCCGGGAAACTCTTCAAGGCTTTCTTCGAGCACATCGAGCGAGGCGAGGTCGAGATCATTGGTGGGTTCGTCGAGGATGAGCACATCCGCGGGTTCGAGCATGAGACGGGCGATGTGCACACGGGCCTGCTCGCCTCCGGAGAGCGTCTGGATCTCCGTGCGGAGCTGATCCTTGCTGAACAGAAACATCCCCGCCCATGTGGCCACGTGCAGCACGCGGCCGCGATAGATGACGCTATCGGTGGGTGCGAGGGTCTCGCCCAGTGTTGCGTAGGGGTCGAGCTCGGTGCGGTGCTGGCTGAAGAGCACGACGCGAAGCTTCTCGGCCCGACGGATGGTGCCCAGCGCAGGAGTGCCAGGCGGGAGCGAACCGGCGATCTCGGCTTCCTCGCGCAGCATCTGCGGCGTGGGTGGGTCGCTCTCCATCTCACCCGTCAGCAGCTTGATGAGCGTGCTCTTGCCCGCGCCGTTGGGACCCATGAGCCCCAGCTTCGCGCCCGGCGAGAGCAGGATGTCGAGATTCTCAAAGAGCTTCTTTCCACCGAGCGTCTTGCAGAGGCCGCGGCCAACAAGCAGTTTGTGCGTCTGGCGATCGGTCGAACGAAAATCGATCTGCGCGGCCCTCGCCGGAGCGTTCCTGGACTTGAGCTCGGCGAGCACATCCATGCGCTCAAACGATGCGTCGATCCGGCTCTTGCTCTTGGTTCGGCGGGCCTTGGCCCCGCGTGAGAGCCAGCGGATGTCCTCTTTAACCTGGGCACTGAGCGCCTGCTCCTGCTTTGCCTGAGCGAGCAGAAACTCTTCCTTCCGCTTCAGGAACTCCGCATAGCCGCCCTGCACGGTGAACGTGCCCTCGGGGTAGGCCCGGGAGAGCTCGATAATGCGTGTGGCGGTGCCCTCGAGGAACGCCCGGTCGTGGGTGATCACGACGGATGCGAAGTCGCCACCCGCCAACGTGTTCTCCAGCCAGTCGATCCCCTCGACGTCGAGGTGGTTCGTCGGTTCATCGAGCAGAATGAGATCTGGTTCCTGCGCCAGCGAACGGGCGATCGACACGCGCTTTCGTTGCCCGCCCGACAGGCCCTCGCATTCCGCATCGATGTGCGGGGTCATGTCCACACGATCAATCGTCTGCTCTGCTGCAAGCTCAAGTTCGTGGTGGTCGTGCAGGTGTGGAAGCTTGCCGGCCTTCATCGCGGCCTCAAGTTCCGTCATCACCGCCTCACGCACCGTCGCACCCTTGCGGAAGACGTCGGCCTGCGCGACGTACGCCACTCGGAGGCCGCGGCGTGTGGTGATCGTCCCGCCGTCAACATCCTCGATCCCCGCCAGGATCTTGATGAGCGTGCTCTTGCCCGCGCCGTTGGGACCGATAAGCGCGAGCCGCTCCCCATCCTCGATGCTGAGCGAAACGCCGGTGAACAGCGTGCGAGCCGCGAAGTGTTTGGCGATACCCCGAACAGTAAGAAGTGCGGCCATTGAGGGGGGAAGGTAGGAGTCATCCTGGACCCATGCGGGGCCATTGTGCCGCTCGCTGAGGGGCAAATCGCGTTTCAGCCCGCGGAAGCCGTATCCGGAATGAACTGCAGCCCGAAGAGGGGTCTGCCGATAACACCCCGTGCGAGCCTCCTTCCTCGTCTATACTTCTCACGAACATGAATCGATCATCCGGGACATTGCTTGCGGTCATTGTGTGCGTTGCCGCGCAGGTGTTCTGCGCGTGCCTCCCGACGGGTGCCCCAGTGTGCGTCCGATCGCTCATGGGCTGGTTCCCGGCTAGGGCAACGCTCGCGCCCCAAGCGGACTGCTGCTCGTCTGATTGCTTTAGCGAGGATTGTGTTGAGGAGGCGGCCGCTGAGGATTGTTGTGAGGCCCTGCTGTCGAGCGAGCAAGAGTTTGAAGGACCGTGCCGCGAACCCGCATGCTGCCTGCATATCGGTCTCACGGCCAAGGTTCCCCCTCAGCGCGCCGTGTCTGGCATCGATGACCTGCCGTATGCATCGCTGTGCGTGCCCTACCCGCTCGATGCTCGATGGCTCACGCTGACGCTTGCTCAAAGCGTACATCGAGAGCGACCGCCGAATGACTCGCCGCCGCCCCGATCTCGCGGCCTCGTCGGCACCGTCATTCTCGTGGTGTAGCGATTCGACTCGTCCTGCCCCCAGCGTGCCGCCACGCAGGGTGGGTATGTGTCGATTCCTGCCGCCAAAGCGCGGCCCTTTTCACCATCGAGACCCATCATGTCCGGCTCTCCCGGCCTTGGCGCGCTTTCACGCCGGGCAAACAGCTTTGCTGCTGACACCGTTACTGTTCCGCGGCCGCGATTCCGCTGGGGTACGCGCATCGTGCTGCCGGCGGCGATCATGCTGGCCGCTGCGGCGGTGCTTGCGTGGTCCGCTCGCGATGCGCTCTGGCCCGCAGTTGACGTTTACGTAGTGCCGGTGATCGCGAAAGCTCGCGCTGCCGAGTCAAGCGATGGCGCGACCGGCGACACCTCCGCCTCGCCCGCTCCTTCGCAGCAAACCATGCTGGTGCAGGCTCCGGGCTGGATCGAGCCCGCACCATATGCGATCGTCGTCCCCGCGCTGACTGACGGCGTCGTGAAGGAAGTCTTCGCATTGGAGGGGCAGACCGTCGCCGCCGGCGAAGTCCTCGCGAAGCTAATCGACGATGACGCGATACTCGCCGTCCGCCTTTCTGAAGCCGAACTGGCTGAGCGAACTGCCGCAACCCGACGCGCCGAGGCCGAACACAACGCCGCGGAGGCCCGCGCGGCGGAGGTACGAGACGAACTCGAACGCAAGCGCGAACTCGCGCAGGACGGCACGATCGCAGGTGCCACCTACGCGAGGCTGGCGTTGCGGCTTCGCGCCATGGAGGCTGATGTCCAAGCGGCTGCGGCCGAAGTCTCGGCAATACAGGCGGCTGAACGTGTTCAAGCGGTTGCTTTGGATCAAGCCCGGCTCGCGTTGGCTCGGACCGAGATCCGTTCTCCTGTTGCAGGCGTCGTGCTGTCGCGCTCGATCGAGCCCGGCACACGAATGATGATGGCTGGCCCCGGTCTCGGTGAAGCTCGCGAGGCAGGCATCGCGCGGATCTATGACCCGGCGCACCTCCAGGTGCGGGTCGATGTGCCGCTGGCCGATGCCGCGAAAGTGAGCATCGGCACCGCCGCGACGATCGTGGCCGAGACACTCCCCGACAACACGTTCCGCGGCACGGTGACGCGTGTTGTGCACGAAGCCAACATCCAGCGGAACACCGTGCAATTCAAAGTATCGATCGAGAACCCAGATGCGGCGCTCAAACCCGAAATGCTGGTCCGCGTGCGGTTGCTCTCAGGTAGCGGCGCCGGCGAAGCAAACATATCGACAGACTCAATCGCAGAAGGACGGGGAGATTTGGTTCTGCTTCTGTCGTTGAACGCACTTCTCGACCGGAAGGACCGCGAAGCGTCCGCATGGTTTGTGATGCAGGACCCTCGCCGCGGCGCAATCGCAACGCGACGAGCGCTCACACTTGGCCAAGCCCATGATGACGGATTCATCGAGATCCTGAGCGGCGCATCGCCGACAGACCGTGCGATTGTCGATCCTCCCGCGGCGCTGGCCGAAGGCAGTCGGGTTCGAGTGCTTGGAGAGAAGACTATGGACCAAGGAGATCAGCCATGACCACCAACCTGCTGATTCAATGCCGCGGCCTGACCAAGTCCTACCGCAAGGGCGACTCGACCATCACGCCGCTGCAGAAGCTCGACCTCGATGTGAACGCGGGCGACTTCCTGGCGCTGATGGGACCCTCTGGCAGCGGCAAGACCACGCTTCTCAACCTGATTGCGGGAATCGACTCGCCCACCGGGGGCGAGCTGCGGATCGGCGGGCAGGACATCGCGAAGCTCTCCCGCTCGCGGCTGGCGGATTGGCGCAGCGACAACGTGGGGTACATCTTCCAGCTCTACAACCTTGTGCCCGTGCTCACGGCGTACGAGAATGTTGAACTGCCGCTGCTGCTGCACCGCATGAGCCGACGCGACCGCCACGAACGCGTCTCGACCGCGCTGCAGCTCGTCGGAATCGCCGATCGACACGATCACTACCCGCGCCAGCTCTCCGGCGGGCAGGAACAACGCGTCGCCATCGCCCGAGCGATCGTCACGGACCCGCGGATCATCGTCGCCGATGAGCCCACGGGCGATCTGGATGCCAGCTCGGCGGTCGCGATCATGGACCTGCTCACCCGACTGTGCGAGGAACTCGGCAAGACTCTTGTAATGGTCACGCATGATGCCCGGTGCGCCGACCGCGCGCGTCGCACCCTGCATTTAGAAAAGGGCCAGCTCGTCGAGCCCGGCCGACTCGGCCTGATGGAAGGAGCCGCGGCATGATCGCACTGCGTCTGATCCCTACCGTGCTGCGACAAGTCATCCGCCACCGGACTCGCACGATTCTGACCGCGGCTGGTGTGGCCGTCGCCATGTTCCTGTTCATCACGGTGCAGTCACTGCAACATGGAGTGCGTCAGGCGACGGAAGTCACCGCGGGTGACACGACGCTGATCGTGTACCGCGAGAACCGCTTCTGTCCCGCGACGAGTCGGCTGCCCGAAAGCTACGCACCGCGCATCGCACGATTGCCCGGTGTGGCCTCGGTCACACCCATGAAAGTCGTAGTGAACAACTGCCGCGCGAGTCTGGATGTGGTGACGTTTCGCGGCGTGCCAGCAGATGATGTTGCGCCCATGGCTGCAAAGTGGCGGATCCTCGCTGGCTCACTCGAAGACTGGCACAAGCGGTCAGATTCTGCGCTCATCGGCCAGCGCATGGCCGAGCGACGACGACTCACCCCCGGCATGTCGTTTGATGCCGCGGGCGTAACGGTCTCTGTCGCCGGGATCATCGCCTCCGATGAGCCGCAGGATCAAAATGTCGCATATGTGCATCTTCCTTTCCTGCAGCAGGCGACTGCATCGGGCGCAGGCCTCGGAGTCGTCACACAGTTCAATGTGCGAGTGGACGACCCGGCGAAGCTACGAGACACCGCCGCCGCTATCGACGAGTTGTTTCGGACGGACCAAGACCCGACGACAACGCGTCCGGAAAAAGCGTTTGTCGCGCAGGTCGGTGCCGATGTCGTCGAGATTGTCGGGTTTGCGCGGTACCTGGGGTGGGGATGCCTCGCGGCGGTGCTCGCGCTGGTGGCGAATGCCATCGTGCTCGGCGTGCAGGATCGTGTGAAGGAGCATGCGGTACTCCAGACGCTCGGGTTCCGCGGCGGGCTCATCGCCCGAATGATCATCGCTGAGGGAATTGTTCTGGGTGTGCTCGGCGGAGTCGCCGGCACTGCGTTTGCGGCCGCGTTCCTGGCGTGGGGCCGGTTCAGCCTCTCCACCGAGGGCCTGAGCATCCACGTCTCGCCCGACGTTGGCACGAGCCTCGTGGGCCTCGCGATCGCTGCGGGTGTTGGAGTTGTTGCGGGGCTTGTGCCCGCGGTGCAGGCGGGACGGCGCGAGATCGCCCAGAGCTTCCGCGCCGTCTGAGGAGTGACGATCCGTGCGACTGCTTCCACTTGATTACGCCGTTCGCAACCTTGGCCGCTCGCGCATCCGGCTCGCGCTGTCGGTCTTCGGCAGCGCACTGGTGGTGCTGCTGGTCATCGCCGCGGGCGGGTTTGTCCGCGGGATGGACCGCGCACTGCGCTCCACGGGTGACGAGCACAATGTGCTGATTCTGGGCATTGGCAGCGAGGAGAGTGTGGAGCGGTCGGAGATCAGCGCGGCCGCTGCGTCCCTCATCGAGGCTTCGGTCTCCGGGATTCGATCGCACGCGGGACAGGCGTACATCTCTCCCGAGATCCATGTGATGCTTCCGGTTCAAGCTGGAACGGACGAAACGCATCGCGGCCACGCACTGCTCCGCGGCGTTACGCCCGCGGCGACACTCGTTCACAGCAACGTCTCGCTCATCGAGGGTCGCCTGCCGCGGAACGGCGTCGATGAGATCATCGTCGGGCGTATGGCCGCGAAGACTATCGGCCTGAGCGATAGCGATCTTGCCGTCGGTGCCACACTACGAATCGAAGGCCGGCCGTGGACGGTCGTGGGGCGCTTCGCTGCACCGGGCTCGGTGCTGGATTCAGAGATCTGGGCGCCACTGACAGACCTCATGACCGCGACAAAGCGCGACACGGTTTCGTGCGTCGTGTTGACCATCGACCCGTCAGAAGCAGAGTTTGCGGACATCGCCGCGTTTGCCCTCATGCGGCCAGACCTTGAGCTCACAACAATGCCGGAGCGCGAGTACTACGACCAGCTCTCGGCGTTCTTCGCCCCGATCCGCGCTGTCGCCTGGGTCACCGCCTCGCTCATCGCGCTGGGCGGACTGTTCGGCGGACTGAACACCATGTACGCGGCGTTTGCCTCGCGTGTGCGGGAACTGGGGACGCTGCAGTCGCTCGGCTATCGCCGCGGCGCGATTATCACTTCGCTAGTGCAGGAGTCGAGCCTTGCGACCGCCGCGGGCGCTCTCGGCGCGTGCGTGACGGGCGTGCTACTGCTCGACGGGCTCGGCGTGCGGTTCTCTGCCGGCGCATTCGCGCTCGTTGTTGATACCACCGTTGTTCTGATCGGCCTGTGTTCCGGGATCGCCCTGGGCCTGGTCGGCGCGCTCCCGCCCGCCTGGCGGTGCCTGCGAATGCCCATCCCGACCGCGCTCAAGGCGGTATAACCGTTCACCTTCGGCGCGGGCCACCAGCCCGAACGCCGCCCACTTCCGGAGTTTGCCATGCAGCACACACATGTTCTCTCCCGTCCATTCCTGGTCGCTCTGCTCGCAATGCTCGCGTTGACGCTTTCGCCGTCGCGCGTACTCGCACAGGATCTTCCTGACTCGCACCGCCTCAAGGCCATCCCCGCAGGTGCGAAGGAGCTGGCCGCGGCAACCACTACCGCGAATCTCGGTGACACAATCACGGTACGTGGCCGCGTCGCCACCACAGACAGTGCCTTCACCGACGGCCGAGCCGAGTTCACACTCGTCGATGATGCCGCCGCGGCGGTCCTCATGCGGGAATCCGGCGGCGCGACGCTCCCCGCGTCCCCGCTGAAGCCGCAGAATCTGGCGGTCGTTCAGCTTGTGGATTCCAGCGGAAAGCCGTTCACCTACTCCGTCAAGGGCCGCTCTGGCTTGGCGCTTGGCGCGGAGGTCTTCGTGACCGCGAAGGTCACGTCGATCGCCACGGCGACCGAGCCAATGACGCTCGCGGCGTCTGGCCTGTTCATTCCACGCGATGGCCTCCCGGCCGGCATTCTGCT
>JBBRUT010000085.1:0-14662 GCA_038247555.1 Phycisphaerales bacterium | reverse complement strand
CGGGCATCGGCGAGTGCGCGGCGTTCGATCTCGATACCCATGAGCATGGTGCCGGAAAGAACGCCGGAGACGACCATCGCCGAGAGCGAAAGGCCGAAGGCCCAGAAGAGCAGGTTGTTCTGGCTGTTGAACGCGCCGATGGCGATGAAGACCGTGACGAGCATGTAGATGTAGGCGGGGAAGCGGAGGCGGTAGCGGCGACGGACCTTGGGCGGGGGCTTCTTGGCGAAGTGAGAGGACCGGGGTTTACGTGGCGCGCGGGGCATTGGACCAACAACGCTACGCGGGCGGGGGCGGGAGGGTTTGATGCTCCCGGCGCAACCTTAGCGGTTGCTCTGCACATGGGGCCACGGCAGCGGCCGATCGGGCTTCAGCCGCAGTGTGCTCTTGAGCGAGAGACCGCGGCCGAGCGGCACTGTCAGCGGGTGGAGGGGGACTGCGGATCACCGCGCGTAGTCGGGCTCGTTACGATATCTCCACTTGATGTTGCAGCCGAGGCTGGGCATCTGGCGCTCGGGGGGCGAGGCAACGGGACGCAGCACGAGCTCGATCGCGTTTCGGAGGTCTTTGCCTGTGGAGGTCATGCCGCTGCGCGGGCGGGTGTCATCGAGCTGGCCGCGGTAGAAGAGTTTGCCCGCGGCATCAAAGAGGAAGAAATCGGGCGTGCACGCGGCCTTGTAGGACTTGGCAACCGCCTGATCTTCATCGAAGAGATACGGGAATGTGTACCCGGCTTCGGCGGCCTCCTGCTTCATCAGCGGGGGCGCATCATCGGGGTAGGACTGGATGTCGTTGGAGCTGATACCCACGAAGCCGACGCCTTTGGGCGAATAGTCGCGTGCGAGCTGCGCGAGCTGGTCGCGGACGTGCTTGACGTAGGGGCAGTGGTTGCAGATGAACATGATGACCATCGCCTTCTTGCCCTTGGCGAGGTCCGAGGAGCGCATGGACTTGCCGGTGACGGCATCGGTCAGCATGAAGCCCGGCATGTTGGTGCCGAGGGGAAGCATGGTCGAGGCGGTCGCGGCCATGGGGGCACTCCTGCGGGGTGTGGTGGAAGGGATGGGATCGGCCGGATGGGGTTGAGCCGTGCAGAATCGGCAGTCAAGTTCGGCGATTCAGCGCATGAAACTGCGATGCGTGGGAGCAACGGGGTCGACAGGGCGTGACACAGCTGCCTCAAAGCAGGCGTCTGTGGCGCGGCACTCATTGCGCAAACGTCAGATTGCTTCGGCCTCGCGGGCAACCACTTCGCGGAAGAGCGCGGCGAGCTTCGCGGTCATCGCGCCGGGCGTGCCATCGCCGATCGCTCGCCCGTCGACCGTGGTCACGGGCGCGAGTTCGCCCATCGTGCCTGTGCAAAACACTTCGCGGGCGCGGTAGAACTCCGTTAGCGAGAGGTCGCGTACATCCACTGCGATGCCGTTGGCGGCACAGAGATCCAGCACGACCCGGCGGGTGATGCCCTCGGGGCAGGCGAGACACTGCGGCGTGAGCAGGCGACCGTGGACATCAACTGCGAAGAGGTGTGTCGCGTTGGTCTCGGCGACAAACCCGCGAGAGTCAAGCATCACGGCATCATCGGCGCCCGCGGCGTTCGCTTCGATCTTTGCGAGGATGGACTGGATGAGATTGCAGTGGTGGATCTTGGGGTCGAGCATGTCGGGCGCGAATCGGCGCACCGAACTGGTGATGAGACTGAGGCCGGAGGTGTCGTAGACGGGGGCCTTGTGCTCGGCGAGAACGATGAGCGTGGGGCCGGATTGGTTCAGGCGGGGGTCCATTCCGCTGGTGACTTTGACACCACGGGTGAGCGTGAGGCGGATGTGCACGGAGTCGCGCATGTTGTTCGCGGCGAGCGTTTCGCGGATGGCGGCGCGGATTGAATCGTGAGAAGGGATCTGCGCAAAGGCGAGTGCGAGCGCGGAGGAACGGAGACGGTCGAGGTGGGCGATAAGACGGAAGATGCGGCCGGAGTAGACGCGGAGTCCCTCCCACACGGCATCGCCGCCCTGGACGGAGGAATCGAACGGGCTGATCGCCGCGGCATCGCGGTGTACAAGCTTGCCGTTGATGCTGATGAGGATGTCGCGATTGGCGGCGTTGAACTTCTGGAGCACGGGAGTCTCGATGTGGGGCTAGCGAAGGCGGACGGAGTGGAGCTTGCTGTAGTACGGAAGGCACTGCGAAAGGAGGGGTTCGTGGCGCTGTTCGAGGCGGTCTGTCCGGGGTGAGTAGGGCTCAAAGCCCGTGCTGGCGTGAACGGCGGAGTACCAGTGCCGGGCCCAGATGCCATCGGTGTCGCGCGGGCCGGAGGGCCAAGAGAGCATGGCCTCATCGAAGGGGATCGCGAGCGCGGCACAGAGCGTGGTCATCGCGGCGCGTGGATCGGTGAGGACATCGTGGGCATCGATGACGATGGGCGTGCGACCCGCAGCGTCGCGGAGATGATCAAAGAGCTCGGCTTGCTGCGCGAGCCCGGTATCGGGCAGGCCTGCCTCGGGATAAACCTTCAGCAGCGACGGAAGCATCTCGCGTGGATCGCGGATGAGGAAGATGTTGGTGAGATTGTGCACCCATGCGCGATCCATGCCGGGAAGCAGATGGTGGGACATGTGCTTCTGGTACCAGATGGCTTTCTCTGACGGAATCGCCGTGGTCAGGTGGCGGATGACCCGGTCGGCATCGGTGTTGTGCCGGGCAATGACCTCATCCCGGCCGGGGTGGTTGAGGCCCGTGACCTTCAGGTAATGGGCGTAGAGCGGCTCATCGCTCACAGCGGTGTCGGGGCGATTGCCCCAGGAGCGCATCATGGCGGTCGAGATGTTGCGCGGGCCGGACCAGACGGCCAGCCGCAGCAGGGATGAAGCCATGCGTGCAGCATACCCGCAGCCGGGTTACGATGGCTCACCATGGCGGCACAGGTCATCGACGGCAAGGCATTGGCAAAGAAGCACCGCGAGGGGATCGCAAGTCGCGCGGCGAAGCTGCGCGAGGCGGGAAGACCGGTCCGGCTCGATGCCCTGCTGGTCGGCTCCGAGGACGACGCGGCGCATCAGTATGCTGACAGCCAGGCCAGGACCTGCCGCGAGCTGGGGATTGACTACGTGCTGCACTCGCTGCCGTCAGGGGCGGGGTATGACGATATCGCGGGGCGTGTATTGCTTCTGAACACCAAGGATGAGGTGTCGGCGATCATGGTGCACCTGCCGCTGCCGGAGGCGGTGGATGCGTATTCGGTGCAGAAGCTGATCGCGCCGGAGAAGGATGTTGAGGGTGTCAACCCTTCCAACATCGGCAACGTGGTGTACGGCCGGTCATCGCTCGCGCCGTGCACCGCACTGGCGGTGATCAAGATGATCGAGCACACGGGGATTGGCACCGGCGGACTGCGCGGGAAGCTGGCGGTGGTGGTCGGGGCCTCGAACCACGTGGGCAAGCCGATCGCCGTCTTGCTGATGCGGATGGATGCGACCGTGGTGAGTTGCAATAAATGGTCACCGGCACTGGGGGAACTGGCGCGCCGGGCGGATGTGCTGGTCGCCGCGGCGGGCGTGCCGGAACTGATCACGCGGGACATGGTGAAGCAGGGCGCGATCGTCATCGATGTCGGCGTGAACCGTGTCGCGGGGGCGGATGGCAAGATGAAGACGGTGGGTGATGTCGCGTATGAGGCGGTCGGCGGGTTTGATGGCCAGCCCGCGAGCCATGCAGGGTGGATCAGCCCGGTGCCCGGGGGCGTTGGGCCGATGACGGTGGCGATGCTGCTGCTAAATGTGGTGGAGGCGGCAGAGCGGGCGGTGGGTGTGCGGAGCTAGGCTCGCGCGCAGCCGCGGAGACGCCAAGACAAATCGGCCACGGATTGCACGGATGGGGACGGATCCAAGACAGCAGGATCGGAAAGAGATGTGCGCGGAGAAGAGCGGAGGCATAGAGCCCGCCACAGATCGGCCCAGAAGAGCCCAGATGAAGACGTTGAGTTCGGGATGACAGTGGCGTCCGTCTTCTGCCAAAGAACCTGGCCTGGCGAAGATGCAAACAAAGAGCCGAGGCTATCCCCAACCAGTTCTCCGCTCTTGTGTTCCTCTGCGGCTCGGCGACTCTGCGTGAGACTGTTCGACGAATTACTTCCGCCTCAGCCAGCCGTCGGGATGGTGGGTGATCAGGAACCGGTCGCAGCGCTCGCGGTCGATCTCAAACTCAGGGTGCGACTTCAGGTAGTCGTGGATCGCAGGAAGCGGGCCGGGTCGACCCCCGGCGAAGTTGGGCAGCACATCGATCACGCCATCCTGCACCAGGCAGAACGACCCCTTGCTGACGAGCGGTGCATACAGCTCCAGCTCCGCGCGAACGTGACGCATCGAGTGATCGGAATCGAGGATGACAAACACCGGTCCCCCAACCCCACCACCCTCCCCACTCCTCTCGGCGTCATCCGCCAGGGCCTTGACCTGCGCGAAGATGTCGGGCGCGGTGCTGGAGCCGATGAGGTAGGTGATGCGCGGGTGGGAAAGATCGTGGAGCTTTTCGATGTCGATGCTGACGATCCTGCCGCGGCCTGGAAGCAGCCGACCCTCGGCGGCGAGGAGGTCGAACAAATGGGCGTAGTACATCGAGGAGCCGCCGAGATTGGTGCCGCATTCAATGATGATCGCGGGCTGAAGCTCGACGATGGTTTCCTGGATGGTCTGCAGATCGAAGACGTTCTGCCAGATGGGGCGACCGAGCCATGTAGTGTGGCTGAAGTTCTTCGTCTTGGAGACCAGGTACTTGAAGAACTTGCGGGCGATGGTTTGCCGGATGGTGGCTTTCAAGCCGGTCGGCGGCTTGCGCTCGGTCGTTGTGGCGGGCATGTGGGCGGGGTCTGGCATGGGCAAATGGTACCGGAAGCGCCGCATCGGAGGGTCCGGCCTTTGCGTGCAGCCCACCTACTCTTCCAGTGATGCTCAGACAGGTGCTCCACAGCAAGATTCATATGGCCAGGGTGACTGGTGCATTCCCCGGTTACATCGGGTCGATCACCATCGACCGCGACCTGCTCGATGCGTGTGGGATGCGGGTGAATGACCATGTGCATGTGGCCAACTGCCGAACGGGTGCGCGGCTGGAAACCTATGTGTTCGAGGGCGAACGCGGATCCGGCAAGATCGAGCTCAACGGCGCGGCGGCGCACCTGTTTGAGGTCGGCGACCAGGTGATCGTCATGCACTACGCACTGCTCACTGATGAGGAGTATGCCGCAAACCGGCCGAAGGTGCTGCTGATGACGCCGGAGAACCGGATCGAGAAGCTGATCCGGTACGAGCCCAGCGGTAGTTGATCGGTGAGAAGCGGGTGCCTTCGACCGGCGATCTGGCGACACCGGCTGCATGCTTCGGCTTCTGAAGATCAGAACTTGGCGGATTCCTTGTCGCCGCCGCCAGCTTGATCGGCAAGCGTGCGCAGTCCGGCTTCCTCGAGCCTGAAAACTGTCCAGCCCTCCATCGGTCGAGCACCGAGCGATGTGTAGAACTCGATCGCTGGCGTGTTCCAATCGAGAACGGACCACTCCATCCGTGCGCAGTTGCGGTGTTTGGCGATCTCCGCGAGCGCGATGAGGAGGGCCTTTCCGAGGCCGCGGCCCCGGGAAGCGGGCCGGACGAAGACATCCTCAAGGTACAGGCCCGGGCGGCCCATGAACGTCGAGAAGTTGAAGAAGTAGAGCGCATAGCCCTGCGGGACGCCGTCAATCTCGCCGATCAGTGCGTGCGCGGTCGCCAGACCGTGCTGCGGAAAGAGCGCTTCGCGAACGAGATCGACCGTCGCGACAACCTCGTGGCGGAGCTTCTCGTAGTCGGCGATCTCGAGGATGAGGCCATGGATGAGCGCGGCATCATCGGGCGCGGCGGCGCGGATATGCAGCCCGGGCTTTCCGGGGAGGGTCATTGCAACTTCTCCTGCTCGGGCGTGCCGGAGGGCGGCACGGGATCCTTCTTCTCGCGGAAGAGCAGAACAAAGGTGATGAGCACCAGCGCGGCGAAGCCTGCTGCGATGTACCACACTGCGCGCCAGTCGGTGATCGAGCCCATGTCATCGGCGAGGGTGAAGTGGGCGACGAGCTTGCTGAAGAGTATTGCACCGATCCCCAGGCCAAGGCCTTGGGTAATCAGCACCAGGAAACCCTGGGCCTGCGCACGAATCGCGGGCGACGCTTTCTTGTCGACGTAGATGAAGCCGGCGACGAAGAACAGGTCATAGCAGAGGCCGTGAAAGATCACGCCCATCACCGCCATCCAGCGGACGGCGTCGGTCGCCGCGCCCGCGAACATCGCGTAACGAGCCACCCATGCGAGCATGCCGATGGCCAGCACCCACTTGACGCCCAGGCGAAGGTAAAGCGCGGGGAGGAGCAGCATGAAAATGATCTCGGCCATCTGCCCATACGACATGGTCAGGGTGGCGCGGTCATCACCAAGGGATTCGATGAAAGTGCGGGCATAGGCGTAGTAGCCTGCGAGGGGGATACACAGCAGGAGCGAGCAGACGATGAAAACCGCGTAACTTGGCTTCGCCAGGAGTTTGAGCGAGTCGAGCCCAATGATCTCTCTCGCTGAGACCTCCCGGCCCTTTGCGGGGGCGGGCGTGTGTGGGAGCGAGAGGGCGAAGAGCCCCAAAGCAATGCCCGCTCCGCCGGTGATATAGAACTGCGCTGGGGACTTGTCACCATCCGCGATCCATGTGAGGCCCGTGAGGCCCCAGGGCACCAGACTTCCGGCTACAACAATGTTGCCGAAGATCCAGCCGATGGTGCCGAACACTCGGACAAGGGGGAACTGCTTCTGGCCGCTGGCAAGGTGCGTGAACGAGAGCGAGTTGGTGAGCGCGAGCGTCGGCATGTAGCAGAGCATGTGCGCAAGGAGCATCAAGATGTAGGGGTGGAAGAAAGTCTTGGCGGTCTCCGGGCTCGTCGCGGCGACGACGCTGGGGACCGCGAGCATGATGATGCCACCGAGCACATGCAGCACGCTCAAGACGATCTGTGACGGGAAGAAGCGGTCGGCGATCATGCCCACGAAGAACGGCGAGACGACCGCCGCGATCGGGCCGACGGTGTAGGCCCAGCCGATCAACTCGCCCAGGCCGACAGCGTTCATCCAGCCGGTCATGGAGACGTACCACGCCCCCCAGACAAAGAACTGGAGGAACATCATGATGGAGAGTCGGGGGAGAAGCGATTGGGACGTAGCCATGGCACCAGACTACCGGAAGGGCAGGAGGTGTGCCAGCCTTGTGGGGAAGTGCGGGAGGCACGCCAAAGCCGGCAGCTTGGTGAATGCGGCGAAAGGCCGCACGGCCAATCCACAAACGCTTGGCCAGATCACCGGGCGGATTCGATGATCAACCCATCGAGCAGTGCCGCGGCCGCGCCGGAGTCGATGGCTTTGGCGCCAAGGGCAATCCCGTCACGCAGATCCGCCGCGGCATCGGCGGCGAGGAGCGCGCCGGCGGCATTCAAAAGCACCATGTCTCGCGTCGGTCCGGGCTTGCCGGAGAGGACTTCGCGAGCAACTCGGACAGCTTCTTCCAAGGAGTTGACCGCGATGTCCTCAAACGCAGCCCGCCGGAGGCCGAGGGTCGCGGCGTCGACAACGTGGGTTGAAACCTGACCACGTTCGATGGTGTGAACGATGTTGGTGTCGGTGATGGTCAGCTCATCAAGGCCATCGTGGCTGGTGACGACGAGGGCCTTCTCGACGCCGAGGCGCGCGAGTGTGTGGGCGACCTTTTCGGCAAGGTCGCGGCTGTAGGTGCCCATGAGTTGCCGCGACGCGCCGGCGGGGTTGGTGAGCGGGCCGAGAAGGTTGAAGATGGTGGGAAAGCCAAGGGCCTTTCGTGCAGGGGCGGCATGCTTCATCGCGGGGTGGTGATGGATTGCAAAGCAGAAACAGATTCCAAGTCTCTGGAGGCACCGGGCCTGGGCTTCGGGCGAGGCCGCGACGTTGACCCCGAGCGCCTGCATAAGCTCCGCCGAGCCGCGCCCGGTGCGGCTGGTGCTTCCGTGCTTGGCGATGATGACTCTGCCCGGCGCTGCGGCGACGGTGACGATCGCCGCGATTGTGGAGACGTTGAAGGCCTTGGGCGCACCGCCGGTGCCGCAGGTATCGATCAATCTGCCCGCTGTGCCCGCGGGGAGCGGGACGGGCGTAACGTGGGAACGCATGACTTTGGCACCGCCGACAAGCTCATCGACCGTTGGCCCGCCGGGCCGGCCGGCGATCAGCGCGAGCATCGCGCCGATCTGAGCATCGTTCCACGATCCTGAAAGGATCTCCTCGAAGGTCGACTGAGCCTGGCGCTCGGTCATGGGTTCAGCGGTGAGGAGCTGCTTCAGGATGTCGGGCGCGTTTGCCATGGGAGAGATGTTCTATCGGCCACTGACCCGCTAAGCCTGCGGGGTTGTGGGGCGATGATGGCGATCTGGAGCCAAAACTCGCAACGAGGGCACTCCCGGGAACGTACGATCGGGTATGCGGGGAGTTCATCAGACTATCCATGCGGCACAGCGACGGATCCTTCTGGCCCGGATGATCGAGCATTCCGGCACCGGGCTGGCCTGGGGCGCGGCCGCGGGCTTGGCGGTGATCGCGGCGGATCGGCTCGTGGGGCTGGGCGGTGTGGTAGGGGTTGAGACTGCGTGGTGGTGGCTCGCGGCGATCCCGATGGTTGCGGGGGCGGGGATCGGTGTTGGGCGCGCGGTGCTGACCCGGCCTTCGTTATTGATGGCTGCGGGCGCTGTTGATGATGCGCTCGCGCTTCGGGATCGCCTGACGACTGGTCTGACGCTCAGAGCCGGTCAGGACGCCGCGTTCACAGAGCTTGCGCTGCGAGAGGCGGATGTCGCCGCGGCATCGGCGAGGCCGAAAAGCGCGGCTGAGATTCGAGTGACGAACGCTTGGTACACATGGCCAAGCCTCGCGGCCGTCGCGGCGTGTATGGGTTTGTTTGTGCCGCAGTTTGATCTGCTCGGGTTTGAACAAACCGCCAAACGCGACGCCATCGAGCAAACACGTCGGGATGACGTCGCGGCAGGCGTCGCAGAGGCCATTGAGGCTGTCGCGCCGCGCATGGCGGAGCAGGCGTTGCCCCATGCGCGTGCAACGCAGCTTGCGGAGCTGGAGAAACTTCGGGAGGAACTCGAGGCGGGAACACTCAGCGCTGATGAAGCCACGGCGAAGGCGGTGAGTGAACTGCAGTCGATCGCACAGGAATCAGAAAGGGCGGCGGATCAGGCCGCGGCAAGAAGCCGGGCGGTCTCGAAGTCGCTATCAGGTCTTGGTCGATCGGCGGGGGCGGGCGAGGCGGCACCTGAGGGTGCCGGAGCGGACGGTGCTGACTCTGCCGCTGAGGCTGGGGCAGCGAGGGGCGACGCACAGGGGAGTGAGGCGGCAGCGAATGCCCAGAGCGCGACGGCGGAGGCAGGGGCGGAGGAATCGCCACTGACTCGAGCCGTGAGGGATGGGGATCTCGCGGGCGCGCGGGAGGCCGCGCGGGAACTGATGCGCCGCGATCGGCTGTCTGCCCAGGAGCGGCAGGAGCTTGCTGAAGATCTGCGGAAGCTGGCGGCGGATATCGAGCAGCTTGAGCAGCAGGAAGAGGAACGGGCGGCGGAGGAGGCGGCGGAACGCGCCGCGGCGGCCGAAGAGGCTGATGATGGGCAAAGGGCTGGTTCTGACTCTGCGAAGCCTGAAACGGAAGCGCGGGAATCCGGCGACTCAGCGAAGCCGCGGGAGGCACCGCAGGGAGACCAACCGCCGGGCGCGGCAGCGGATGCGCAGAAGAATCCCGGTGGAGAATCGGTGCCGGAGCAGAAGCCTGCGGCGAACGCTGGAGATGCAAAGGCGGAGCCCAAACCCGCGAAGCCAACCGGTGACTCGCCAAAGCAGCAGGCCGAAGCACCGAAGCAAGCGGGCGATCCGCCGCGAGAGAACCAGAAGCCGGAGTCGGGGAACGCAGACACGAAGCCGCGGCCCGGTGCGGAGGAGGGCGCGAAGCGCGGAGAACAGTTGGCGGAGCGCACGGGGGAACCGGAGCGGGAGGCGAGCGGAAAGCCGGAGCAGGCTCCCAACTCAGAACAAACCGGGAAGCCACAAGGGGAACGAACTGGATCAGGAACGGAGCGATCATCGCAGGGGAAGACCAGCGAGAAGCGCGAGGGACAGCCACAGACCGATGGCAAGCCCCAGGAGCCTCGCAACGATGGGACGACGCAGCAGCGTGATGAGCCCAACAGTTCTCAGGAACGCAGCAGCGCGGGGAAGACGGAGGGTGAGCGGTCCGAGAGCGGCGAGTCCGGCGATTCATCCGGTGTTGACAAGCGCGGTGAACGGCGCGAGGTGAGCGAACGGGAGCTTCGTGAGCAGTTTGAACGGTCGGGGATGACCCCGCAGGACGCCCAGCGCGCTGCCGAGAAGGTTGGCGAGCGGATGCGGGAAGAGGATGCGGGCCGGCAGGCGAATGAAGAACGCCGCGAACTTGCGGAACGACTGAAGGATGCGGCAAAGTCCCTCTCGGGAGAGCGAGCCGAGGGATCGCCGCCGCGCCAGCAGGATGCTTCGAAAGGGGTTCAGCCCGAACAGACCGGTGACGCGACGGGCCAGCCACGATCGGCCGAACGCCCGGAAGGCACGCCCGATGCCAAGCAGGGCGAGATGCCCGCTGAGAATGCGAAAGCCGAGCCCGCGGCAAAGCCGGAGGGCACGCGGCCTTCGGCACAAGAACGTGCGGGCCAACCGGATCGCCCTGAGGCTGGGCAGCCGCAGGGCACCAACACGGAGAAATCGCCCGGGACCGAAGAGATCGGCGAGGAACCCTCGCCAGGCGAAGGTGGTGGTGACCGCCAGATGCCCGACGAGATTCCCGCGCCGAGCAAGCAGATGCTGGAGCAACTAGCCAAGCAACTCGACAGGATGACGTCGGATGGGGCGCAGCAGAAGTCAGATCGCGCGGCGGGGGAACGTGCGCGAGAACAGGCGCAGAAGCTGGCCGAGAATCTGAGTCCTCAACAGCAGGAGCGGCTGCGGCAGTGGGCGGAAGGCTTGGCGAAGGAGCGGCCCGATCTCGCGGAGCGACTCGCGAACCAGCGTGGCGAGGAACAAGGACCACCGCAAGATCGTGCGCAAGGACCGGCGGGCGGGCCTCGCGGTGAAGAGCAACCAATGGGCGGCGGCGGCGATGCGGATGGACGACGAACCCAAGGCGGCGGGCCTGATGGTGGCTTGGCGCCCGATGACACTGCACCGCCAACGGGACAGGTATATGGCCCGGCGCGTACGGAGGTCGTCGATGCCCGCGGCACGGGGGCGAAGCGACCGGGCATGAGCGGGCAGCGGGATCAGGTGGTTGGCGAATGGCTTGCGCCGCCGACGCCGGGGTCTGCACGCGCAACTGGCCCGACGGCTGAAGATCGCATGCGTCAGGCCGCCAAGAGCGCGCAGCAGGCGGTCGATGATCGCGCGATCCCCTCTCGCTACGACCGGCTGGTGCAGCGATACTTCCGCAGGCTTCCCGAGAAGGTCGCCCAGCGCGCAGCACCTACGCCTCCCCCGGTCCAGGCGCAGGATGCACCGTGAGCTTTCAAGCGTGACGATGAGCATCCACTTTGATCAACCTGTCTGGCTCTGGCTGCTGGCGCTCTCGGTTCCGATGGCAGTCGCGGGCGCAGCATGGTTCAGTTCGATGAGCATGCTCAGGCGATGGACGTGCATCGTGTCGCGCATCGTGCTGATCGCGGCGATCGCCGCGATGCTGGCGGGGGCGACGGCGGTACGGACAACTGAGTCGTTGGCAACGATCGCGATCCTCGACCACTCGGGTTCCGTAGCTTCGTTCTTTGAATCGAAGACCAGCGAGGGTGAGCCAGTCGTGGCGATGGAGGCGATGCGTCGCGCGCTGGCGGGCGGGCTTGAGTCGTCAGATCGACGCGCCGATGACCGGGCGGGGATTGTGCTTCTTGGCGCGCGGGCGTCGGCCTGGGCCGCGCCGACGCGTGGCGATCCACTCGTGGAAGCACTCGAAGTCCCAACTACCGATGGCACCGATATCGCCGCGGCGATCCGGCTTGCGCGGGCGATGGTCCCGGCAGATTCCACCGGGCGCATCGTGCTCTTCACCGATGGCAATCAGACCAGCGGCGATGCACTGGCGGAGGCGCGGCTTGCGCGGGCGGCGGGAACACCGATCGACGTGGTCCCGCTGCGCTACTCCGTCAGATCAGAAGTAATCGTCGAGTCGGTGGATGCGCCGAGCGTTGCACCCGCCAACGCGCCGGTGGTTGTGCGGGTATCGATCCGATCAACCGGTCCGGCGAGGGGCACGCTTGAACTGCTAAACAATGGCGTCAGCATCGATACGACCCCCGATGAGCCCGGCACTGGGAGACGCCTGACACTTGAAGCAGGGCGCAGGGTGGAACTGATTGAAACCGTGTTGCCCGCCGGGCGCGTGCATCGCTTCGAGGCGGTGTTCCTGCCGGATGCTGCCGACCCGGCGCGGCCGGAACTTGGCTTCGCCGCCGACCGCGTGGTTTCGAATAATCGCGCTGAAGCGGTAACGTTCAGCAGCGCGGCGGGCATGATCCTGCAGATCGATGGCGTGGGCGGGGGCAACCCGACAGGGGAAGGCGCGACGCTGAAAGCCGCGCTGGAAGCCTCGGGTCTGCAGGTGCAACTTGTCTCGCCGGATGCTGCTCCGCGGGACTTGCTGGCGCTGGAGGCGTTCGACCTGGTGCTGCTGTCCAATGTCGCCGCGGAGTCGCTGCGGGAGGAAAGTGTCGCGGCGCTCTCACGCTATGTGACCGAGCTTGCGGGCGGGCTGGTGATGATCGGCGGTCCAGATTCCTTCGGCGCCGGCGGCTGGAAGGACACACTCATCGAGCCGTTGCTGCCTGTGCTGCTCGATCTGCCCGAGCAGCTCATCAAGCCGTCGGCCGCGGTGGTGCTCGTACTTGACAACTCCGGGTCGATGAACTTCGGAGTGATGGGCTCACACTACAGCCAGCAGCAGATCGCCAACGAGGGCGCAGCGCTCGCGATCGAGAGCATGGACAAGACGGACCTGGTGGGAGTGATCACCTTCAACAGCGATTTCCGCGTGCGGATCCCGCTGGATCGCAATCGCGATCCGAAGAAGTCCGCTGAGGTTGTTCGGGCGATCAGCGCCGGAGGCGGAACAGACTGCGGGCCGGCGCTGCGGGCGGCCGGTGAGATGCTCGACGCCGCGGCGGAACAGGCGGAGGTCCGCCACATCGTGGTGCTGTCGGATGGCAAATCCAAGGGCGCAGAACAGTTGCCGCAGATCGCCAGGGAGCTTGCGGCACGCGGCATCAAGGTCTCAACGATCGCAGTCGGGATGCAGGCGGACTCGCTGACCATGGCGGAGATGGCGGCGGAGGGCGAGGGCCGGTTCTATCGAGTGACAGATCCGACGGTGCTGCCGCGGATTCTGGTGAAGGCGGTGCGGGTCGTACGTTCCCCATTGGTGCGCGAAGGTGACTTTGAACCATTGGTGCTGGCCACGGGCTCGCCATTGGTGCAGGGGCTTTCGCAAGGGATGCCGCCCTTGGGCGGGCTTGTACTCACGCAACCGCGGGAAGAGCCAACAGTCGTGTACGCGATGATGACGCCGAGCGGTGAACCTCTGCTTGCGCACTGGAATGCGGGCCTGGGCAGGGTCGCCGCGTTCACCTCCGATGCGCACGACTGGGCGGGCCGTTGGGTGCAGTGGCCGGGCTATGGACAGTTGTGGACGCAGATCGCGCGAACGATCTCGCGACCCGCGACCGACCGGAGGCAGGAACTGTCAATGTCGCTCGATGGGGATGTGCTGCGGCTGAGGCTCGATGCAAGCGACGCTTCGGGGCAACCGCTGGACCTGATGAGCGTTGCGGGCGCGGTATATGCGCCAAACGGCGAGCGGACCGAGGTACGGCTGTCGCAATCGGGTCCGGGCCGATATGAAGCCACGCTGCCCGCCGAACAGGGCGGGACCTATATCGCGACACTCGCACCTCAACGCAACGGCAGAGCGATGAGCCCCGTGGTTGGGGGCCTGTCCCGAGCGCGTGGGTTTGAGTACGCCAATCTTCGGTCCAACGACGAGTTGCTCGCGGCGATCGCGGCGGAATCCGGCGGACGCATCATCGAACTTGCGGACCTGAGCACGAGCAACCTGTTCGACCGCGCATCAGTGCGACCCCAGGAAGCGCGGCTCCCGCTCTGGCCGCTACTGCTCGTGTGGAGCGTGGGCCTGATGCTCGTGGATATCGGCACCCGCCGGATCGCATGGGACCGCTTGCTGAGCCGGGAGTTTGGCGCGACGCTGCGCCGCGATGCTGCCGCGGCGATGAAGGGGCGAGGCGCAGAAGCTGCTGCGGCGTCGGAGCGGCTCCGGCGGTTTGAACCAGCACTGGGGAATGCGGGCACGAACGCCGCGGCGGGCACGCTCAGCGCCGACGATGCGGTGGCGATCGTGCGCGAACAGGCGGAGCGCAGAAGGCAGTCAAGGCAGCGTGGCGTCGTTCCTGCTTCACAAGCCGCACCGGCGGCCGACAAACCCGCGGCGCCTTCGCCACCGGAGCGTACCGGGCCGGCGCGACCCGATGTGGAAGCTCCGGAAGAAGAAGCGG
>JBBRUT010000084.1:0-14934 GCA_038247555.1 Phycisphaerales bacterium | reverse complement strand
TGCGCGTGCTGGATGTTGCGTGCGGCCAGGGGATGCTGGCGCGAAGGTTGTCGGCGGTGGGATGCACGACCGTGGGAATCGATGCCGCGGCGGGTTTGATCGATGCGGCAAAGCGCCGGGCGGAGGGCGACACCTCACAGACCTTTCACGTCGGCGATGCGAGGGCGGTGTGGGACGTGCTCCGTCCAGAGGCGGCGGGGAGCTTTGACTGCGCGGCGTGCATCATGGCGCTGTCAAACATTGACTCGCTGGAACCGGTGATGGAGGGCGTAGCGCGTGCGCTCAAGCCCGGGGGGGCGTTTGTGTTTGTGATCACGCACCCCGCATTCCGCGCCATCGGGCAAACAATGTGGGGCTGGGATGACAAAGCGGGCAAGCAGTTCCGACGGGTTGAAGCCTACTTGTCCCCGGCCTCAAAGGATGTGGAGATGCAACCTGGGCGAGCAGCCAAGGGCAAGGGAAGCGTGCGGACGCTGACCTTTCACAGACCGCTGCAAACATATGTGACTGCGCTGGCCAAGGCGGGGCTGCTGGTGGAGCAACTGGAAGAATGGCCCAGCCTCAGAGCCAGCACCTCGGGCCCTCGGGCAGCGGAGGAGAACCGTCTTCGGCGCGAGATCCCGCTCTTCCTTGGGGTGCGTGCACGTAAAGTGTGAGCACGCCCAAGAAGAAGGCCCGAGCCAACTGGCCCGGGCCTCAGATCACGTAGCAGGCACAGTCCTCAAACCATCGTCAGTTGCTGCACCCGGCGAACCAGGCGCTGAGGAACGCGAAGATGTCCGGGACCGCGGTGATGCCGTTCTCGTCGAAGTCTCCGCTTCCTGCGAACCACGAACTCAGGAACGCAAAGATGTCGGGGACCTGAACCAGGCCGTTGCCGTCCCAATCAGCAACGCAGCCGATGACAATCGTGCCCGAGTCCATCTCGACCGGCGCACTCTTGCCGTATGCATTCCAGAGGTTGTACGCGAGTTGCCCGAACGTATTCACGGTGGGCGAATCGAACTGGGGCGGGATCTCCTCAATGATCGCGATCGGGAAGATGCGTTCCTGGGTGTTCTCGTCAATGGCGAAGGCACGCTGATCTTCATCGCGGAGGAACTCGATGTACTCCTTGGTCGTGGTCTGGTGATAGACCTTCACCCGCGCGCGGGCAGCACCGGCTGGAACGGTGTACAGCGTGTCGTCCCAATACTGACCATTGGCGTAGAGATTGGCAGGAACAGGCTGAGCCTGCACGCTGGTAAACTCATCAAGGTCGTAGCCCATGGGAGGGATGCGATTGTCCTTGATGATCTTGTTGACCAGTGCGAGCCGGAAGGCCTCGCCCTCAGGCACGCCGGTAAGGGCGGCGGCGGTCGCATCAAGACCGTGCTTGGACTCATACACCTTGGTGTCCGCGGTGCTCAACTCGGCGGTGTTAAAGTCGTACGCCCCACGCTCAGCGATGAGAGCGCCATTCGCGGCGAAGAACTGGACGTTGATCCACATCCGTCGGCCCTCGACGTATCCGGTCGGGAGCTTGTGTCCGGTGAAGTTGATGACGCGGACGTTGAGTTCATCGTCGACCTTGCTCAGTTCCAGGTCGCTCGCGGCCCGGAGCATCTCGTGATTGAGTTCCACGGATGCCGCCGCTTCTTCCTCGCTCACGCCGGACATGTTGGAGGGATAGAAGCCGGCGATCGCGTTCATCACCCATGAGTTCGCACCAGCGAAGTGGTGCATCGGAACATCTCGGATCGGCGGGTTCACACCGCAGGCCTGCCCATCCTCGAACCGCGGCATATGGCAATCCTGACACGATGAAACCGCTGGGCCGCGAGCCCCGCCAAAGCGTCCCGCCAGATCGACAGGACCCAGAGCGAACATGCTCTTGGACCACTCGCTGAACGTGCGCTGTTCCGGGAACTGGTGATACTTGTTCACCGGAGGTAGTTCGTTGAGCACGTTGGGGACGTAGTTTCCAGTCACCTCATCCAGCGTGTAAGTCGGGGTGCTCACGTCGTGGCACGTCGCGCACATTCGAGAGTCAGAATGGAAGGGTGACTTGGCCCAATCGTGGAAGCCGGGCCAGCCGCCTGGATAGCCGCTCTCAGGATCGGGCGGATTGATGATCAACCAGTCCGCCTGAAGATCGAGGGGGCCGCGACGGGTGTCATCCGGGTCGATCACGAAGTTGGCATTGTGGGGCCAGAGATGCCCGCTTCCTGGAATCGCCGCCAGAATTCCCTCATCCTGCGGAGGATTCACGCCCGCTGTGTACTCAGGATCCACCATGCGGTGGCAGACCGAGCAGGAAACCCCGGTGAACTCGAACTGGTTGAAGTTCGACGCATCCGTCGGGTTGGGGTGGGCGGTCTGGCCCTCGGCCCATGCGCCGCTGACGTGGCATCGCAGGCAGAAGTCGCCGATGAAGTCGGCATCCTGCTGCGCGATGGAGAACGCGGCCCAGAAGATCGGATCGCGGCCAGCCTGCCCCATCAGCGAGGCTTTCCAGTTGTCATGCGGGGCTTCACCATCGCCGTAGGAGCCGTGGCAGAAACTGCACTGCGTCGGAGAGATAAGTGAGGTGTTCAGCGAGGCTGCCGGCGTTCCACCGCTGAAGAAATCCACGCGCGTGGTTGACAGGGGCAGCAAGGGTGGATCAAACGCCAGTGTGCCGCCGGCCGCTACCAGACCCGCCAAGCCAGCCCACACCAACGCCTTGGCGATGGTGCGAGAGAAATACTTCTGCTTTTTCAATCGGCAGCTCCTTCCCACGGAAGCTTCCGCGCGGACTCGGGTTAAACGGACCAATCACCAGACGAACAACGAAACTGGTCTATCGGCACATACGCACGACCGGCCAAGGCGGATTCACCTTGTGGAAGTATGCGCGGGGCAGGGAGGAAACCCAACGGACTCAGATGTCCTTTGAGGTCTTCGGGAAATTCCGGTCTGTCCCTTGGCCAACCTGAGGGGAGTGGTGCCTGCCCCAAGCCAGGACCGCCGAGCAAAGCGACATGGCCAGACCTGCCCACGCTCCGGCAAGGCTGTTGTTCCAAGGGTCGCTGCAGAACATTCGCCAAATGAACAGGGCGCCGGCAGCGGCCAGCAGGGCCGCCGCGGCCTTGATCGTTGAGGGCCGGATCGGGAAGAGACAGAGCAAACCGGCAGCGGCAATGATCGCCATGCGAGCAAGGGGAAACACCGCAGCGCCGTAAGCCACGTTCTTGGGCCAATCGATCAGCAGGGCTTTGCCACCGAGCAGGGCGAATGGATCAAAGGTCGCTTTGCCGTCCTTATTGGTCGTGATGAGTGTGCGGCCGCTTGACGTGAGCACCGGCGACATCGTCTCTCCGACACTTGTCCGGACCCACACATGCGAGCCATCGGTCACAAGCGAGGACTCGAAACCGAGTCGGCGGAGAATCGAGGCGGCTACCACTGCGCGGCCGTCGCAGTCTTCCCGGCCGCGGCGGATGGTCTCGGCCACAGTCGGCAGGTAGTCGACGCAGCCCCAGTTATCCCAATCCCAGGCGTAGGTGATTCGCGCGCACACGACATCCTGAACAAGCTTCAGTACTCGAGGCGCATCGTTCCAGGCTTCGGGCTCGCCGGCGAGCCGCCGATTGACCTCGGCGACAAGCGGAAGGATCGCCGGCGCATCCGGCTCGATCATCGCGGCGATATCCGACCAGTGGCGGACGTGGCGGATGAGCAGCAAGGGATTGGGGTAGAGCGTGAACAGGATCGCCAGGCCAAGGAACGTGACCTTGAGCGGCCAGCGGAAGCGCCTTCGGGGTGGGTTCAACGTCCGGATCAACACGCGAGATTGCCCCCTCTGCTCTCGGCACCTTCACATGGGCCTTGTGAACATATACAAGTCCGTCCGCCGGGTCATCCCCCTGCTCTGATCATCGGCTACATGGCCCTCGCGATATCGATGCTTTCCACCCGCGGGCAGAGGCCAACCCGGTGTGCTTCATGAAAGAGCCGCCGGAGTGCGAGTTCGCCGCGGTCGCCCATGTCGATCGTGAGGGGGCTTACGTACATGTCGATGTACCGCTCGGCCTGATCGCGGTTGATCTCGGTTGCAAACTGCATGCAGTACCTCACCGATTCGTCCCGGTGGTCGAGGGCAAACCTGATTGAGCGATCGAGGAGCGCGGTAATCTCGCGGATCGAGCCGGCGCCGAACCGAACGTCAATATCGCGGCGGATCGCGTTTCCTCCCAAAGGGAGAGGCATTCCGGTCAGTTCACCCCACCACTGACCCAGATCGACAAGCTGCTCCAGGCCGAGCTCGGCGTACGTCAGTTGTGACTGATGAATGAGCAGGCCGCGATCGGCGGTGCCGGTGGCAACGGCATCGAGTATCTGATCAAAGGGAAGTTCAATGATCTGCGGTTCCTGAATCGCGGACTTTCCCCCGGCGAGAGACTCTTCCCAGAGTTTCCACAGCAGGAACGCAGTGGTCCTGACACCGGGTACCGCGATGCTTCTAGCGACCCGCTGGCCTTCGCCCCGGCGGCAGACCACTTTGGGACCATATCCCTCGCCCATGGAACTCCCGCAGGCGGTGAGCTGATAGCGGTCGCGCACATGAGCCCATGTGAACATCGAGAGCGCGGTGATGTCCAGATCGCCCGCGCCACCACCCTCCCCACTCGCCCCCCCACTCGCGATCGCACGCCGGTTCAGCACCGCGATATCTTCCGCCAGCGCGCGGAAGGCAAACCGACCTGTATCCAGCCGCGGCGGCTCGACAACCAGCCCGAAACCCCGTTCATCCTTTGTGACCGGATCGATCTTCCCGGTGATCGGCCACCACATAAAGACATCATCGGGGTCAGGCGAATGGGCGAGTGTCAGGGTGTGGCGTTGGGTCGGCGTCGTCACGCGAGCATGGTACTCGCCGCGGCATGACGCAATCTGTACCCAGCCCGGGATTGACACTCCTGCTCGCGCCCGCTTCCATGTCGCTCCTGCCGCACCTGGGCATTCGCCCGCGCGGCACGTCTCATCCGGAGATCATCACCATGGCACATAAAGCCGCCGCGTATGCCGCCCAGACGGGCAAGACCCCGCTCGCCCCGTTCACGATCGATCGCCGTGAACCCGGACCCAATGACGTGCAGATGGAGATCCTTTACTGCGGCGTCTGCCACTCCGACCTCCACGCCGCCCGCGGCGAGTGGGAGTTCATCCAGTTCCCCGTCGTGCCCGGACACGAGATCGTCGGCAAGGTGACCAAGGTCGGCGCGAACGTCAAGAAGTTCAAGGTCGGCGACCGCAGCGCGGTCGGCTGCCTCGTGGATTCTTGCCGCGGCTGCCCGCAGTGCGAACGGGGACTGGAGCAGTACTGCGACAAGGGGATGGTGGGAACCTACGCCAGCCCGGATGTTCACTTCCCCGGCAAGATGACCTACGGCGGTTACAGCAAGTCGATCACGGTTGATGAGCGGTTCGTGCTGAGGTTGCCCGACAAGTTGGACCTCGCGGCGAGCGCTCCGCTGCTGTGCGCGGGCATCACCACGTACTCGCCGCTGAAGCACTGGGGCGCGACGAAGGGGAAGAAGGTGGGCATTGTCGGCCTCGGCGGGCTCGGGCACATGGGTGTGAAGTTCGCGCACGCGTTCGGTTGCCAGACCGTGCTGTTCACGACGAGCGAGAGCAAGGTCGCCGACGGCAAGCGTCTTGGTGCAGATGAAGTCGTGATCTCCAAGAACGAAGCGGAGATGGCCAAACACGCCAACAGCTTCGACTTCATCCTCAACACGGTCGCGGCATCGCACAATCTCGATGCATATACGAACCTGCTGCGGGTCGACGGCACGCTCTGCCTTGTCGGCGCACCGGAGCACCCGCACCCGTCGCCGACGGTCTGGCCGCTGCTGATGAAGCGCTGCAGCATCGCCGGCTCGCTTATCGGCGGCTTGCCCGAGACGCAGGAAATGCTTGACTTCTGCGGCAAGCACAACATTGTCAGCGACATCGAGATGATCCCGATCCAGAAGATCAACGAGTCCTACGAGCGCATGCTCAAGAGCGATGTGAGGTACCGCTTTGTGATCGACATGGCATCGCTTCAGTGATTCCGATCGAACAACGCTCCATGCCAACGCTCCATGACCCGCTCACGATCGGCGACATCAAGCTCCCCAACCGCGTGCTGATGGCGCCGCTGACGCGCTGCCGCGCCGACAACCCGGGGCGGGTGCCCACGCCGCTGATGGCCGAGTACTACCGCCAGCGAGCATCCGCGGGGCTCATCCTCACCGAGGCCACCTCGGTCGATCCGATGGGGGTCGGCTATCCCAACACACCGGGGATCTGGTCCGATGAGCAGGTCGCAGGCTGGCGACCGATCACTTCCGCCGTGCATGATGCGGGCGGAAGGATCTTTCTCCAGCTCTGGCACGTGGGCCGGATCTCCGACCCACACTACCTCAACGGCGCGACGCCGGTCGCGCCCAGCGCGATCGCCGCGAACGGCTTTGTCAGCGGCGTTACGCCCAAAAAGCCGTACATGGTGCCTCGGGCGTTGGAGACGAACGAACTCCCGGGAATCGTCGCGGCGTACGAACTCGGCGCCGCGAACGCGAAGCGGGCCGGCTTTGACGGCGTCGAAATCCACGGCGCCAACGGCTATCTGCTCGACCAGTTCCTTCAGGATTCCGCGAACCATCGCACCGATGCCTACGGCGGTTCGGTCGAGAATCGCGCTCGGCTGATGCTCGAAGTCACCGATGCATGCATCGACGTGTGGGGCGCGGGCAAGGTCGGCATGCATCTCGCGCCCCGGGCAGACTCCCATTCCATGGGCGATTCGCACCGCGCCGCGACGTTTGTGCATGTCGCGAGGGAACTGGGCCGGCGGAAGCTGGCGTTCATCTGCGGGCGGGAATCCGTCGGGCCGGACTGGCTCTCGCCGATGCTCCGCCACGAGTTCCGCCTCTCCGGCGGCGGGGCGTACATCATCAATGAAGCACTGACCGCTGAAACCGCGCAGGCGGCGATCGATTCCGGCGCGGCCGACGGCGCAGCATTCGGCCGGTTGTTCATCGCCAACCCGGACCTGCCGCGGCGGCTTCGCGAGCGTGCTGCGCTCAACGACCAGCGGCCTCAGCTGTTCTATACGCCGGGGCCAGAGGGATACACGGATTATCCGGCCCTTCCATCGCAGTGAGCATGCGATCGCGCGGCTTCAGCCAAGCCGCATCACCACTTCCTCGATCTCTTCTCCCCGCGCGTTTGCGAACCCCCGCTCGCGGCGGTCTTCGATAAACCCGCACTTCTCCAGCACGCGGATCGACGGCGTGTTGTCCGCCGCAGCGCGGCCATAGATCGGCCGGTCGGTCACTTCCTCCAGCAGTAACTTCAGCGAGCGAGTCGCAACTCCCTTGCCCCAGAACTCGCGGCCGATCCAGTAGGTGACCTCGCGGTCGGCATCGCGCATGAAGCTGGCGATGTGCCCGGCAACGTGCTCCGCGCCCGCTGCATCTCGCACGACAATCGTCCTGGCAATCACCGTGTCCTTCGCCAGGATCTTCACCCAGTGCGCATCGAATGCCGCGCGATCGGTCGGGTCATCGGAGGTAAACGCGGCCATGTGGCAGGCGGCGGCATCGAGTTGATGTGCGTAAAGCACTGGCAAGTCCGAGGGACCCACATGACGCAATGCAACCATCCTGTTCATCCCCAGCAAGAAGTGGATAATGTTCATTATGACGAAGAAACAGCGGCAGTGTGCTTACTGCGGCAATCTGTCGGATGTTCTGAAGACGGAACACCATGTGCCCAAATGTCTGTGGCCAGGCAAAAGGCCAATTCTGACAAAGACGGTGCCGTCTTGCTCGGCCTGCGAAAGCGATTTCCAGGAGAATGAGGCGTACTTTCGGAATGTCGTTGTCGTACAAGGCGACCTGTCCAACCCGAGTGTGCAAGCTCACCTTCAGCCGGACGCTCCAATGGGAAGAGGCTGGCCCGAACGCCCACATACCTTGAGAGAAGTGCTCCGCGGAGCAGGCTTGAAAGCCCGCTTCGATCACTCACGCCAAATGTACGTTGCTGACCTTGGCTTTGATCTGGATGTTCCACGCTACCACGGGTGCATTGCAAAAATTGTGAGAGGATTGTTCTATCAAGTTCGAGGCAAACCTCTTTCCCCGACAAGTGGCACCTGGGTCGAGGCAGACTCGACGAAGTTCGGCTTGGATCCGTACGCATCTTGCATCCAGAAGATGCACCCGTGGACTTCGTTTGGTGACCGGGTGTTTGCCTGCCGATACGCCTTGGACAACACCCATTCCGATGCCTCTTGCTGGCTGCTCTGCTTCTTCGAATCAGTGCAGGTGTTCGCCATGACACTTCCAGCTGATCTGGAGCAGGATTAGCGTGCGACAGCCGCACACATGCCCTCTCAAAACATCGTCATCTGGCTTGTCGCGACCTCGCCCGTCACCGGGTGATCGGGGTCAAGGCGGTAATCGCCGTCGTAGCACGCCGTGCAGTAGTGCGAGGCGGGGCGGTTCATGCAGGCGAGCAGGCCTTCGAGCGAGAGGAAGTGCAGCGAGTCGACGCCGAGATAGTCGCGGATCTCCTCGACGGTTTTCTCGTGCGCGATGAGCTGGTCGCGCGTCGCGAAATCGACGCCGAAGTAGCACGGGTGGCGAATGGGCGGGCAGGAGATGCGGAGGTGGATCTCCTTCGCCCCGGCCTGTCGCAACTGGTCCATCTTCACGCGGGTTGTTGTGCCGCGGACGATGGAGTCATCCACCACGATGAGCTTTTTTCCGTTCACAATCTCGCGGATCGTGTTCAGCTTCAGCCGAACCGCGGCGGACCGCTCCGCCTGCGTGGGCTTGATGAACGTGCGCCCGACGTAGCGGTTGGGCACGATCCCTTCGCGGTACGGGATTCCGCTGGCCCGTGCATACCCCGCCGCGGCGGAGCGACCCGAGTCGGGCATCGGCATCACGTAATCCGCAGGGACCGAGGCCTCGCGGGCCATCGCCGCGCCGAGCTCTTCGCGAACAATCTGCACGTTCTGCCCGAACACATAGCTCGCCGGATTGGCGAAGTAGACATGCTCGAAGACGCAGTGCGCCGGACGGTCCACCTGATCCGCGAAACGTCGCGACGAAACACCTGCATCCGAGATTGTCACGATCTCCCCGGGCTCGACCTCGCGAACGACCTCCGCGCCGACCACATCGAGCGCGACCGTCTCGCTGGCAACGACATCGCGGCCATCGGGCATCTTGCCCAGCACCAGCGGACGCCAGCCCCAGGGGTCGCGTGCGGCCTCGATGCGATCGGGAAAGAGGAAGACGATGCTGAACGCGCCCTGGAGATAGCGGAGTGTCGCGGCGAGTGGATCAACGGCGTTCTGCTGCGCCGGCGAGGCGAGGAGATGGATGACGACTTCGGTATCGCTGGTGGTGTGGAAGAGGTGGCCTGCCCGCTCGAAGAGCAGCCGGAACGCATCGGCATTGATGAGATTGCCGTTGTGCGCGACCGCCACCTGCCCGCCGATATACTGCTCCAGCAAGGGCTGGGCGTTACAAGAGCTTGACCCGCCCGCGGTCGAATAGCGATTGTGTCCTATCGCGCCGCAGCCCGGACCGGTCTTCACCGAGCCGTGCATAAAACGCTTGCCGTTGAGCTGGGCGAGTTCCTCGCGCGAGAGGCACGAGGCCTCAAGCTGGGCGAGTGTGCGCTGGTCGAAGATCTGGGACACCAGCCCCATCCCGGTATGTGCGGAGAGGGTCTTGCCGTTGGACACGGCGATTCCGGCGGATTCCTGGCCGCGATGCTGCTGGGCGTACAGGCCCATGTAGGTCAGGGTCGCGGGCTCCGGGCCACCCCAGATGCCAAAGACGCCGCACTTTTCTTTCTTTTCGTATGCGGCGGGGTCGGCCGCTGCGGCGGAGAGGGGGAGTGTTGATCGCGTGCATCCCCCACTCTTGCCCAAGGTCCGGGGCAACGACAGGACGGGCAGCGGAAAGCGCTTCGCGTTCAACGTGGACTCCTGGTTTGTGGAGGCGCGGCATTGTAGCGCGAATGTTCGGCGTGTGTTCCCAAGGTTCCCGTGGAAAGAGAACATCGAGCAAGTCTTGTAACCTCCGGAGGTTACCTTGTGGATGGCATTCTCCGGAAGGTGTGGAAGAGTGCTTGACCCTTTGGGCGGGGGAGCCTTCAATCCGCCTCACATTCTGGGATTGCCCGGATCTACTCGAACCAGCCGACCGCAGCCGCGGCCCCCGGCGCAGATCGCTTGCCGCTCCCGATAGACGGCAAGCACCCCGGCGACGGCCACAGGCCATGCGTCCGGGTACGGAAGGAGCATCGTTATGGCTCGTTATACAGGCCCCAAGCTCAAGCTCTCTCGCCGCGTTGGCTCGCCCATCGAGGACATCCCCAAGCACACGACCAAGCGTGCGCTGGTGTATCCCGGCATGCATGGTTTCCGCGGCCGTCGGCTGCGCGACTACGGCCTGCGCATGAACGAGAAGCAGAAGCTCAAGTTCCACTACAGCGTGCTGGAGCGTCAGTTCCGCCGGTACATTGCGGAAGCGACCCGGATCCCCGGCAACACCGGCGAGATTCTGCAGCGGCTGCTTGAGAGCCGTCTTGACAACGTCGTGCGCCGGACGGGCATGGCCCGCACCATCTGGGCGGCGCGTCAGATCGTCGCTCACGGCCACGTTCTGGTGAACGGCCACAAGTGCGACCGGCCTTCCTATTCAGTCGACGTCGGCGACGTGATCACCGTCAAGCCGAAGCTCGAGAAGCTCGTCCGCGAGAACATGGAGTCGCTCTCCGGCCACGAGGTTCCGGGCTGGATCGACTTCAACCCCGGCGAGCTGAACACCAAGATCGTGGCTCTGCCGACATCGGATCAGATTCCGTTTGACGTCAACGCCAACCTGATCATCGAGTTCTACCGATAACAACGGGCGGCCGGCCGGCGCGGAGGGATTCCCTGCGCGCCCGCCGGACCACCGGTTCCCGGCAAGTTTGAGCACGGGACCGCAAGGAGAGCGCGATGCTCAAGTTCCTCCGGAAGTACAGCCAGTGGATCCTCGTCGTCGGCGGCACGCTGCTGATGATCGCCTTCCTTCTGCCGACCACGCTCACCGAGCTCGGCAAGCAGCCGCTCTTCACGACGGTGATGTGGATCGATGGGGATCGAATCGGTACCGCGCAGTATGACATCGCCGCGCGCGAGCACGCCGCGATGGACCAGCTCACGCTCCGCATGCTGCCGATGATCAGCAATGTGGAGAATGCGGACCACTGGCTGATGCTGGTCCGCGAGGCGGAGAAGGGCGGATACATCGCGGGTAAGGGAGAGGGCATCGACTTCCTCCCCGACCTCGTACGGCAGATGCTGTTTGCCAGCGGGCGGGCGTACCAGATGTCCGCTGACGAACTCGAAGCGAACACGAAGATCATCGCAAGCACGATCGAGCTCGGTATTCCTCAGGTTCAGTCCGACTTCCGGCTGACCCAGGATCAGTTGTACGGCGCCATCTCCAAGCTGCACGGCATCATCCGCATGCAGGTGGCGTACCAGCGTGCTCCGCGGTTCTCCGACAGGCGTCTGGCCTCGGGCATGAAGCGGATGCAGGACCGCACCGAAGTGGAATACGTGTTTGTTCCGCCGTCGCAGGTGATGTCCGAGGTCGCCGAGCCGACCGAAGAACAGATCGCGGCTCACTTTGCCAGGTACAGCGATCTTGAGGCGGGCACCGGCGAGCTCGGGCTCGGATACCGCCAGGCGGATCGCGTGAAGCTTGAGTGGCTGACGCTTGACCGGGCTGCGATTGGCGCGGCGGTCACCCCCGATGCTGTCGAAGTGCATAAGCGATTCCTGAAAGCCAACCCCGGCGGCAGCCCCTCGGGCGGACAGACGCTCGAACAGGCCAAGGCGCCGTTTGAAACCGAGGTCCGTGGCGAGCTGATCGAACGCGTGATGAAGGCGGCGGATCAGGCGATTCGCGGCGAGTTTGAGAAGGCCCTGCGCCGCACGCAGCCGGATAACCTGTACCGCGTGCTTCCGCCGGATTGGGCGGAGATCCGTCCGGATCTGACGAAAGTCCGCGACGCCGTGGTCGTCCGCGTCAAAGAGCAGACGGGCGTTGAAATTCCCGGCCCGACGATCAATCGACGGACTGGCTCCTGGGTCACCGCCATGGATGCGGCTTCGGTCGAAGGGATCGGCCGGTCATTCCTGCAGCGCGGCACCCAGCGTGAGCCGTTTGGCGCGATGCTCTTCCGTGTTCGAGAGCTGGCAGGCGATAACGATCTGGTTCTGCAGGTCGGCGTGCCTGGCGATGTCTTGACGGACTTTGCCGGCAACCGGTACTACTACATCGTGACCGAGGCACGCAAGGCTTCCGCTCCTGATGGACTCGAGGAAGTGCGTGCGAATGTCGTGATGGATCTGAAGAAGATCGCGGCCTTCGAGATTCTGAAGAGCAGGCTTGACGACTACAGGCAGCGGTCGCTCGCGGATGGCGGGTTGCAGTCCTTTGCAAATGAAGAGGGCTCGGAGATTCTGCCCCCGAGGCGTGCAACGGCGATTGCTTCTGGCCTGTTCCCGAGTGATGCAAATGTCGTCGATGACGCGTTCCGAAATGAACTCATCAGCATCGGCTCGAAGCTTGACCCCGGTGCGGATGTCGCGGCACTTCCCGCTGCGGAACGCACCGTCGTCGCGGCGATACCCAAGTCGTTTGGCATCGCTATCGGTCGGGTTGTCGGCGTCATGCCCGTGACCGATGACATCTGGCGACGGAGCAGCCCCTCGGTGATCGCGAACTTGGTGCGAGAAGAACTGAAGCTGGATGACCCGACCGACAACCCGTTCAGCTACGAGCGTCTGCAAAGTCGCCTGAAGGTCGAGTACAAGATGAAGCGGACTCGGGACAAGAAAAGCGATTCCGAGTCGTGACGCCTGAGAGCGGTGAGCTTGCCTGACAGGCTTGCAGCGACTCCCGTTCGATTTTTCGACACGCCTACCAATGACAACGCCCCATCCTTGCAGACGGGGCGTGTCATCTTCGCTTTGATGTGGATCAGATCCCGCGACCGCGGATCACTTCAGCGTTGCGACCTTCTTGATCTCCACGCTGCCGATCCAGACCTTCTCGTTGGTCTCGATATTGGTCAGTTCGAGGTTCACCTGGTAGTACTTGCTGACCTGCCGGTTATCGAGTGATCTCTCGACGACGTCGTTGACGTCGCCCATCAGCATCAGGTCCGCGCCCAGCTCGTTCTTCATCAGCTTGCGGGTCTCGGGCGAGTTCCACTCCTGCCCTTGCAGACGCTCATCCCGCAAGTCGCCCCGCTGATCACGCATCGAGACCACTCGGACGTTCCCGCCGTTGAGCATTTCGCGCTCAAAGTTCCGGGTGAACAGGTTCATGTTGATGTAATCCTGCGTGTTGTTCTTGATCGGTCCCACGATCATGATGGGGCGGTTGCCTCCCTGCTCCTGCTGCCACCGGCCGATCCAGTTGCGGAACGTGGCGTCGTTCACCATGCCCTGCCACACCTGGCGGGCGTCGGTGTCGTTGAAGCGGTAATCCAGATCGACCCTGGTTTCCGGATCGACCCGCTCAACTTCCCTCCGGGTTGGGCCGCAGGAAACGACCGCCATTGCGATCCCTGCTGCCGCGATGCTCGCGCCCGTCAACTTCATCATGCTGTTCATGCTTCAGCTCCGTTGGATGTGACTGCCTGTGATACCGGCTATCGCCAGTAATGTTCAACGATTGTGGTGAGGTCCGTCGGTCGATCGCCCGCCGCGATCGTCTTCCACGGTCCGGCGTACAGGACCCCGCCGGTGGAAGAGAGATACTCGATTCTTGCGTTGTGCTCGCCGGGGGGCAGCTTCACCATCCCCACGTGTGTCTGACCCGGCAACAGCTCCCACGCGCGCAAATCCGCTTTCTCCGTAAATCCGACAATCGCCAGACCCGCCAGCGTGCCGACCACCGTAGCCACAGCCTGTTCGCTCCCGCGCTTCGAGTTGCTCTGCCACGTCCTGGTCAGCGCAAACGCGGCGGCAGCCTTAGCCGACGAGCGGAGGTACGTGCGGGCGTAGATCAGGGGCATCTGACGCTGGTGATTGGCGGTTGCGACACTCCGCAGATCCTCGACGAGGGCGAGGTCGACGACCGTTCCATCATCGATCACCAGCCTCGCGCCCGAGGCTTCGGCGACGCCTCCGACGAGTTCGGGAAGCTCGAAGTAGACGGGCCATTCAAAGATGGGGATGGGACCAAATCGCTTGGCGACTTTCCTCGGGCCGCGGCCGGAGATCGCCACGAGCAACACGTTGACCTCATCCTGCCGCATCGCCTCAAGGCCGGAGAACTTGTCCCGCTGCACGGGTCCGATCAACGCCCCCTGGGCGTCGATAGATGTGAGCAGACGCCTGGATGCAACCTCGTGCATTGCACGCTCGCCGGTCTTGAGAAACGTAACCGCCGTGAGGTAGGTGCCCAGGGGGCTCTCGATGAACTCGCCATCTTCCGTAGTGGGCATCGCACCACCGGCCGCCGCGGCTGGAACGCTGCCATCGGAGGCCTGCTTTCCTGCTTCACCCCTCATTCGCAGATAGCGGTCCCGCAGGGCATCGGCCTTGGTCGCCATGCGACGGGCTTCAACAGTCGCACCACCCTCGAGGTTTGCGGCTTCAAGCTGCGCCAGAAGCTTGAAGACGTTGACGTACATGTCTTCGTAGGGCTCGCCGTAGTACGGCGCGGCGGTGTCGTTGAGCAGCCACTTGCCAAGGTCATCCGCCGCGCTGGCCGAGCGGAAGATGTCCATGTACTCCTCGGCCTTCTCAAAGTTCTCGATGGTGCCCGCGGTATCGCCCAGCGCAAGGGCGGCGGCACCGCGATCCAGCCACCAGAGCAGGCGGTTCTTGTCGCCATA
>JBBRUT010000083.1:0-14952 GCA_038247555.1 Phycisphaerales bacterium | reverse complement strand
TCTTGGTCCGTGTCATCTCTCTCACTCCTTAAAAAACCGTGTACGAATCTCGGCCGGCCCGGAACCTCTCCCGCCGCCCACGCACGCGCCAAACACACACGGCGACACGCGCAGCCGACAGACGAGCACTCCTCGCCGATCGCGAACAACCCGAGTTGTGGGAGGGGTCTCTCTCTCCCGTCAAGCAGAGAGAATAAGGGCCCGCGGCCGATCCGCAAAGACTTCACTACCGATTATCCGGTGAAGGTTGCGTAAAGCCCTGAACGTGAAGGACTTCGAACTCAAAGGGATTTGCCCGCCGCCCGCCTCAGCCCGCCGCGCTCCCCACCAGCGCATCGTTCGTCGGGAACCGCTGCATCGCCGCCAGCAACTGCTCGATCTGCACGTGCGGCGGCATCGACATCAGCCTCCGCCGCAGCGCGGTGATCGTCTTGAGCTCCTGCTCGGTCATCAGCAGGTGCTCCTTCCGCGTGCCGCTCGCCGCAAGGTTGATCGCCGGGAACAGCCGCCGCTCCGCGATCTTCCGATCCAGGATCAGCTCCATGTTGCCCGTGCCCTTGAACTCCTCGAAGATCACCTGGTCCATCGCGCTGCCCGTATCAATCAGGCACGTCGCGATCATCGTGAGCGACCCCGCCTCTTCCGTATTGCGCGCGGAGCCGAAGATCTGCTTGGGCACTTCCATCGCCTTCGCATCGATGCCCCCCGTCATCGTCCGCCCGCTCGATGCATACTTCCGCGACCGGTTGAAGGCGCGCCCCAGCCGCGTCAGCGAATCCAGCATCACCACCACGTGCTTGCCCGCCTCGGTCATCCGCTTGGCGCGCTCCATCGTCAAGAGCGACACCGCCACATGCCGATCCGCATCATTGTCATTGCTCGACGCGATCACCACCGCCCGCGGCCGCTTCCCAGGTTCATTGAAGTTCGCAAACGTCCGCTTGAAGTCCGTCACCTCTTCCGGCCGCTCATCGACCAGCAGCAGAATCATCTCGACATCCGGATGATTCCGCAGAATCGATGTCGCCACATCCTTCAAAAGTGTCGTCTTGCCCGCCTTCGGCGGCGACACAATCAAGCCGCGCTGCCCCCGCCCGATCGGGCAGAACAAATCCGCCAGCCGGCAAGACACCGGGCACCCCGGATACTCAAGCGTCAGCCGCGGCTGCGGATCAATCGATGTCAGATCTTCAAACGGCTTGCTCGCCGCAAATCGCTCCGGCTCCAGCCCCTCGATCGCCACCACCGCTTCCACAACCGGCCGACCCCCGCCGCCGCCCTGAAAGCCCGGTCCATTCATCCCCGGTCCACCCGGTGATTGCTGCTGTTGCTGTTGATCAAACTGCGGCCGCGGCCCTCCACCCCGGCCCCGCCTTCGCTTGCGCCGTCCACCACCACCCTGCCCCTGGCCACCCTGGCCACCCTGACCTCCCGAGCCCTGACCGCCCCCATGCCCAAACCCGCCACCGCTGGGCCGATGCCCAACTTGCACAGTCACTTCAAGACCATGCCGCATCTTGAACCGCTCACTGAAAACCAGCGGCATGAACGGATCATCTTCCCGCTGAACCAGCGCCGAACCATTGAGTTGCCGGACGCGCCCTTCAGCGCGTGTCGGCCAGTCCAGTATTCCTGTTACCGTCGTCATGCAGAAGACCAACCCCACCGGTACGAACTGCCTGCCCACTCGCAAACGCGAAGCGACCCCCAACCGGGAGACCGTCGACGCGACCACGTAGTACGAGCAAACAAGCCCAATCCGGGACCTAACCGACCCCGCCCAAAATCCGCCAAGCCACCACGGCCATCACAAGCCGCCGCCAGGCCGGACCCTTCCAACTCCCTATTGAAGGGGCTCGCAGCGATCGCCGCAGCCACGAACATGAGAGCACAACCGCGGCTTCAAGTCAAGCCGCCGCACGCCCTTCTCATTCAGGCCGCCTTTGCTATCATCAACACTCTCCGCAAAGCGGGGGTAAAAACAGGTCTTTGTTTGGGATTGGTGAACGGGCACCGGCGGTGTCTGCGGCCGTTGGTGGAGGGTCCTTTCGCGGCATGGAAACGCTCAAGGGTATCGCAGTCTCCCCGGGCATCGTCATTGGGCGAATCTTCGTCCTCGATGACCAGCGGCGGCGTATCCCCAAACGCTTCATCACCGCCGAGCAGATCCCCATCCAGCACGACCGTCTGTGGAAGGCCCTCGGCGCTTCCATTCACGAACTCAACGACCTCCGCGAGCGCACCCGCGTCAGCCTCGGCGAGGAAGCCGCCAAAATCTTCGCGTTCCACGTCGGCATGCTCTGCGACCAGTCCCTCACCCGGCCCATGCACGAGCGCGTCGATCGGGACAAGGTCACCGCCGAGTACGCCGTCTGGAAGGCCTTCGACGAGTTGCTCGAGCGCTTCTCTACCCTCCCGGATCCCAGCTTCCAGACCAAGGTCGACGATGTCCGCGACCTCTCCTCACGCGTGCTCAAGCACCTGATCGGCGAACACGCCAGCCGCATGGCCATCCTCGACCGCCGCGCCGTCATCGTCGCGCGAGACCTCACCCCTTCCCAGACAGCCGCCTTCGACCGCAGCCACGTCGCCGCCTTCGCCACCGACCTCGGCGGCAAAACCAGCCACACCGCGATCTTCGCCCGCGCGCTGGGAATCCCCGCCGTCGTCGGCGTCAGTCACCTCACCGATGTCGCCACCGACGAGGCCCCGGTCATCATCGACGGAGAGTACGGCATCGTCATCATCGACCCCGATGAAGCCACTCTCGCCGAATATGGCCGCAGAATCGAGCAACGCGCCACCGCCAAGCTCTCCCTCACCGAGCTCGTCAAGCTCCCCAGCGTCACCACCGACGGCACCGCCATCTCCCTGCTCGCCAACATCGAGTTCCCCGAAGAGATCCCCGTCGCCATCGAATGCGGCGCCGATGGTGTCGGCCTCTACCGCACCGAGTACCTCTACCTCACCAGCGCCAAAGAGCCCACCGAAGAGGACCACTACAACGCCTACCGCAAGGCGGTCGAGCTCTCCGCCGGACGCCCACTCGTCATCCGCACCGTCGACCTCGGCGCCGACAAATACACCCAGGCCCAGTTCGATGAGCCCGAGCGCAACCCCTTCCTCGGCCTCCGCTCCATCCGCTACTGCCTCCAGTCCCTGCCGATGTTCAAGACGCAGCTCCGCGCCCTCATCCGCGCCAGCGCGCTCGGGCCCATCCGCATCATGTTCCCCCTCATCACCAACATCAACGAACTGCGCCAGGCCAAGTACCTGCTGCACGATGTCATGGAGGACCTCGCCGATGAGGGTGTCCCCTTTGACCGCGACATCCCCATCGGCATGATGGTCGAAGTCCCCGCCGCCGCGATCATGGCCCCCATGTTCGCCCGCGAGTCCGCCTTCTTCTCAATCGGTACCAACGACCTGGTGCAGTACACCCTCGCCGTCGACCGCACCAACGAACGAGTCGCCACCCTCTTCAATCCCTGCCACCCCGCCGTCCTCAAGCTCATCCGCGACATCGTCCGCGCCGGCCGACGCTCTTGCATCCCCGTTTCCTGCTGCGGAGAATCCGCCGGCGATCCCGAATATGCCCTGTTGCTGATGGGCCTGGGACTCCGTACACTCTCCGCAACCGCTTCGAGCCTCCCTTCACTCAAAAGGGTCGTCCGGAACGTGTCGATTCAACAATGCGAGCGCATGGCCAAACGGGCCCTGTCCCTCGATTCCGATGCCGCCGTCGCGGCGTTTCTCCGCGACCAGGCTCGAAAGATCATCCCTGACGCGTTCGACGGGCGTTCCGGCGACTGACGCCAGGGTAAAAGCAATCGGTGCGGTCTCGCCCTGCCGGGCGTTTCCTGCACGAGGAACTTCCGACGCGCTCCCCCCGTCACCCGTGCCAAGACCTTCGGGTCGGCGCAGGACACCGGGGCGAGGGGCGAGGCTTTGTGGGTGGGGCGCTCCGTGGCACAGGCCACGGGCGAGCGGGTTCAGGAGCGCGTGGCCACCGGGAAACCGTTCGGCCGCAGCGCTCCGAAGGCCGCGCAGTCCCGCCACGCGTCGATCCTTGTGCATCCCGGCTCACGAGTCGCCGCCCGAAGAGGCCGGTGCGTCGCAGTATGAACTCGTTCGCCACACACACGATCAACACGCCGCGGCAGGCACTTGCCCGCCGGGTTGCGATCGGTCTGCGCGCGCGACCACCAGTGCCGGAAAGGATGACGGCTACACAATGTCCAATCTCAAGAAGATGGTGATCAACTACGTCCCGGGCGAGGAATGCCGGGTCGCAGTCATGGAAAACGACCGCCTCGAGGAGTTCCACGCCGAACGCATGGACTCCGCCTCCCACGTCGGCAACATCTACATCGGCCGCGTCGTCAACGTCGAGCCCGCCATCCAGGCCGCCTTCGTCGACTTCGGCCTCCCCGCCAACGGCTTCCTCCACGTCACCGACCTCCACCCACGCTACTTCCCCGGTGAAGACGGCGAAACCACCGAGCGCGTCGGCAAGAAGACCCCGCGCCGCGAACGCCCGCCCATCCAGGCCTGCCTCCGTCGCGGCCAGGAAATCGCCGTCCAGGTCATCAAGGAAGGTGTCGGCACCAAGGGCCCGACCGTCACCAGCTATCTCAGCATCCCCGGCCGCTTCCTCGTCATGATGCCGCAGATGGACCGCGTCGGCGTCTCCCGCAAAGTTGAAGATGAGGAAGTCCGCCGCAAAATGCGCGAGATCCTCGACCAGCTCGATCTCCCCGACGGCTTCGGCTTCATCCTCCGCACCGCCGGCATGGACCGCACCAAGCTCGAACTCAAGCGCGACCTGGCCTACCTCTCCCGGCTCTGGAAGGACATGGAGAAACGCTGGAAGCAGGGCAACAAGCCCCGCCTGCTCTACTCAGAAAGCGATCTCCTCGTCCGCACCCTCCGCGACACCCTCACCAGCGATATGGACGAAATCGTCATCGATAACGATGCCGCGCTCAACCGCGCGGCGCGCTTCCTCAAGATCGTCGCCCCCCGCAGCGGCACCAAGCTGGTCCACTACACCGGCAAGGCCCCCATCTACCACGTCCTTGGAATCGAACGCCAGATCCAGACTATCCACGCCCGCGAAGTCCCACTCCCCGGCGGCGGTCGCCTCGTCATCGATGAGGCCGAAGCCCTCGTCGCCATCGACGTCAACAGCGGCAAGATGCGCGACGCCAAGGACGCCGAAACCACCGCCTACCGCACCAACGCCGAAGCCGTCGACGAGATCTGCCGCCAGCTCCGTCTGCGCGATGTCGGCGGCGTCATCGTCAACGACCTCATCGATATGCGACAGGCCAAGCACCGCCGCGAGATCGAGAACCGCTTCAAGGACAACCTCAAGCGCGATCGCGCCCGCTGGACCACCGCCCCTATCAGCGAGTTCGGCATCCTCGAAATGACCCGCCAGCGCATGCGCGGCAGCCAGGAAAGCATGCACTTTGCCGACTGCCCCGTCTGCCGCGGCCGGGGCCTGGTCCAGCGCCCCGATTCCGTCGCCGCCGACGCCCTGCGCGAACTCGCCGCCGTCCTCGATACCGAGGCCGTCGCCCGCGCCGAACTCGTCGTCTCGCCGCGAATCGCCGGCGAGCTGCTCTCCACCAAGCGCCGCGCCCTCTCGCGGCTCGAGCGCACTCTCGGCAAGCATGTCGATGTCCGCGTCTCCGATGCCATCCCCATCGACCGCGTCAGCTTCTACGCCTACGACGCCGCGGGCAACGATGTCGATGTCACACGCCTCTTGAATCGCCGCGCCCGCGAAGATGAACTGGTGGTCTTCGAGCTCCCCACCGACGCCGAACCCAACTGGGCCAATCTCTCCGACGACGCCGAACAGGAGTTCGATGAGCCCGTCGAGGAAGTCCTTGAGCTCCCCATGCACCCCATCGAGATGGATGAGGCACAGGCCCTCGCCGCCGATGCCGCCGCAGCCCAATCTGAAACCGATGCCAGCGGCAAACGTCGACGCCGTCGTCGCGGTGGTCGCGGCCGAAACCGCGATGGCGATCGCGACGGAACCCTCGCGCCACCCTCTGTCTCCATCCCAGACCAAAGGCCCGCCCGGCCCGCGATGCTCGCCGAAGACGATGCGCCCGAGACAGATTCCTCCGGCCCCGCTCAGCCCCGCGGCGATGGCCCTTCCCCCGAGGGCGAAGCCGGTGGCAAGCGTCGCCGTCGTCGTCGTCGTGGCGGTCGCGGCCGCAACCGCGACGGCACGTTCTCCGATGCCCCCGCATCCGCCGATGGTGGCCCGCAGACTTCGCCAGACGGCGATCTCCCGCGCGAAGACGAACACGATGACCGCGCAGCCGCCTCCACGAACGATTCCCCCTCACCCGTCGCAGCCGATCATGGACCCGACGGCCATGCCGATGGTTCCGGTGAGCAAAGCGAGTTCGATGCCGACGGTGTCCGTCGTCGTCGTCGTCGCCGCCGTCGCGGGGGCCGCGGCCGAAATCGCGATGGCTCACCCGCGCTCGACGGCTCCGCTCCAAACGGTTCCGCGCCAAACGGCGAAGAACCCGGGTCGCAGAACGCTCCGACCCCGCCCGCAGCCGAGTCGCCCTCTCCGCAGCCCGCAGCACGCAACCCCGATCATCACGACGATGCTTCCGGCGACTTCGCGCCCGGTGAAGAAGGTGGCCCCAAGCGCCGCCGGCGCCGTCGCGGCGGCAGAGGTCGCGGTCGCGCAGGCGAAGGCGCCGACACCGGCACCGCTCCCGGCGAGAACGCTTCTGCATCTGACACACCCCGCGCCGCATCCCGTGCCCCTTCAGCTCCAAGCGCCGGCAGAAGCGGCGGAGGCGGCAGCGCTTCCCAGTCTCCGCCTCGTCCCGATCCCGCTCCGCCTCCGGCGGCAACGCCCAAACCCGGTGCCGCGCCCCTCGCTGTGAATGTCCCCAAGCCCCGCTCCCTGTACTCCAGTCGTCGACGCCTGGCGCCCAGCGAGCGCAAGAGCCTCGGCGGCGGAGACGAGTGATCCGCCCTCACGCCTCACGACCATGACTACGTCACAGCGCCCCACGCGCATCATCATCCTCGGATCTACCGGCTCGATCGGCACGCAAACCATCGACGTCGTCACCCACTTCAACGCACTGCGCAAGCAAGCGGGCGAAGGCCCCGCCTTCGAGATCGTGGGCCTCGCCGCCGGACGCAACGGCGATGCGCTCGCCGCCCAGGCCGCGGCGACCAGTTGCCCCACCATCGCGCTCTCCAATGGCAGCAGCGCGAAACCAGGCGCCTTCCCCGGCGATCTCCGCGTGCTCCAAGGCCCCAGCTCCGCCGAGCAGCTCATCCGCGAAGTCGACTGCGATGTTGTCATGGCGGCCATGGTCGGCTCTGCCGGCCTCCCCGCCGCGCTCGCCGCGATCCACCTCGGCCGACGCATCGCGCTTGCAAACAAGGAGACGCTCGTCGCGGCGGGCGAACTGGTCGTCGCCGCCTGCGCCCGCAGCGGTTCCGTTCTCCTCCCCGTGGATAGCGAGCACTCCGCGCTCTGGCAGTGTCTCGCGTGCGAGTGTGAACGCGGACAAGGCACGCTCCCTCCGATCCCTGCCCTCCCCGCCGGCGTCTCACGCCTCATCCTCACGGCCTCCGGCGGCCCCTTCCGCACGCTCGACGCACGCTCAACCTTCGACGCAACGCCCGAGCAGGCCCTCAAACACCCCACCTGGCAGATGGGACCAAAGGTCACCATCGACAGCGCCTCGCTCACCAACAAGGCGCTCGAAGTCCTCGAAGCGCACTGGCTCTTTGGCGCATCCGCCGAGCAGATCGATGTCCTGATCCATCCGCAGTCGATCGTCCACTCGCTGGTCGAGTTCGCCGATGGCTCCGTCATCGCGCAGCTCGGCGCCAACGACATGCGCACACCGATCCAGTACGCCCTCGCCCATCCCGCGCGCCCACCCGGCGTCAGCCGCAAGCTCGACCTCGCCTCCATCGCCCGGCTCGACTTCTGCCCGCCAGACCACACACGCTTCCCCGCCCTCGGCCTCGCCTACGAAGTCATCCGTCGCGGCGGAACCGCCGGCGCGGTCTTCAACGCCGCCAACGAATCCGCCGTCGCCGCCTTCCTCGATCGGCGAATCCCTTTCGGCCGCATCGCCGAGGTCTCGCGCGACGCTCTGCACGAAGTCGGTTCCTCACCCCTTCACACGCTGAGCGACGCCATCAACGCAGACGCCGCGGCACGCGGATATGTCGATCGCATCCTCGCCCGATAACCCGCCTCGGCGCAGTCCCGAACACCGATCGCCGACATACTTCATCGCATGAGTACCGCGAGCCAGCGAACAAGGATCGATCAGGCTGTTGCACTGGCGCGTGCCGGACGCAACACCGAGGCCAAAGCCGCGCTACTACGGCTCATCCAGGCATCGCCCCGCGACCCCATGCTCCTGAGCCTTCTCGTCGCCACGCTCGCGGCGATGGGCGAACTCGACACCGCGCTCTACTACGCCGATCGCGCGGTCGAAGTCTCCCCGTCATCGCCCGGTCCTCGCGCCAACCGCGCCCGCGTGCACATCCTTGCGCGAAGGCCGACCGAAGCCATCGCTGACCTGCGCGGCGAGCTCGCCATCAACCCCTCCGCCGATGACACCCGTGCCGCGATCTCGCAGCTCCTGGCCTCTCTCAATCGTCTCGACGAAGCCCTCGCCGTACTCGATGATGCGCCCGCGCGCGCAGGAACACCCGGACGCTTCGCCGATGCCAGGGCCGGCGTGCTCCTCTCTCTCGGTTGCGCAGACGAAGCGCTCGCCATCCACAGACCCCTCCTCCAGCTTGACCCTGGCAACCCTGCCGTCGCCGAGCGCGCCGCCAACGCCGCGATCTACGCACTGAACACCTCTCCCGCCGAGATCAAAGAGTTTGCCACGCGCTTCGGCCGGCTCATCAGCACGCGCCTGCCCGTCGCCCGGTCGCCGTTTGCAAATCGCCCCGACCCCGACCGGCGACTCCGCATCGCCTTCGTCAGCGGCGACTTCCGCGACCACGCCATCATGCGATTCTTCGAGCCGCTGGCCACGTCCTATGACAAGCAGCAGCTCGAGTTCCGCTGCTACATGACCATGCCTGCCGAGGATGCCTGCACCGCCCGCGTCCGTGCTGCGGTCGATCACTTCGAGAATGTCAGCAAGCTCCCGATCCCCGCGCTCGCCGCCCGCCTCCGCGAACACCAGATCGACATCGCGGTCGATCTCTCCGGCCGCACCGTCGGCCACCGCATGGAGTGCTTCCACCTCCGCCCTGCCCCGGTCCAGCTCACCTGGTTCGGCCAGCCCGTCACCTCCGGCCTCAGCGCGTTGGACTATCGCATCGTCGACTCTTGCACCGACCCCGTCGGCACCGAGAGCCACAACGTCGAACGCCTCCTCCGCCTCGATCCGTGCGGCTTCACCTTCGCGCCGGTTCCCGAATCGCCCGATGTGCAGCCGCCCCCTTCTCAGCGCGAAGGCTCGCCTACGCACGGGGTCATCACCTTTGGCTGCTACAACAACCTTACCAAGATGAACGATACGACCTTTGCCCTCTGGGCCCGCATACTGCAGGCCGTGCCGGGCGCAACCCTCCGCCTCCGCCACACCGGCTTCGCTTCCCCCGGTGTGTGCGACCAGATTCTCCGCCGCTTCGCCGCGCAAGGCCTCGGCACGCAAGCAGCCTCCCGCATCGTGATCCACGGCCCGACCGACAACGCAAAGCTCATGCTGAGCGAGTATCACAAGGTCGACATCGCGCTCGACACCTTCCCCTACAGCGGCATGACCACCACCTGCGAAGCCATGTGGATGGGCGTCCCAGTTGTCGGCCTCGCCATGGATCGCTCTGCCTCGCGGTACACCCTGTCGATCCTCACCAGTTGCGGGCTCGGCAATCTGGTGGGAAGCACCCCCGATGACTACGTACGTATCGCCGTCGATCTTGCGAGCAGCCCCGCCCGCCTCACCCAGCTCCGCGCATCGCTGCGGAACAGCTTCTCTGCATCAGTCGGCGACGCCCCCGCCTTCGCCCACCGCTTCAGCTCCGCCATGCGAGCCGTCTGGCGCGAATGGTGCGCTACTCAGCCCGCCGTTTGATCTTGGTAGCACCAGTCTTTGGTGGCACCAGCCTCCAGACCAGTGTCCCTTGAGATCATCCAAAAACGAAACCGGGATGCCGTGTTGGCATCCCGGTTCGCTGTTGTGGTCGGTGTAGCGAAGAGATCAGTTGCGACGACGACGGGCAGCCGCGAGGCCGCCGAGGCCCAGCAGCGCAAACGCGCCCGGGGCGGGAACAACATCAACGCCCAGCAGCGTGACCGAACCCGTCCAAGTGCCGCTGGTGCCAGCCGCGCCGTACCCGTTGCCCAGCCACACGCTCGCGAGGTTGCCGTCCATCAGGATCGGCGTGCCGAGGGTGACGCTATCGATCACAGTCGTGCCGGGGAGATCGCTGCCGCCGTTGGCCCAGAAGATCCGCTCAAGCGCGCTCAGGTTGCTGAAGCCGCCGACCTGAAGCTGCCCACCCGTGCTCAAGGGAATTTCGTCGAGGTACACGCACAGGTCATCCGCGTACGTGAACGCAACCGACGCGTTCAGCACCGCATCGACCGAAACGCCGGTCAGCGTGCCCGTCAGTGTGCCCGGAGCAAAGATCTCGTTGAAGTTAAAGCCCAAGAACGTCTGGTTCGTGAAGTTCACGGTGACATCGGCGTTCGCCGTGCCGGCCAGAGCCGCGATCGCGGCGACAGAAAGTACAGCAGCCTTGAAGTTCATCTCTCTCTTCTCTCCTCCCGATTCTTCTCGGGATACCAGAATAACCGGAGTAGCGCCTCAGCACGCTTCTGCCTTTCGGGTTGCCTCACGCTGAGGCCTCTCTCGCTCCCGATCGACCCTCCGAGAATGCCAAACCCAAGCCGTCCGCCCCGGGCGCGGAACAGCACCGTGCACCCGGGCCTCCAAGCCCACTTGCAGACCAATGCGGAAAACACACGCAACCACTCCCGGCGAAATCCCTTCCGCCGATCGCAGCCTCAAGTTGTGTGCAGGTTCTCTCTCCCGCACGAACGCACACCACGAAAGAGGTGGCGTTCTCAAAGGAACAGCATACCACCAGTTCACGGGCCTGCAAGCATTAACTGCGCATCCCGCGCAAACCTTGCCGTCCCGTCAACCGACATCACCCCGCATCCAGACACTTGAGAACATGGGCAAGCGCCATCGCAGCCCGGATCCGCTCATCATCCCCGCGCCTTCAATCACCGATCCCGAGTCTGCACCATGCCTTCCCCTACCCGGCCCGCCAAGAACGCCCCCCACGACCTCCTCCAGCAGGCTGTCGCCGCGCACCGGCAAGGCCGGACCGACTGGGCCATCGAACTCGCCGGCCGCGTCCGAAAACTCGGAGGCAAAGCCGGAGTCGAAGCCTGCACCGTCATCGCCGAAGCCCTCTTCCGCGCCAAGCGGCTCGATGAACTCGCCAAGCTCCTCGCCGAGCCCGGCCCGTTTCAGCAGGACCGGCGCTGGCTGCTCGTGTCCGCCCGCCACCTCCGCGCCAGCGGCGGCGACCTTGCGCTCTGTGAGTCCCGTCTCAACACCATCCTCCACGCCGGTGAATCTGAACCCATTGACCGCATGGCCGGCTTCGAACTCGTCCGGCTTCTCGAAAAACACAAGCGCTTCGACGAGGCCTGGGCCGCCGCCGCCGCCGCGCATCAGCGCACCACCAAGCCCTTCGACACCCCCGCGCTCGTCCGCGCGCTGGAGGTCACCGCCAAAGCCGCCGAGCAGGGCCACCTCGCGCTCCTCCCCCGCGCCTCCTCTGCCCTCGAGCGCACCGCCGTCATCATGGGGATGCCGCGTTCCGGCACCACCCTCACCGAGCAGATGCTCGACTGCCACCCGCACATCCGCGGCGTCGGAGAGCTCAACCTTCACGGCCGAATGGCCAACGCCATCGCCTTCGAGGGCGGCGGCTGGCCCGGCGGCGCCTTCAAGGTCTCCGTCGCCACGCTCAACCACTGGCAGCAGACCTACCGCAAAGATGTCCGAACCTTCCTCCAGATCCCCAATGGCGTCTGGACGCTCGACAAGACCGTCTTCCCCATGCTCCAGCCCCTGGCCCTCGCGGCGGTCCTCCCCGGCGCACGCGCGATCTGTATCGACCGCGACCCGCGCGACAACGCCGCGAGCCTCTTCCTCAACAACTTCGACCCCACCTGGGGCTGGACCGGTTCGCTCAACACCATCCGCGCCGTCATCGAGGCGCAGCGAAAATATCTTCCCATCATCATGGACGGATTGAAGATCCCCACCCTCCGTATCCGCTTCGAAGACCTTGTCGAGACCCCCGAGCCCATCGCCCGCGCCATGGTCGCCCATCTCGGCCTCGAATGGAACCCCGCCTGCCTGCACCCCGAGGCCAACAACCGCATCGTGCACACACTCAGCCACGAGCAGGTCCGCCGGCCGATCAACCGCGACGGCACGGGCCGCTGGAAGAACTACGCCACGCACTTCGATGCCGCGTGGGATGCACTCGCCTGAGCCCCCCTCCCTCCCCCGCTACGCCACCTGATGCGCCGGCACCGGCGTATCCGCCTTGATCTTCTCTTTCCTCACGCTGTCCCCCGGCGGTGCATCCTCGCAGCTCAAGAGCCACTGATCATCCTCGATCCGAATCTGCAGGTGCACCGGCCGACCCCACAGCAGCCGCAGGTTCACCAGCACCTCCCGCGCCTTGGCCATATCCACTTCCAGCCCGTTGAACTGGTGCGACAGGTACAGCTCGCCGCGGTTGCGGTAGTTGGCATCCACCACATAAATGAACGGCTGACCCATGTTCGTCATGCGGTACAGCAGCGTCTGCTTGATGCGGTCAAAGTCGCGCGACACAATCTTGTTCTCGCCCGTCTGCGGGTCGCGGCGATACTGATACATCTTGTGCCGCTCGACAAACTCCGGCGTCAGGAACTCATCGATGAACTGCACATCGTTATAGATCCGCCGGACCTCGAAGATCTTCTCCCGCCCCTTCATCGACTTGTCATCGAAGTCTTCCTGCGCGCCGATCCCCTCCATCCGCTCCCACTGCGCCCCGTGCTGGCCCATGTTCCAGCGCCGCTCGATGTCCTTGAACAGCTCATACCCGATCTTGTACGGGTTGAAGCCCCCCGGCGCCATCGCCAGCACCCCCGAGTGCTGATCGGCATACTGCACGATCTCCGACGCCTCGACAAAGTGATGCGTCATCAGCTTCGAGTGCCAGTACACCGCCCACCCCTCGTTCATCGTCTTGGTCATCGCCTGGGGCGCAAAGTAGTACGCCTCATCGCGAATGATCCCCAGCACATCCTGCTGCCAATCCTCTAGCGGCGCGTGCCGCAGCAGAAACAGCAGCACATCCCGCGTCGGCTGCCGCGGAAAGCGGCCGCGCTCGGCCTTGGCGAGGTCTTCCCGCTCCTTCCGCTCCCGGTCGAGCACCGCCCGCGGATTGATGAACGGGTCCATGTAGTCTTTCGCCGGCAGCTTGCCATCGTCATCGCTGCCGCTCGGCCGCTCGCGCTCCCGCCGCTCATCCGCCGCACGCCCCGTGCGAGATTCCTCCCCCGCCCGCGTCATGAACATCGAGTGCGGATCGATCAGATGCTCGAGCGACAGGCACGCATCAAGGTACCGCTCCACCGTCTCCTGCCCATGCCGATCCACATGCCGCCGCACCCGCGTCGCGTGGTTGGCCATCTGGTCCATCATCTTGCGGTCGGTCCGGTTGAACCAGAAGTTGTTCTTGAAGAAGTCGGCATGGCCATACACGTGCGCCATCACCAGCTTCTGATCCGTGACCGAGTTGCTCTCCTGCAAGTACGCGTACACCGGGTCGTTGTTGATGACCATCTCGTAGATGCGGCCCATGCCATAGGCATCGCGCTTCGACAGCGACTCATACTCCATGCCCCACCGCCAGTGCGGATAGCGCACCGGGAAGCCCTGGTACGAGGCGATCTGGTTCATCACATCAAACGGCAGCACCTCATACACCACTTCATGGAACGACAGCCCATACTCGATCGCCTTGGCCTTGATGGCCTGCATGTGGCCGAGCAGTTCGGGCGACAGATCGGTGTGCGGTGTGCCGGGCATGGTGGAGGTGTTATCGACCGGTTTGCGGGTCTCCATGACTGCTACGCCGGGCGCTGGTGCCGGGTGCGGTCGGTTGTACTGCTCGGAACTCGGAAAAAAGGCCGTGCACAGAGGTCGCAGAGGCCGACACAGAGCCCACAGAGTGAAGAAAACTCACGATGTGCTTGGGGCGGGTGGGGGCGCAGCCACACCCACGACATCCGCCGAAGCGAATGATCATGGGCAGCCCGAGAACCACGCGGAGAGAAAGGCGAAGATGTCCGGCACCGCGACCGTGCCGCTTGCGTCAAAGTCCGCAGGGCAACTCCACGTCACGCCAAGTCCGGCGGGGTCGCTGCGGGCTGTGCCGCAGTCATTGGTGACCACCGCGTCAAACGCCGCGCCGTTGTCGGAGAGGTCGGCGGGGCCGATGGTCAGCGTGGTCGTCGTCGCGCCGGAGACCGTGCCGCCGTCGCTCAGGTTGACGCCGTCCTTGCGCCACTGGTAGGAGAGCGTGCCGCCGCCAGCATCCGCCGAGGCCGCGACGGTGTACGCGGCGATATCACCGGTGAGGACGTTGAGCGCGAGGGGCTGGAAGGTGACCGTCGGCCCCAAGCCCACGCACGGATCGTTGACGCTCAGGATGGCCGCCGCGCTGGTGGTCACCTGCGGTCCGCCGCTGCACGAAGCGGGCGAGGTGACCTGCACGTCATACGACGCGGTGTCGCTCAGGAGCGTGGGTGTGAAGGTGAGCGTGGGCGAGGTGGCCCCCGCGATGGTGCCGCCGTTCACGATGGGCGCGCCGTTCTTCCGCCACTGG
>JBBRUT010000082.1:0-15267 GCA_038247555.1 Phycisphaerales bacterium | reverse complement strand
GGTGATGCGGAAGGTGTGCAGGCCCGGCACCGTCTCCTGGCCGCGGCACTTCATGACCTGCATTTTGCGCACAATCGAGTTGCGTTCGATGGACTGGGAGAGCCAGAAGAGCCCGTCGGCCACGGTGAAGACCGGGTTATCTCGCAGTTCGCCCTCGGAATACTCGCCGATGAGAAACGTGGTCGCCTGCCAACTCGTCAGGTGCAGGGCAAGGCTCTGCACAAACCCCTGAAGCTCGACCTCGCCCCCGCTCGCGGAGCCGCCGTTCATGCTCTGGGCCTTGCGGACCACGGTGCGGAACGAATCGACCATGACGATGCCGGGGCCGACCTCTTCAACCACCTTGATGATCTCGGCCAAAACCGCGCTCAGGTCGTTCTTGAGCACCATCTCGCTGAGGTTGACAAAGCGGATGGACGAGTCGAGCTTGGCCTGATCAAAGAACGAGAACTGCTGCTGGTACCGCAGCATCTTGATCGCCGGTTCGCCCAGCACCGTGAAGTAGAGCGCGGGCTTCTCTGGCGTAGCGTTGGCGAACATGATCTGGTGGGCCATCGTGGTCTTGCCGCTCCCCGGCGGGCCGGCGATGATGTTGAAGGAGTATTCGGGCAAACCCCCGCCGAGCACTTCGTCGAGACCCGGAACGCCGGTCTTGAGCTTGCGGATCACGACGTTGCTGCGGGTTGCGGTCGATGGCATCCTGGAGCGCGTGCCGCGCGTGCCGCGAGCGCTTTTGGAGGTTGTCTTACGGTTCATAATTTGTCCTGGTTTCTTGAACGTACTTGGCCCGCCGGCAAATCCGGCCACGCCTGCCTCACCAACTGCTGCATCAATCCCTCACCAACAAACGTAACCAACAGGTCCAGCAGTTGAGCCACCAAGACCTCTTCCCACTCCTGCGCCGCGGCCTTCTTCTTGCCGCCTTCAACATTCTCGATGCCCAGCAGCGTTGCGTCAGGGTTGACGCCGACGCCCTTGAGCTCCGGGGCACGCGCTGTCGAAAGCGTGAGAGCCCGCGTCAGCAGGGACCGGAAGCCGGCGACCCCCGCGAAGGTGGTCAGCACCCTCCGCAGCTTGTTGCAGACTCGCGACGCGGGCGGCACGGGCGTCCCGCCGGGCCCCGTCCCCGAGTTCTTCCCGCGCGCAGACTCCCAGGCGAGCAGCCGCCTTGCGAGGTCCCGGGATGCCGGAGAAATCGAGTTCATCGGGTCTGTTCTCTGCCGCCCTGCCGGCACGCGACGCGGCGAATGGCATCGATGATGTCGGTGGGTTCGCCGCGCTTGCTGACCAGTTCCCACGCCCCGGCGCGCCGGGCCGCTTCGCGCGTGCCCGGGTCGTCATATCCGCTGAAGGCAATCACGCGGCACTGCGGGGCGCGCTCCGCCAGCAAACCGATCGCCTCGAGCGGAGCGAATCCTGGCATGGTGAGGTCCAGCACCGCGACATCGGCCCGGCGGAGGATCACCTCCTCGGTGATCCGCTCGGTGCTGCCAAGCGTACCGACACTCACCATGTCGGGCGTGCCGCCGACGAGCCGCGCGAGCACCTCGATTGTGTCCGGCGAGTCGTCAATACACAGAACGCGCGTTCGGGGTGCGGGGTGCGCGGCCGCGAGCTGATGGATGTCCGTGTCCGTAAGCGCTGGGGAGGCCGGGGGAACAGCGGATGCGCGGGATTGGGGCAGCTTGTTCTTCATCGGGTGGTCCGTTGCCAGGGCCGTCCGCGTCATCCCCCACATGTCCACCATTCGACTCCGCATCGCGCGCCGAAGGAGCGGATGGGGCCCATGCGGCCGGACTGTTTGCATCCTAGCAGAAAACGACCCCGGATGCGCGGCCATAAGTCGCGGTTGCGTGAGGGGTTCCACACCGGGGAAACCGTCATGGAATCATGCCGCCACGGTCTCGCTACACATCTGCGTCCACGGCCCATTTCTGATGATGAGGCCACAATGCGGCGAAGCCTCGAAATCGTCTGTTTGAACTGCCGAGTCGGTGGCGTAAGTCCTGTTCCCCCAAAGAGAAAGCCCTTCGATGAGTTCATCGAAGGGCTTCAGTCTGAAACAAGTCGGGGTGATAGGATTTGAACCTACGACCTTTTGGTCCCGAACCAAACGCGCTACCAAGCTGCGCTACACCCCGGAAGGACCGGATTCTGCAAGGCGGGGAACTATACCCCGACCGACGGGTGAGTCGAGCATTCCGGCCAACACATCGCCAGATCAACACTCGGGGGCGGATTATCGCGCCAATTTTGTGGGAATGCCGCCGCGAGGTGCGAATCGCCGGAGATCAGGGCGTCGCGGCAGACGCGGGCTACTTTTAGTCCAGCTTCTCGGTTTCCGGCGGGAAGGTCGGACGCATCGTGTACACGTTGTCCTGACGCGTTCCGGGGTCGCCATCAGGGCCCGCGGAATAGAAGTACGGCCGACCGCTGACGCAGATGCCCTCATCAGCATCACCAACAGGGTTCGCCGCGGTGGAGCTGCTCGGGTCGAACGGGCGATACGAGCGCCGCAGGAGTTCACGCGTGCCCGAGACGTTCCCATCGGAATCAACGTCGTAGCCGACGGGGTCGCGCGCTCGCACATTGCCATCGGCGAAATAGTCGCCCCCGCCGCCGTCAAACGCGGGGTGGACAAAGCGAATGGGCCGGCCCCATGCATCCAGGATGGAGTAGCTGACGCCTGCCGCAAGCGGGAGCGCCGGGCCGGGACGCTTGCGGAGCGTCCGTCCCTCAATGTTCACGATGTTGGATTCCTTGCGGATGTACTTGCTGTCGATGCCCTGGAGAGTCTTCTCAACAGCGGGCACGTCGCCCGCGATGAGCAGGTAGAGGGCGAGGCTTGGCATCGCGGGGACGGTGTCACGATCGACCGCGCCGTTCACATTCGGCCGACCATCCCACAGTGGGAAGTACTCTCCGGCATCATCGCGATACACCGCGGGGATCTTCGCCTCGCGTTCGGACGCGTAGCTGGTGAGTGTGGCATCCAGCACCTTGATCAGGTCCTGAGTCGCGCTGACGCGGCCGCCCTGCGTCACCCTGCCGGCCACCACCACCGAAATGGTGATGAGGATCGAGATGATGGCGAGCACCACGAGGATCTCGACCAGCGTGAAGGCACGCGAGGTTGTTCCATTTGATCGCTGACCCAGCATGCGGCGTACTCCTTGCGTTGCCGTCAAACTCTTCCCTGCAAACCACGAGAGAGCATATCGCCTGTTCGCGGGCCGCCCCGCCAGCAGACGCCCCCGAGATTCAATACGAGCCCCGACCCCCTGGGGATGCCCCGGGACACCGCAAGATTCGAACAGCTGCCCCATGAAAAGAACCCCGGCGACGTGCCGGGGTCCTTGAAGGGTCCACTGCTTTCAACATCGAAGAGGCCGGTTTACCAGCTGCGGCCACCACCACCACCCCCACTACCACCGCCGTACCCGCCACGACCGCCCTCCCCACCCCCCCCACCACCACCACCCCAGCCGCCGCGACCGCCACCGCCACCGCCGCCAGCTTCCTTGGGGCGGGCCTCATTCACGACGAGCGTGCGCCCGCCGAGTTGCTGGCCATTGAGGGCTTCGATCGCTTTGCGGGCATCATCGTCGTTGGTCATCTCGACAAACCCGAAGCCGCGCGGGCGACCGGTTTCGCGATCCATCACGATCTGCGCCGAGGCGACCTCGCCGTGCGCAGAGAACGCGTCCCGAAGTCCCTGATCATCAACACTGAACGGCAGATTCCCGACGTAGATCTTCATTCGTCACTCGAACCTTTACCCGAGAAACACCAGATACCCATGAACCGCTCGTCAAACACTCGGGCAACGCTCGGCGTCGGTCCTGCCTGTGGGAATGGACACAATCAGCATTCCCGATAAACGGGATGGTGGTAGCCAAGCCGCATTGCCGTGGCTCATCCCGACCTCAGAAATCCGTCGGATCGGAGCCGGCGGTTTCAAGAACTTCCTCTTCTGCGAAGTCCTTCTGGGTGCGGAGCCCGCCCACCACTTTAATACTGGCGGTCTTGGCCATGCCCGTCACGCGGCAGCCCATGGAGCGGAGCCATTCCGCGACCTCCTGGTTGCAGGTGTGCGCGATCGAATAGGTGGAGGCGTCCTTCACCCACCACATCCCCCGCTTCTCGTTAAACACGTTTCCGTTGCTCTGGGATTTCCACCGTTGATCGAGCGCGGCGAGCATCTTCGCGGCTTCGGCCCTCTCCACTTCGACTTCAAACAGGGCATCCATGGGGGGGTGCCGGCCAAGCGTATGTATTCGATCGGAAACGCAGTCGAAATCGCAAGGGCCCTTGAAGTCCCGCCATCCGAGCGTTCCGGTGTTGGGGATGACCAAGGCAAACGGAGAACGGTACCAATCATCCTGATCCAGCGCGGCCCAATGCCACTGCGAATACGCGAACTGGGCGATCGAGCCATCCTCGCGAGGGAGCAGGATGCTGGAGTGCACGCCGTGATCGGCGATGAAGACGCTGACCGGATCCTGAACATGGTCGGGCGCGTAGATGGTCATACCGCAACCCGGAAAGGTCGCGAGCGTCAGGAGCAGCAAGACTTTGAGCACATACCGCATGGAAAGACACACTCCGCTCGAAGAGAAACCGCTTGATGGACACAGGGCCGGATCGTATGTTAATGGATACGCCGCCGCGAGCGGATTTCGATATGGCCTTTATTCCGGACACCTCTGCCATGAAACGCCCAGTTGCGCAACTCGGAACGCTTTGGGGCTTTTCTGCGATTCTGTGCGCGGCGTTGTTGCCAGGCTGTGGCGAGGAGTCGCCGCCGACCAGCGGAGCCGCCGGGACACAGGCACCGCCCGAAACCCAGCCCGAAGCGCCGGCGAATGGCGCAGCTTCCGCGCCATCGCGCGCGCCGGAGACGCAAAGGCCCGCTGCTGACGGCGATGCCCGGTCGCGCCTGCCCGTCCGGGCGGACCGGGTGGTTCGGCATGAGGTTGCAGAAGAGATCGGCGCGCAGGTCGTGTGGTGTACCCCCGCGGCCGCTGACGATGATGCGGCGGCGAGGGACACCGCCGCGGCCGTGCTCTCGCATCTGGGTGTTCTGTCGGATGCGGTAGACGACACGATTACCTGGGGAGTGCTGGCGGCGGGGGAGGTTGCCCGGGCGAATGAGCCGCGGGGAATGGTGCTCGATCCTGCGGTTTGGGCGGGCTGCTATCTGTCGTGCTTTGTATTCTCCGGACCGGTGACGATCACGGCGCTGACCGATGGCGTGATGCTGACCGTGCCCGCGCGATTTCGAAGCGGGTTGCCCGCGGGGGACTATCCGCACGCGCTCTGGCACCCGGGCGATGAATGGTCGAGCTATGCCCGCACGGTCGCGGTCGAGTTTATATTCATCGATGATCACCTGATCGCATCATTCCGGCGCGAAGGCGCAACCGCGCCGTCCTCGCCCGCGCCGCGCGTATGGGACGGAGACTGGCGATGGCGAGAGGGCGCTTACCTCCGGCCACGGACGGCGGATTTCGCCAGCTTGTTTTCTGAGGACAACCCGCATGTGGCGGGGCTCGATCGTGCGTACCGCGAGCTGCTGCCAGTCTTTGAAGCGGGCAACTGCCTGGCCTGTCACATGCCGGGCAACCCTGGTGGCGCACGGTCGCTGCTTGTGCTGGGCATGCCCAACCACGCGCTCGCGGCGCGGGCATCCCTGGCCGCCGTGCTGATCGGTGAATCCGATGGTCCGGCAGAAGCGACGCGGTGCACTGTCGCGGCGTTGACACGATCGCCAAGCGCGGAATCTGTAGCCGCCGCCGCGGTGCGGTTTCTCGAAGAAGGGGACGGCGCGACGGAGTATGAGTGGATCCGGCTCATTCGTCCTGATGAGCAGGCCGAACGCATCAGCCCGTGAGCTCTTACTTCTTCTGGGCGTGCTCGCGCTCAAAGGCGATGGCCGCATCGGCGTTCTTCTCAAACTCCCGGGAGAGCCTGAGCAGTTCGGCCAGGAGTTGCCTGTCCTGCACGCCCTCCACCGCATTGGCGAGCTTGTCGCCGGGGGGCATGTAGTTCTCCTCGAAGACCTTGACGATTGACCGCCGCATGACGAGCGCCTGGTTGGGATAGTTCAGCAGGAGCAGATCGTTGATCTTGCTCTGGTTGTCGGGCTGGTGGCAGGACATGCAGTTCTCCGCTCGGAAGCGCTCCTCAAGCTTGCGGAAGCTCTTTTCGAGGGGCGCGACGTGCGGGTTGTCCTTGGCAAAGAGGTAGTCAAACAGCGCGACGCGAGGCTGGGGGTTGCCGCTCTCGTCGACCCAGCTCCACTTGGCGTCCCACGGTCGCCGGATCAACTTCAGCTTCTCGGGTAAGGGAGAGTTCCGCAGCGCGGCGATGAGACGGCCACGCTCGAAAATCAGCAGCACACCCCCGGCATTCATGTACGCCGTCCACTTGTTGGGCGAGTGCCAGAAGGGATACGGGTAGTCTCCAGGGGAGAGCTCGCCTCGGAACTTGGCCTCCATCTCAACGATGGTGAGACCAGCCTCTTCACGAATCTCGTACTTGCCCGAGAACATGAACGTGGAGAGATAGAGCTTGGCCCAGACCGTCGGATCAAGCTCGGTGAGCTGGGCAAACGTCAGCGGGCTGTCGCGGGTGAGGCGGTACTGCTCGGGGTCATAGCCCTGCGCGGGATTGAACCCGCCCCACAAAATCGTCCCATCCGCGGCGTCGATCAGATCTTTGCTGGCGGCAAGGCGTGCCCCTGCTTGGTCTCGCGTCGCTGCATCCGCCGGATCGGCCAGAGGGCTCGCGGCCGCGATCTGCTTTGCGACACGCTCGGCCAGCACACGCGTGGTCGATCGCTCCAGCACGAAGGGCTTGGTCGCGCCTGTGGGCGGGCGGGCCGCCGGAGCTGTGGAAGTCGGCGGCGAAGAGCTTACGACGGGTTGCTGGGCCGACGCGATCGCGGTAGCGATCACGCAGAGAGCCGTCGTGGCGAGAAGCGTGATGAGTTTCATGGTGTTCGCTGGATGGCCGCGGCCCGGACTGAAAAAGCCTCCCCGTGCTGACACGGAGAGGCCCTATATCGGAAATCTGACGCGAGACTGTTGAACGAACCGCCGGCGAGAATCAGTTACAACCAGAGAAATAGTACGTGACGTAGATGTTGAAATCGACAAAGTCGATCATGCCGTCGGCGTTCATGTCGGCAGCGTCATCGCCGCGGAAGAACGCTTCGGCGTACTGCGTCGCATCGGTGCCATTGATGACTCCGTCGCGATTGAAATCGCCCTGGCAGGTAAGGGGCCTGAGCTTGTCGCGATAGACCTTGTTGCCCAGAAGGGTGCCGGAGGAGAAACCGATGTCGGCATCGAACCGGAAGTGCACGCCCAGGTAGACGCGGCTTATACCGTTCTCGCGGCCGGCATCCGTGAAGGTGTGGAAGGTCCGGGTCACCTGGCTCACGATGGGTTCATCGGTGCCGACGGTGAAGGTAATGTTGTCGGTGCCGAAGAAGTTCCGCATGATCGCGGCGTGCGCTGCACCAAATGTCGCATGGCCAGAGGTGTAGGCGGGGAAGGGAGGCGAGAACTCGAGCAGCGGGTTCCAGCCGCCGGCCTTGACCGTGCGGGCATTGTTGTCGGTATCGGCCTCGCGGATGGCCGAGATGGGACGCCACAGATCGATGTCCGTGCCGTACTTCATATCCCACGCGACCAGTCCGGCATCGGCCAGGGTGATCGCGACCAGCGCGAACAAGCGGGCCTTGGCCTCCAGATTCAGCCCCTGGTCGTTCGCCACGACCTGCGTGATGTGGAGCAGCTGACCTGGCGGCTTGAAGGTGCCGTTGCGGTCGTTGGCCCAGAACCAGGCAATCTCGGTCTGCTCGGCGGTTCGGACTGAACTGTTGCGCTGGCCAAACTGCTTCACCTCGTTGAGCTGGCGGGCATAGCCACGGGAAGCGATCAGGCGGTCGATCCGGCGGAACCCAAGCGGACCGGACGGACGGAAGGTGTCACCAGTCGCCATCGTCCAGGGCTGGGTCGTTCCCCAACCCGGATTGAACGGCGGCTGGGTGAAATCCGGCGCAGTCGGGCGATACGCGCCCGGAACATCCTCGTAGACGTACTCGGGCTCGGAATCGGTCTGGTCATTCGCGCGGGCCGCAAGGATCTGGTCCGCGGCGGCTTCGCCAACGATCACACCGTTGAACTTGCGGAGGTTGTTGGGGACCGTCGCGAGGTGTTCCTCGTACTGCGCCAGATAGATCTCGGCTCGATCGGGATACAGCGTCGACAGAACTTTGTGCGCGGCCGTTGCGATCGCCACGCGCTTGTTCACCGGACCGGGAACGCTGACGAAGTCGATGTAAGGCTCGTGCGTCGGGGTGATCGAGTTCGATGCGTCGTAGATGGCCGTGAACAGGATCGCGCCATTGCGCGCAAGCGGGCAAGGCGGACCACCGACGATTCGAATGGTGTCGAGCCACTGCTCATTCCAGTCGTCGATGACGTCGGCCCGCACGGTTCCAGCCAGCGCCGCAGTCGCAGCCGCGGCCAACACAAGACTCTTCAGGTTCATGGAGCTCTACCCTGTCCGGTGATCACGGGCGTGCACCCCAACATAAGGAGCATGCCGTGACGTTCTTGCGAGTATCCGCTGGCGCAGCCATCGTCGCCAACCCTAAAAAGTACCCGAAAGCGGCGAGCAAGCCACATCCCTCCGCATGATTTTCGTCAGATTAGGCTGTTTTCAGTCGCTCATCGCCGATTTGAAACGCACAGAATCGCGTTCCATGACGGGCGACAGCGTCGGTTTCGCCACTTGCCGACACGGGAGAGAGTGTCCGACGGCGCGCGCAAAATGAACAAACTTTCGTGGCCTGGGGCCATGCAAAAGGACTTCCGGACGTGCTCAAACGTTGAAGTACTTGGCCCCGGGGTGGTGAACCACGATCGCACTCGTACTCTGTTCGGGGTCGATCTGCCAGTTCTCCGTAAGCACGCAACCGATGCGCTCGGGCTGGATCAACCTGAACAGTTTTTCCTGGTCCGCCATGTCAGGGCACGCGGGATACCCAAAGCTGTAACGCGAGCCGCGATACTTCTGGGTGAACAAGTCCTTCACTCGCGGCGAGTCCTCGCCTGCGATGCCCATCTCCTGGCGGATGCGCTTGTGCCAGAGCTCCGCCAGCGCCTCGGCTGTTTCAACGCCCATGCCGTGCAGATAGAGGTACTCGGTGTAATCGTTCCGGGCAAAGAGCTCGCGGCAGACCTCGCTGACCCGCGAGCCCATGGTCACACAGTGCAGCGCGACGACATCGGTCCGCCCGCTTTCGATGGGCAGAAAGAAATCAGAGATGCACAAACGCTGACGGTCCGGCTGTCGCGGAAAAGAGAATCGCTCAAGCTGCTTGGTGCCGGGTGCTGCGGGGTCCCACACCACAAGGTCATTACCCTCGCTGTTGCATGGGAAGTAGCCGTACACAACCGCCGGCTGGAGAATCTTCTCATCGCGGCACTGCTTCTTCAGTCGCTCAAACACCGGAAGGACCTTGTCCTCCACGAGGGCATCGTACTCAGATTCACTCATCGCCCCCTTCTTCATCTGCCACTGGCCGCGGAAGAGCGCAACGGGGTTGATGTAGGGGTAGATCTGATCAAGAGCGATGTCCGTGACGACGCGGGAGCCCAAGAAAGGCGCGGCAGGAATGCCCGCGGGCTCGAGGATCGGCGTGCTGCTCCGTCCCGCACCCACCCCCCCGCTTCCACCAGCGCCCGTGCGCGTCGGACCCGCGTGTACTGCGCAGCACGAGACCCCGCGGCTTGCAGCAGGCGGATTCTCAGGCGCCGCAGCGCCCACCCCACTCACCGCGCCGCCCGCGCCCTGCGCAGCTTCCTGCGCGGCGGCACGCTTGGCCTTGCTCTGGGCGATCACATCCTCGGCGTTACTTCGCTTGGTGAGGCGTTCATCGATCTGCGAGTTGAGCATCGTCATCGCGCCCGCGACAATGCTGTCCATCGTGCTGAGTCCCTCGAAGGCATCCTTACCGTAGAACACCGGACCCTTGTACACGGTGCGGAGATGGCTCTCGCAGTAGTGACGCGTGAGCGCAGCGCCGCCAAGCAGAACAGGGACATTGATCCCCTGCGTATTCAGTTCCCGCAGATTCTCCTCCATCACGTTCACGCTCTTGACAAGCAGGCCGGACATGCCCAGCGCATCTGCCTTGTGCTCTCGCCAGGCCTTCACGATGTCTGCGATGGGTTGCTTGATCCCCAGATTCACGACCGTGTAGCCGTTGTTGCTCAGGATGATGTCAACAAGGTTTTTACCGATGTCGTGCACATCGCCCTTGACGGTCGCCAAGACAATCTTGCCCTTGGTCTGGCCGTCAACCCGCTCCATGAATGTCTCAAGATGGGCCACGGCCATCTTCATGACCTCCGCGCTCTGCAGCACGAAAGGGAGCTGCATGCGACCCGAGCCGAACAGCTCGCCGACCGTCTTCATACCGTCGAGCAGATGGTCATTGATGATCGCCAGCGGCTGGTACTTCTGCCGCGCATGCTCAAGGGCATCGATGAGCCCCTGCTTCTCGCCATCAATGATGTGCGCCCGCAGCCGCTCTTCGATCGGCAGATCGGCCTTCGCAACGACCGCCGCGGCGGCCCCGCTCGTGGCATCCTTGAACAGCTCGACAAACACCGACAGCGGATCGACCCCTTCGCTCCGGCGGTCATACAGCAAGTCCATCGCCGCCTGCCACCGCTCCGCGGGGATGCGATTCTCCGGCAGAATCTTGCTCATGTGCACGATCGCACTGGTCAATCCGGCCTCGCGCAGTTCGTGCAGGAACGCGCTGTTCAGAACCACCCGCGCCTCCGGCTTGAGCCCGAACGAAACGTTGGAAAGCCCGACGCACGTCTGGCATTCGGGCATCGCCTGCATGATCCGGCGCGTGCCCTCGATGGTCTCCAGCCCGCTGCGTCGATCGCTCTCCATGCCCGTCGAGACGGGCAGAACGAGCGGGTCAAAGAGCAGGTCGGCCGCATCAAGGCCGTGCACCTTGGTCGCGCGGTCGAATGCGCGCTGCGAGATCGCAAGCTTGCGATCCGCCGTGCGGGCCATCGACGCCTCTTTGTCTTCGTCGATCGAGCCGATGACCAGCGCAGCGCCGTAGGTCTTGGCCAGCCGGCAAAGCTCATCGAACTTCTCGTCTCCATCCTCGAAGTTGGCGCTGTTGATGATGCACTTGCCGCCCGCGTGCTTCAGCCCGGCCTCGATCGTGCGGGTCTGGGTCGAATCCAGCATCAGCGGGGCATCGACCTGCCGCACCAGACGCTTCACGATCTCCGACATGTCCTTCGCGTTGTCGCGCCCGGCATAATCGACGTTCAGGTCGAGCACGTGCGCGCCATCGTGCCGCATCTGCTCGCGCCCGAGCGAGATGATCCCGTCAAAGTCTTCAGCCTCCAGAAGCTGCTTGAACTTCTTGCTCCCCGAGGCGTTCATTCGCTCGCCCACGATCAGGAACGAGTTGTCCTGGCGATACTCGGTCGGGCCATAGAGACTCGTCACGCTCGGGTCGGGCCGCTCGACCGTGCGGGGGGGGCGTGCACCCTTCTTCTCACGCAGTCCCTTCGCATCCAGCCGCTTTACCACCGCCTCGATGTGCGCCGGCATCGTCCCGCAGCACCCGCCGACGATTCCCACGCCGTCGCGCCCGACAAACCCTGCGAGCGCATCGGCAAACGGCTCGGGTGTCAGCGGATATTCTGTCCGCCCCTCCACCAGCACCGGCAGGCCCGCGTTCGGCAGCACGCTCACCACGCGCTGCACCCCGGACATCCCTGGTGCTTCGCCGCCCCAGTGCTTACCCAGCCATGCCACGTGTTCGCCCATCTCAGTCGGACCGGTGGCGCAGTTCAACCCCAGCGAGACGATTGGGTATCCACGCAGCGCGGCCGCGACGGCCTCGATCGATGTCTTCACCAGCATCGTGCCAGTGGTCTCGATCGTGACCGACACCATGATCGGAACATCCAGCGGGGTCAGGCCGCGCTCGTGCAGCGCGCTGAGCACCGCGTTGATCGCGCATTTCACCTGCAGAATATCTTGGCAGGTCTCGATGATGAAGACATCAACGCCGGCCTTCCCCCCCCCTTTCCCCTTCCGCGGCTCGCCGGCAAGCAGACCCAGCGCCTGCTCGCGATACGAACCGAGCATCGTGTCCCAGTCCGTGTTCCCCAGCGTCACCAGTTTGGTGCCCGGCCCCATCGACCCCGCGACAAACCGCGGCCGGTCTTCCGTTTCCACCTCGTTGCAAGCGGCGCGAGCGACATCGACCGCCAGCCTGTTCAGCTCAAATGCCTGTTCCGCGATGTCGAAATCCGCGAGCACGAGCCGGTTGGAGCCGAACGTATCGGTCTCGACCACATCCGCGCCAACCCGCAGGAACGACTCATGGATCCCCTGGATCACATCCGGCCGCGTCTTCACGAGGATGTCCGTGCAGTTCTCGCAGCCGAGATAATCCTTCTGCAAGTCGAGATCGTGCTGATGGATGGATGTGCCCATCGCACCGTCAAACACCAACACCCTGCGGGACAGTTCGGTGATGAAGCGGCTGGACATGAGGCGAGGATCTCCTGGATGCCTGGGTGTGGCTATCAAGTCAACGTACGGTCGGCCGAGGGCACCGGGAGCCTACACGGGCGTACGCCAACTATATTCATCCGTTCATCCGGATCAACGGATGAATGGGAAGCTGGGTAACCACTTTGGCGCCAGCTACTTCTCCGGCGGTAGTGCCCCCGCGGCCACCGCGAGACGATCGTGATTCCGAACCATCCGCCGGAACTGCCAGTAGCTCGGGGTGGTGAAGTGCTTTCCGCCCCCCTGCGGCTTGGCGGTGCGCAGTCGATCCTCGATCTCGACCACCACCCGTGGCAGCTCCGCTGCGCTCCGGCGGAACAGCTCGGCCACGGTCGCGGTGACCGTCTGGCCGATCGTCTCGCTGAACATGATCGGGATGGCTTCCTGATGCACGATCGCGCCGGTATCGAGGCCGCTGTCGAGCGTGTGAATGGTGTAACCCGTTTGTGCATTGCCCTGGTAGAGCTGCCAGAGCACGCTCTGTGCCCCGCGAAACTCCGGCAGCAGTTCGTGATGGATATTCAGCATTCCCAGCCGTGGCAGGCGAAACACCTTGGACCCGATGTAGCCATTTCCCAGTGACAGTGCAAGGTCCGGCGCCATCGCGCCCAGAGCCGCAAGCGTGTCTGGGCGGTTGACGCCCGCGACTTCAGTGAGACTGATTCCCAGCTTCGCACACAGCTCATCGATCGGCCGTACATTGAGCGCAGCGTTCAGGTCTTCGTTATACCAGCGGCGCATCCGGATGCCGTTGTACGCACCCAGAGGCCCGATCGCGAGCGTCTTACGGATCTGCTTCCAGCGGAGGCGACGGCGCTGCTGGAGCGTCAACTCGTTTCGAGAGAGCAGGACGCCGACGACTTCGATGCCGGGTTGACTGTGCAGCAGCGGTAAGCACACCGAGGCGAAGCCCTCGCGCACAGAAGTGATGACCGCCACACGGATCACGCGGCGCTCCCGATTGCCGTGCACCAGCCCTCGGGCCAGGTTGCGTTCACCGGGCCCATCCCCAGAGCATTGCGTACGAGCAGCGCGTTCATCTGGCGTCTAGACCACAGCGGGATGAGCAGGTCTCTGCGGAAGCAGGGCCGATGCTTGCCGTGCATCTCCAAACCGTGGGCGCCGCGAACAGCACTCGCGCACGTCTGATGGCCCGCCTCAAACACGCTCGCGGCGTTCGCAGCCGTCATGTTGTGAAACAGCCCGTACGGCCACGCGAAGTGCCGCGTGGATTCGGCCCCGAGGCGGGATCGCAGCGCATCGTGCGCGAGGGACAGTTCCTGCCGGGCCTGCTCGATCGAGATCGCACCGAGATCGACATGCGTGTCGGTGTGGCTGCCGATCTCATGCCCCATCGCCAGCATCGCCTCAAGCTCCGGCCAGCCGAGCACTTTGGTCGCCGGCCGGTGCAGCCGCTCGCGGCACCACCACTCAAGCCGCTCGCGGCTTGTCTCCCCAACGATGCCGGGGCAGACAAAGAAGCACGCGGAGAGCCCCATGTCGTGCAGAATCTTGGCCCCGGCGAACTGGCTCTCCACCCCGTCATCAAAGCTTAGCGTGGCGTATGGGCGATCGATATCGCCCTGCAGGCAGCGCCGCACACCTTCGGAATACGTTATGAACGTGTACTCTTCCTGCAGGCGGCTGATGTGCGCGCGAAACCTCACGCGTTCATCGTCGAAGACATGGTGCAGATAGATGAACTGGACGCGTGGTGTCGTGCGCGCCGCTGGTGTCTGGCCGCGAAGCTGCTGGCCAACCGAGATCGCATCGAGCGCAGCGCCCCTCGCAAGCTCACGGAGCACCCCGGCAGGCGTCACGCTGCGGTAGTCTCGCTCGCGGTCGGCCCAGCCATCGGCGTTCATGCCTGCCTCGATCGCTCGGAGATGGAAGTCCACGCGGACACCACCCGGCAAGACCAGCCGGATGCGTCACACAGCACGATGCTGCGTAGAGATTGATCGGATTGTCGGGAAGGGCGGCTTACTTCTTCTTGGCGGTGAAGTAGTTGCCCGCGAACTTCTTCTGGAACTTCTCGATGCGGCCCGCGGCATCGACAAGGGTCGACTTGCCGGTGAAGAACGGGTGCGAACCCGACCACACTTCCACGTGCAGCTCGGGCACGGTCGCGCCGCATGTCATCACCACTTCGCCGTTGTGATAGACATTGCAGGGGAAGTACTTGGGGTGGATCTTGTCCTTCATGGCCCATCTCCGTCGTGGCACGGCGTTGGTGTCGCCGCGTGGCTCGTTGAGTCGCTACACAGCCGGCGTCGCGGCGTGGTTCGTTCCGTCGTTGCAGGGCCTTTCTGGCCGCGCATCGGACCACATCCGACATCGGTCCCCGACCGGGCAAACATCCGGCTTCTGGCAAACGGGCCCAAAGAATAGGCACGTCATCCGCTGACGCAAGCCCCTTGCTTGACCGATGGTTGTAGTCGCCTACGCTTGATTCCGCGACGGACCCGTCCAACACCCGACCGTCGCACTGACATCTTGGCGGTCCACCCATCACCCTCACCAAGCCCTGTGAAAACAGAGCTTCGGATGCTTCCTCCATAGCTCAATGGTAGAGCGATCGGCTGTTAACCGATAGGTTTCAGGTTCGAGTCCTGATGGAGGAGTTCT
>JBBRUT010000081.1:0-15365 GCA_038247555.1 Phycisphaerales bacterium | reverse complement strand
ACTCCCTCTACGCGGCCCACCGCTCGGCGGTTTTTTGATTCTTGGGGATTCGGGCGGGTTGTTCAGAGGTCCCTATTCAGGAACGATCGTGGATGGGGAGGTTCGGATAGGCTGCGCGAGCGAGCGCTCCAACTTGACTTGGCGATTGACATCGCAAGTAACATCGGTTAGTCTGATCGCTGCTGAGGGAAAACACCATGCGATCCACGTTCATTCTGTCAAGTCTTGTCGCTGCCGCCATCGTTTGCGGCGGCTGCCAATCGTCGGGCCAGGCGTCATCTGCATCCCCGAGCAACCTCACTCCGGGAATGGCGAAGAAGACGATCGTGAAGGGAACGACAACGCAGGCGGAGGTGACCGAAGTGTTTGGTCCCCCCGACTTGGTCACACACCGAGATGGCATTGAAATTTGGACGTACGACAAGATTCGATACGACGTGCAGTCCAGTGGCGGGTACCTCACGATTCTGATCGCCGGGGCCTCCAGCTCGAGAACCACGTCGTCATCGGTGTCCACGATGTTGATCGTTTACTTCGACTCACATGATGTCGTGACAGACTATCGGTTAAGCACCGTCAAGTTTTGAGGAGCCTCCATGCGCAAGCTCGCCTGCATCTGTCTCATTGGAATCGCGTTTCTCGCGGGAGGGTGCGCAAGTGATGGCGTCAATCCCGCGAACTTGACCCAGGCCCAACTCAACGCCATTGAAACGCGAGAGATCGAGGCAGGCATAGATGAGTCGTTCAGTGCCGCATCCGGCGCGTTATTCGACGCCGGATACACCATCGCCATGTCGGACAAGAACGCTGGATTGCTTACCGGGCGGAAGGGCCAGGACAATACGGCGTCGCGCATTTGGGTTTCCCCGTATATCAGGGACACAGACTTTGCCATATCCGTCCAACTCAGATCTCTTGGGCCAACGAGAAGCGCCGCGCGCGTAAAGACATCAGTCAATGGCGAGCCACGCGTCAAGAAGGAAGCGATCGATGCATTCTGGGTGCTGATGCAGAGGCAGGTGCTGATGAAGGCTCCGCCTTCGGAGACTGGGAGCACCTCTACCCAAGCGCCTGGCGGCAGTGCCGCGGGGACGATGGTACCGGGCAGTGCACTGAAGAAGTGACATGCCTGTGCGTCCAAGTCACGTTTTTCTGGCGCTTCGCCACAATCTTGTTCTAACCACCTCCACCACCGCCAGCGGTGCGATGTGGTCGAGGTACCGGGCCGTGGTCGCGATGGACGAGTGGCCCAGCTGCTTTGAGATGATCCCGATGTCCACGCCCTCGCCGCGGAGTTCGGCGGCGTGGGTGTGCCGCAGGCCGTGCGCGTGGACCCGCTTGTCGATGTCCGCGACCCGCGCCAGCCGCGGCGTTCATTGTGACCCCCTTGTTTGGGTAAATACGCGGGAATCCGTACAAAGACCTCTCAATCACTTTGCGCCACCACCCACCCCCCGATTTGACCGATGGGTGGACCCCTCTATCATCCGCGCTTGCTTGGTGGGCGGAGCCTGCCCGGCGGCGGCGGTTGCCGCTGTAGCTCAGTGGTAGAGCGCACCCTTGGTAAGGGTGAGGCCGTGAGTTCAATCCTCACTAGCGGCTTTCAGTTGGAGTCGGTTGAAGTCTGGCGGCAGGAGGAGGGATCCGGGCATATCGTTCCGCCCTGGGCTCCCCGGCGCAGGCCTTTTATCGAGGCGTCGGGAATGTCCCTGTCGCCGCAGCACAGTTCAGCACACACGTAAGACAGTTTCCTATATACGCGGAGGTCGGAAGTCATGGCAAAGGGCGTTTTCGAGCGGACAAAGCCACACGTCAACGTGGGCACTATCGGACACATTGACCACGGCAAGTCCACCTTGACCGCGGCCCTCTCGGCGCGTTCCGCCGCGAAGTACGGCGGCGTGATCAAGTCGTACGCCGACATCACCAAGGGTGGTACGGTCCGTGACTCCAACAAGACCGTGACGATCCATTCGTCGCATACCGAGTATGAAACCGACGCCCGGCACTACGCCCACGTCGACTGCCCGGGCCACGCCGACTTCGTGAAGAACATGATCACCGGTGCCGCGCAGATGGACGGCGCGATCCTGGTGGTCTCCGCCGCGGACGGCCCCATGCCCCAGACCCGCGAGCACGTCCTGCTCGCCCGTCAGGTCGGTGTGCCCTACATCGTCGTCTTCCTGAACAAGGTCGACCTCGTCGATGACCCCGAGCTCCTCGACCTTGTTGAGGTCGAGGTCCGCGACCTGCTCAACAAGTACGGCTTCCCCGGCGACAAGACCCCCGTCATCCGTGGCCAGTCCAAGGCCGCCCTTGAGAACCCCAAGGACGACACAATCTGCAAGCCCATCGATGAGCTCTTCGCGGCCATCGACTCCTACATCCCAGAGCCCACCCGCGAGATCGACAAGCCCTTCCTTGTCTCGATCGAAGACGTCTTCTCGATCAAGGGCCGCGGCACCGTTGCCACCGGCCGTATCGAGCGTGGCGTGGTGAAGGTCGGCGATGCGGCCGAGATCGTCGGTCTCCAGCCCCAGAATAAGGCGACCGTCGTGACGGGCGTCGAAATGTTCAACAAGACCCTGGACCAGGGCCAGGCCGGCGACAACGTCGGCATCCTGCTCCGCGGCGTTGAAAAGGGTGACATCGAGCGTGGCCAGGTCGTCTGCAAGCCCGGCTCCATCAAGCCCCACACCAAGTTCAAGGGTCAGGTCTACGTCCTGACCAAGGAAGAAGGCGGCCGTCACACGCCGTTCTTCTCCGGCTACCGTCCCCAGTACTACTTCCGCACAACCGACGTGACCGGCTCGCTCAAGCTCCTCGGCGGCGCCGAGATGTGCATGCCCGGTGACAACGTCGAGATCGAAGTCGACCTCGGTGACAAGCCCGTCGCCATGGAGCCCGGTCTCCGCTTCGCCATCCGCGAAGGCGGCCGCACCATCGGCTCCGGCACGGTCACGACGATCATCGAGTGATTCGAAGTTTGATACCCCTTGCACATGGGTGCAACGGGACCCCGGTTTGAAACCATCCTGGCCCATCGGCTCGCGCCGGTGGGCCGGTTTGACGAACAGAAACGACTGAAACGAGGTATCGACAATGGCAAAGAGCAAGGGCAACGCCCGCGAGTACGTCTGGCTCCAGTGCACGGAGACAGGCGATCTGAACTACCGCACCGAGATCAACGTCAAGGGCGGCGTGGCCGAGAAGCTCAAGGCTGGCTTCAGCAAGTACAGCCCGCGGCTCCGCAAGCACACGCTCCACAAGGTGAAGAGAAAGTAAAGAGGCCAATTGGCAAAGGGCCAAATTGCCAAGTGAAGGCGACTTCTCTTTGGCCATTTGGAAATCTGGCACTTTGGCAATTTCGCTACGCCGGTAGCTCAATTGGTAGAGCAGCGGATTCCAAATCCGCAGGTTGCGGGTTCAAGTCCCTCCCGGCGTGTTGACAGGTTCGAGTCTCTTTTTCTTTGACTTTCAGGCGGGTAATCTCATGTCACTTGGCATCTATAAGCAGGGACAGGGCTACTGGGTCCGCGTCCTGACCGCCGCGTTCATCGCGGTCATCACGCTGGGCGCCGCGGGCTGGATGGCCGGGCAGACCGCCCGGTTTGAAGCGAACCTCAAGCGCACGACGTACTCCCTGGCGATCGGGACCCCCGACGGCAGCGTGGCCGTCGGTGACCGGCTCACCCTCCTTGCCCGCCCCGAGACTTCCGGCTCCGCGCCACGGGTGCTCGGCGATGCGCGTGTGGCCGGCTACGACGCGGCCAACACCGAGCTGCGGATCAACGACATCAAGATCGCCGCCGCGGATGAAGACGCCAGCATGGCAACCAGCGTTCGCGGCTCCGGCTTCGAGGCGGCAGTCCGCAACACCACCGGTGTGCCGCCGATCGAGCCGCGGCTGCTCATGGGCCTGGTTGTGGGCCTGGTCCTCCTCATCGGTGCGATGATCGCGTACTACCTCACCGCCGTGCGGACAGGAATGGTCGATTTCCTCATCGCCACCGACATGGAGATGAAGAAGGTTCACTGGTCATCGTGGAAGGAGATCAAGGGCTCCACCGCGGTCGTGATTCTCGCCTGCGTCCTGATCGCCGGGTTCCTGTACTCGGTGGATTACTCGATCAGTGCGTTGTTCCGGGCGATCGGCATCCTCGATGCGGGCTGATTGCAGCCGGATCGCGGCCCGGCCTGGGTCGGGTTCCTGACTTCAGCGGGGGGAGTGGGGTGGGGTCGGGTGGGCGTCGAGTGGTGGGGTGGCGAAAGCCAGGAGGCGGCGGTGATCGAGACAGAAAAAACCAAGGGAACCGCCATGAGCAACGACGCAACAGTTCTCCCCGAGGGCGAGGAGCCCATTCGGCGTGAGGGTATGGACTGGTTTACGCTCCGGGTCGCCTCCAACAAGGAGAACTCGGTTCGCGAGACCCTGCTCCGCAAGGTGCAGATCGAGAAGATGATCCATCTCGTGGGCCGCATCCTCGTCCCCACCGAGAAGACCAAGACCATCAAGGGTGGCAAGCAGCGCATCGTCGAAACCAAGCTCTACCCGGGCTACGTCTTCGTCGAGATGCGGCTGGAGCCCGACGGCCGCATCCCGCAGGACGTGTTCTTCCTGATCAAGGAAACCAGCGGCGTCGGCGACTTTGTCGGCACCGCCGGCCGCCCAACGCCCCTGCAGGAACACGAGATCGAAAAGCTCCACGTGGATTCCCGCCGCCCCGAAGAAGAGCCCACGATCAAGCTCGTCTTCCAGAAGGGCGAGCCGGTCACGATCAAGGAAGGCCCCTTCCAGGGTTACGAGGGCACGGTCGACGAGCTGGTGCCGGAGAAGGGCCTCGTCCGCGTACTCGTCACCATCTTCGGTCGCCAGGCGCCGATCGAGATCGAAGAGTGGCAGCTCGCCAAGGCCGGCCAGGTCTAAGTCAGTCTTTCACAACCCAATGAGTGCGGGCCCGGAGCTGTCTCCGGGCCTGTTTTTCTTTTGCGGGCTGATCCTCGGGACGGCACGCAGGCATGTTCCTAAACTCCGCCTCAACTTTCTTCCAGGAGCATTGCATGTTCGAGCTTGTGCGCGTGGTGTCCAAGGGCGAGGCCGAGGCGTTGGTCGTCGGCGTGTTCAAGGACCGCAAGCTCGACAAGGCGACGCTCGCGCTCGACACGGACGGGTCGATCGCTCGCGCGGCGGAACGCCCCGAGTGCACCGGCGAAGTCGGCCGCATCGCCGAGGCCTATCCCGAGGGCAAGGGTGCGCCCCGGCGCGTGCTGATCGTCGGCCTGGGTGAGCGGGCGAAGTTCAAGCCCTCAGCTCTCCGCACCATTGGCGGCGCTCTTGGCCGCCGCCTGGCGCAGACGAAGGACTCGCGGATCGATATCGAGCTGGCCGGGATCCTGGCCGACGCCAAGCCCCGCGTGAAGCCGGAGTTTGCCGGCCGCTGCCTGGGCGAGGGGCTCGGGCTGATCGCCTGGAGTTGCACACGCTTCAAGGGCTCCGGCTCGCCCCCCCAGCCCAAGCGCACGCAGTTGTTCGTCCGCTCATCGGATCCATCGATGCAGCAGGGGATCGAACAGGGCCTGTCCCTCGCGGCGTCGACCAATATCGCGCGCGACCTCTCCGAAACCCCTCCCAACATCGCGACTCCCGGCTATATCGCCGATCAGGCCAGGGCCATGGCCAAGGCTGTGGGCCTTTCCTGCCGCATCATCGAGGGCGATGAACTGGAGAAGGAGCGGCTGACAGGTCTGCTGAATGTGGGCAAGGCCTCGGAGAACAAGCCCTGCATGATCCGCCTCGAATACACGCCCAAAGGCGGCGGAAAGAAGCGCAACTCCGACAAGCCCATCGTGCTTGTCGGCAAGACCATCACCTACGACACCGGTGGTCTTTCCATCAAGCCCATGCCCGGCATGGCGGGCATGAAGCGCGACAAGGATGGCGGCTGCGCTGTGCTCGGTGCAATGCACGCCATCGCAACGGTCGTCAAGCCCGACCGCCGCGTCGTCGCGCTGCTGGTGGCAGCGGAGAACTCCATCTCCGATGAGGCCTACCGCCCAGACGACATCATTGTTTTCCGCAACGGCGTGAGTGTGGAAGTCACCAACACCGACGCGGAGGGCCGTCTCGTCCTGGCCGATGCGCTCGTCTGGGCCTGCCAGAAGGAATCCCCGGCGTGCATCGTCGACATCGCCACGCTCACCGGCGGCGTCGTCACCGCGCTGGGCTCGACTTTCGCCGGACTCTTCTGCGATGACGATGCTCTCCGCGGCCGTCTCGAACGCGCGATGGAAACCTCCGGCGAGCGTTGGTGGCGCCTCCCGCACGATCAGGAATACAACGACATGATGAAGTCGGCATCGGCCGACATCGTCAACAGCAACCCCAACCGCAAGGCGCACCCCATCCAGGGCGCGGCCTTCCTGTCTTTCTTTGTCGAGAAGTCCGTGCCCTGGGCACACATCGACATCGCCGGCGTGCATGCGGTTGAGGGCGATTCGGGCCCCTTCTGCAAGGGACCAACCGGATTCGGTGTGCGACTCCTCGCCGACTTCGTCTCGTGACGCACCCTGGTTGGCAGGAAGCTGTTGGGGCATCCTTGCTTGGCGCGGCCGCGAATAGTCGGTAGCATGCCCCACACCCGCTCACCTTGAGCGTCGGTTTGGAGCGGCGGGAACTCCGATGGCCGGAGTCATCGGGGGGAGGCATCGGCCGCCCCCAGTGCAGGCCCGAAGTCGTGACGTGATCGCATCGCGGCAAGGTGGAAAGGAGCCCAGCCATGCGGACATCCCATTCCACCCTCGGCGTGACACCGATTGACGAGGCGGCGGTCGCGGCCTTCCCGGTGAATCTCACACCCGTGCTGATCCTCGCAGAGCGCGGGCCCGAGGCCGAGCTCCTTGTGCGACTTCTCGACAGCCATTCGGCGGTTTGTGCGCGCTCCGAAGAGCCCTTGAGTTCGGCCCGCACAGGGCACGAGCTTCGTAGCGCGATGGCCACCTTTGCAATCGGAGCATCGCAGGATGCCTCGATGAGTCTCCGCCGCGGCGCAGCCTCGCCGCTTCGTGTGGTTGGCTCGCTGTTCGATCCAGCCGGCTCGGCGAGCCTCGACGCGGTGGTCGGTTCTTTGCCCGAGGCACGTGTGATCTGTCTTCTCCGCGATGGACGTGATGTGGTGGTGAATGCCCGGCTCGAAGCGCTTCGCGCGGGATGCTTTACCGGCCTCTCGCCAGCCGCGAAAGCCATCGCGGCTGTTACGGCCGAAGATCTGTTCGGGCGCGGCGGGGCCCCGGCGCGGCTGTTTTGCGCCGAGTCTCTGCGGCTGCACACCATGCGATGGATTGCTTCTCTTCGTGGGGTGTTCCGCTCGCTGGAACTCCTCCCCGACCGAACACGCGTGCTGCGATACGAAGACTTGCTGCTCGAAACGATCCGCTCTCATGCGGCCATGTGCCGCTGGCTGGGTGTGGCGGGGGACGCCGCGCACGTCCACAGCGGTGTGGAGGCATGCCGCGGAGCGATCGCCGCGTCGCCCCGGCCGGGAGCCTGGCGCCAACGCATGAGCGAGGGGGATCGGACCGGCTTCAAGCGGATGGCTGGCGAACTCCTGATCGAGCTCGGATATGAGAAGGACACCCGGTGGTGATGTCCAGCCGGAGCAATGACGATCGACAAGTCCCGGGCGAGCGTCGCCCGAACGCTCGACTTCCAACGTCCGTTCCCGCGTTGTGGAAGACATGATCGACCCAGACACTCCCGACTTTGCCGATACCCCCGTGTCGCCCAAGCGACCGCGGTTCGCGTATGCGCCTCAGAACGTTGTACATGCGGCTGAAACACATGCTCCGGTGGTGTCCGTGGTGACGCCGTACTTCAACACCGGCGCAGTGTTCCGCGAAACCGCGCGATGCGTGCTGGGTCAATCTCTTCAGGCGTTTGAATGGGTCATCGTCAACGACGGCTCGACCGACAAGGAAGCCCTCGACGTTCTGGCGGAGTTTCGCGATGTTGATCCGCGGATCCGCGTGATCGATCACCGCGTCAACCACGGGCTGCCCGCTGCCCGGAACACCGGTTTCCGCGCGGCTCGCGCGGAGCTGGTGTTTCAACTCGACGCCGATGATCTCGTCGAACCCACGACGCTGGAGAAGTGCGCCTGGTACCTGCATTCGCACCCGGGCGCGGCGTTTGTGAAGGGCTGGAGCGTCGGCTTTGGCGCAAAGGAGTATCTCTGGACCAAGGGCTTCCACGACGGAGCCGGCTTCCGCGATGACAATCTCGCAACCGCGACGGCGATGGTGCGGCGATCCGTTCACGAAGCCGTGGGCGGGTGCGATGAGACCATTCGCGCGGGGATGGAGGACTGGGATTTCTGGATGCGATCCGCCTCACTCGGATACTGGGGCGGCACCATCGTTGAGTATCTTGATTGGTACCGACGCCGCGATAACCAGCACGATGACTGGGCCAACCTCAAGCTCGACAGCCGCAGGCAGGAGTTTGCAGCCCGCCTGCGGGCGATGTACCCGGCGGTCTTCGAGCAAGGCGGCTTTCCCGCCGTTCCACCTCACTGGCCCAAGCCGCTTGAAAATGTTCCTGTCGAACCCCCAATCGCCAACCCCCTCGCCAAGGACCGGCCCCGGCTGCTGATGATCGTGCCCTGGCTGCGAATGGGCGGGGCAGACCGGTTCAATCTCGACCTGATCCGTTTCCTGACTTCGCACGCGGGCGGACAGTGGGAAGTCACCGTCGCCACGACCAACCCCGGCCATCCATGGTTGCCGCAGGTGACCAGCCTCACGCCCGATGTGTTCTGCATGGACCACTTCCTCCGCGCGGCGGATTACCCGCAGTTCCTTCGCGGGCTGATCGATTCGCGCCGGCCCGATGTGGTCATGGTGAGCAACTCGGAGCTTGGCTACCAGCTGCTCCCCTTCCTGCGGGCGCACTGCCCTGCGCCGGCCTTCGTGGACTTCAACCACATGGAGGAGCCGCATTGGCGCGGCGGTGGACATCCTCGTTCCGGCGTGGCGATGCAGGAACAGCTCGATCTCAACATCGTCGTCTCCGAGCATCTCAAGACCTGGATGGTCGGGCGCGGCGCCGATGCCGCGCGGATCGAGGTCTGCTACATCAACGCCGATACCGCCCTCTTCAGGCCCGATGAGCATGCCCGTCGCCGGGAGCGCGACATCCTCGGCATCGGACCGGGCGAAACCGTCATTCTCTATGCCGCCCGCTTCTGCGCCCAGAAGCAGCCGCTCGTCTTTGCCGATTCGATTGCGCGATTGCGCGAGCTCTGCCGGGGTTTGCGGGACAGGCCCGCATTCACGGTTCTGGTCGCCGGTGATGGTGAAGATCGTGATGCCCTGAGTTGGCGGCTCACCCAGCTCGATCTGTTGCGCCGCGATGATGAGCCTGATCCGGCCCGTCCGGTGGTCATGCTCGGTGCTGTGCCACCGGAGCGGATGCCGGGGATCATGGCCGCGAGCGACATCTTTTTCCTTCCGTCGCTGTGGGAAGGAATCGCCCTGTCGATCTATGAAGCGATGTCCGCAGGGCTCGCGGTGGTGGGTGCAACCGTCGGCGGTCAGGCCGAGCTCGTGACGCCCGACTCGGGAGTCCTGCTCGACCGTCCGCTCGACTCAAGTGGGAACAACGACCTCGACATCGAAGCGGAGCGATATGCGTTCGCGTTGCTGGATCTGCTCCGCGATGGCGGCAAGCGCCGCTCGCTGGGCGCCGCCGCCAGAGCCCGGATCGAGTCGCACTTTGAACTCGCCAACATGGGCGGGCGAATGCTCGAACTGCTCGCCCACGCTCGAGACACGCGCGATTCCTCCCCGCGTCCGCGGCTGCCTCTCAGCCTGGCCAACGAGTCCGCGGTGCAGGCCATCGAGCAGCACCGGCTCACGGCGCTGACGGATCACCTCTGGACGGTTCAGGCCCGCTATCACGAACTGCTTCGGCAACTCAACCCCTGCGACGCGGGACTAAGTGAGCAGGAAGCCGCCGAGCGCCTCACGCATATCGAGAACTCGCGCATGTGGAAGCTGGTCCGCGCTGCCAAGCGGGTCCCTCCGTATTCGGCGATCGCCCGCCTCCGCTGGGGACCGGATTGGCAGCGGATGGACTTCAAGCTCCCCGCCGCGGAGCGACTCGCCATGATCGAATCGAGCCGGTCGTATCGACTGATTCGCACCCTGAAGAACGTCCCGCCGTGGTCGACGTTCGTCCGGGCGCGGTATGGGAGGCAATGACCCTTCCCTGCGATCCGCCGGGCGGTGAGGCATAAGCCGAGGGCGCAGCCGCACACCCCGTGTCTGCGTCGTTCCTACTATCCGGCCTTATGCCTTACACCATTCGTCCAGAGCAGGGCTATGACGTTGACACCGAGTCCACGAGCTATCTCCCGGACCACGTCGATACCGGCGAGCGCTGGGTTCTGAACTTCGGGCCCCAGCACCCCGCCACGCACACCACGCTGCGCATTGTCCTTGAACTCGATGGCGAGCGCGTCGCCCGCTGCACGCCGCACATCGGCTATCTGCACTCCGGCTTTGAGAAGCTCGGCGAGCACCTTGATTACAACCAGTACGTCACCATCGTCTCGCGGATGGACTATCTCTCTCCCGTTCACAACAACATCACCTGGCACGGCGCGGTCGAGAAGCTCTTCGGCATCGACATCACCCCGCGATGCAAGGTCCTCCGCACCATCATGAACGAGATGGCGCGGATCCAAAACCACCTCCTCTGCGTCGGCGCGGCCGCGCTCGACCTTGGCGGCATCACCGCCTTCCTCTTCGCCTTCAACCCGCGCGAGAAGATCTACGACATCTGCGACCTCATCGCCGGTCAGCGCTTCCACGCCGACTGGACCCGCGTCGGCGGCCTCATGCAGGACCTCCCCGACCAGCCCATGTTCCAGAAGCTCGTCAAGGACCTCATCAACGACGACCTCCCGCGATCGCTCCAGGACATGGAAGGCCTGCTGAACGCCAACCGCATCTTCATCGATCGCACCAAGGGCATCGGCGTCCTCACGCACGATGAGGCCATCGCTCACTCACTGACCGGACCCATGGCCCGCGGCAGCGGCGTCAAACGCGACCTCCGCAAGGATGCGCCGTATCTGTGCTACGCCGACAACTGGGACAACCAGGGCGCATCCGCCGTCGAGTTCAAGGTCCCCATCGCCCTCGAAGGCGATGCCTATTCGCGGTACCGCGTCCGTGTCGAAGAGATCAAGCAGTCCGCCCACATCATCCGCCAGCTCATCGACAACATTCCCGATGGCCCGGTCGATGCCTTCGCCGATTCCAAAATGGTCAAGCCGCCCAAGAAGGATGTCTACGGCTCCATCGAGGGCCTCATCCAGCACTTCGAGCTGATCATGTCTAACCGCGGCTGGAAGCCGCCTATCGCCGAGGCGTACGGCTGGAACGAAGGCCCCAACGGTGAGCAGGGTTTCTACATCGTTTCCGATGGCGGCCCGCGCCCGTGGCGCGTCCGCACCCGCCCCGCCTGCTTCATCAACTACGCCGTCATGGCCAAGCTCACCGAAGGTCACCTGCTCTCCGATGTCCCCGCCGTCATCGGCTCCATCAACGTCGTCGCCGCCGAACTCGACCGGTAGGAGCGACAGATGCCCACCGTGTTTCGGATCGACGGCTACCGATTCTTCTTCTGGTCCAACGAGAACACCGAACCTCCCCACGTTCACGTCGAGAAGGGCGGCGGGCACGCCAAGTTCTGGCTCAAGGACGGCAAGCTCGTATCCTCCAGCGGATTCAAACCCGCGGACCTCCGACGAATCCGTGCTATTCTCATCGAGAACATGGACACTATCAGCGAGCAGTGGAATGCGTACTTCGGCCAAAGCAACTGAATCGATCGCCAAGGCGGTCCGCTTCGAACGGCGCGCCGGGAAGCTCTTCCTCACCGTCGTCCTCCACGATGGCCGGTTGCACTCAGTCCCCGTCTCCTTCTTCCCCTCGCTCGCCCACGCCCGCCCAGCCCAACGCGACAACTGGCGACGCATCGGCGGCGGCATCGGCTTCCACTGGCCGGACCTCGATCTCGACCTCTCCGTCCAGGGCATGCTCGACGGACAACGCGAGATGATCTCGCCGCGCCTCCCTGCCTCGCCAAGACGCAAAGCCGGCTGAAATCTTCCCCTGCGTCGCCGAGAACTCTCTCGCAGTCCCATTCAAACTCAACGTCGTCGCCGCCGAACTCGACCGGTAAGCACCGGGTGCAAGTTGAGCGCCCGTGTGATCGCGGACTTACTTCGACTCCGCCTCACCTTCGAGCTCGCGGAGTGTCCTCATCGCGATGTACCGATCAAGCGATTCGTTCGCGAGCGAGACGATCATCGTCTGGTACGTGATCGCGGTGTCGTAGTCGCGCATGGTGCGGGCGATGTCCACCACGCGTCCGAGTTCGAGTGTGTTCTTCATCTCAGATGTTGCGGCGATGGTCTTGGCGACATCGAGCATCACCGGCCCCATCAACGCGGTATTCACGTCTGGTCGAGAGTGCAAGGAAAGGAGTCCCCTCAGCCACCAACGGTCCAGGATCGGTGCGCTGGCCACCGCATCTCGAACAAGGCTCACTGCCACTTCCGATTGCCCGGCTTTACACAGAAGGCGTGCTCGCTCGCTTGTCAGGCCTTGCGCCAGCCAGGGCGCAACTGCGACCATCCCGTCATATCGCGCAAGACGATCTTCCGGAGAACGCGGTTCAGGCTCACGCTTCAAAATCGCATCCGCGGCTTCATTCGCCCTGCGAAAGGCGCTCGCATCGAAGGTTCCGACGATGACCTGTTCGAGCACCCACGGCAGCGTGTGATAGTTGCGAACGACAAAAACCAGATCGCCATCGGCTCCGACAATTGCTGTCAGACAGTCGCCGGAGAACCCGATGCCTTGACCGCACCATTGTGCGAAAGTACGGGAATCGCACCGACCAACACGCGTGCGAACATCCGGATTCTCGGCAATCGAGTTCACGACCTGCCACGTGACCGTGAGCTGTCGACCATCCGAGTTGGTGAGCTCGGTCACGACAATGGCTTCGCCGAACCTCCTTTGCAAGCCGCCGAGGTAGAAGCGATGGTCCACCGGTCCCATCGGCGGCGGATTCGTCTCCGCCCCGCTGATCATCGAGAACACATACACCGTCCCCCGCTTGAACTCTGTCACCGGCTCGCCCACCGGCCAGGCGTTCACCGGCGGCGGGGTCATCGGCATGCCGATCAGGTCGAGTTCGCCGGGCGCGAGAGGCTCATTGTGACGGCCAGCCGGCAGTTTGGGAAGCTCCGGCAACTGGGCGGGCAAGGGCGGTGGCGTCAGCGTCTGCCCGGCGGCACCGGCCGCGAGAATGCCGAGGGCGATAGCCGATGTCAGCAGGTTTCGCATGCTTCGCCCCCTACGAGGCGCGGCGGCGAATACCGCCAGAACAGCGTACCGGGAGCTCTGCGAAACGTTTCCACGCCGCCCTGAACGACGGCCAGGACACCGGCGGCACCGGACGACGGCCGCTTATGGCTGCTGCGGTCAAGCCCTGACCAGGTTCACGGGCCATCCGTGCACCGGGCCCGGCCGTCGATCAGGACGGCGTGGAGGGGTGAAGTAAAGCCCGGTCCAGGCCCGCGGCCAAGCGGGAGGAGGGTTTTGCGTGCGAAAGGCCGATATCAGGAAGAACCACGGCGTGGTAGGCTACACAGGCGATCCGGCGGGGTGGGCGGTCCGTAGAGTCAATGGTCCTCCCCGGTGCTTTGCAGCTTGCTGTTCGCCGCCGGCTTCATCCCCAGCACCGGACTCTGGGCAACCAACCTTCTTCATCCACCAACGACTTCCCCATGGCCCAACCACCCGACTACACCCTGTATCCGTTTGAGGCCGAGAAGCGGCAGCGTTCATTCATTCTCACGGTCGTGAGGTGGGTGTTCTTCGCAGCGATCATCGGGTTTGCGCTGCTGACGATCCTGCAGGCATCCGAGCCCTACGCCAACCAGACTCCGCTGACGCAGGTGCCTGTGATACGGCCCCCGGTCGTGACGCCCCAGCCCCAGCCAGCAGCGGTGCCGAATGTTGATCCGGGTGAAGAGTTGGAATCGGACGCAGGGACACAGCCCGCGATAAGGCCTGTTCGGCCTGTCCCGCAGCCGGAGTCCCCGCCGCCGATCGTCGACCTGGCGATCCAGTGGTGGATCCCGGTGGGCGTGGCGATCTGCATGTTCCTTCTGGTGTACCTGGTCGACCGATTCACCCCGAACAAGAAGGTATCGACGATCTCGGGCGTGTTCCTCGGGCTGCTGGTGGGGTTGCTGGCGACGGTGGTGCTTGGTCTGGTTCTGGAACTGGTGCTGCAGACATGGGGCGTCAACAAGGCGGCGATTGATTACCTCAAGCCGCTCATGGGGACGATCAAGGTCATGCTCGGTCTGTGCCTTTGCTATCTGGGCGTGACGACGGTGCTCCAGACGCAGGACGACTTCCGGATCGTGATCCCGTATGTGGAGTTTGCCAAGCAGATCCGCGGCGTCCGCCCGATGGTGCTCGACACCTCCGCGCTGATCGACGGGCGCATCGCCGATGTCGCCGCGACCGGGTTGATACAGGCGCCGATCGTCGTGCCGCGCTTCGTGCTCGCGGAGTTGCAACTGATGGCCGACGCCGGGGACAAGCTCAAGCGGGCAAAGGGTCGCCGCGGCCTCGACGTCGTTGCGCGGCTCCAGCGGCAGGGGACGATCGATGTGAAACTCGATGACACGCCGGTGCAGGCGCTGAGCGTTGATCAGATGCTGGTGGAACTCTCGCAGAAGCTCGGCGGCGGGAGGCTCATGACAACGGACCTCGCGCTGACGCGGGTGGCACAGATCCACGGCGTGATGGTGCTGAACCTGCACGAGATCGCCAACACGCTGAAGCCCACGCTGATTTCGGGTCAGCAGCTTCTGCTGCGGATGGTCAAGCCCGGTGAGCAGTCCGGGCAGGCGGTGGGGTATCTCGAAGACGGAACGATGGTGGTCGCGGATGGCGCTGCGCACAAGATCGGTCAGGAAGCGCTGCTGCTGGTGACAGGGTCGATGCAGACAACAGCGGGACGGCTGGTGTTTGCGCGGCTGCTCGATCCGTCGGAAGTGGAGCCAGGTTCAGAGATCGATGCGGCACCGGATCAGATGTCCGCGACCGCCACATCAGACCAGTATCCGGCTTCACGAATGGATGAAGACTCCGGTGATGACGCCGCGGATGTCGAGGATGTGTCCGGCAAAGGCGGCGCAATGCGGCCAGACGATGTGACGGGCGGGGGGGGCGGGGGGGGCGGGGGGGGCGGGGGGGGCGGGACAAACGCAGGT
>JBBRUT010000080.1:0-15398 GCA_038247555.1 Phycisphaerales bacterium | reverse complement strand
GTGGTGACCTGATCGCCCGCAAGGTCGCCGCGAGAGCCTCCCCACAACCCGAAGAACGTGTTTGCAGAATCCGGGTCGTTGGCGTCGCTCGTCAATCCGTTGTTGAAGTGGGTGCTCTCTTCGATGAACATGGGGAGGCCGGTAAAGTTCTGAAGATCGCTGCTGACCACGTTCAGCCCAGGCCGTGTGGCCATCGGGAACATCGAGGGCTGCTTCAAATACGCCACGCGCGTCGACGTGAAGGTGTATGCGCCTTCAACGCGGTAGATCATGGTGTAGTCCCAGTTCAGATCTGTCTGACTCCCGAAGAAGTTGGTATCGCCTTCCACCGCTGCCGGTTGCACTGCACGACGTTTGTTCGTCGGGCACTCGCCGATGCGGTCGACATCGCTGCAGTACTTGTACATTTGCCCGGACTCATACACCACCAGCGAGTTGTCGCCGTTGCCCAGGGGTCGTCCCCACCGGCCCCATCCCTGCGCGGCCCAGGTCTGGTCCTTGAAGTCGCCCGCGTACATGTTGACAGCGACCACCATCTGACGCGCGTTGGACTGGCACACCGCCTGACGCGCCGTCTCGCGGGCCTTGCCGATCGCGGGGAGCAACAGCCCGACCAGCAACGCGATGATGGCGATCACGATCAGAAGCTCGATGAGCGTGAATGCCGCCGGGCTCTCGCTCCGTCGACGTGCTTGGATCGATTCCTTCGACATGACGATCCTCCTGTGCTTGATGCGTCGAGGCTGTTTGACACCCCACCAGAGGCAGGAAGCCGGAGTTAACGGGTGGGATGTTCAGGCGCCGCGAGAAGATCGAACCAGAATGTCAGCGAGACCAGCGGGATGGGGTACTGGATCCGGCACCGATACCCCCGGAACCTGCTCGCATCCCACCCCAGCTTCCCAAACACATCACCCAGCAGCGATGTGTACTGAGGGATGTCCGAGGATGCCGCGGCGGAAATACCGCTCCCAAGCAGCTGAAGCGAGGGATTCAACGCCACATCATCAAGCTGGAACGCCGGGGCATCCGGGCGGGGAGCGCCGGTCGCAATGCTGTGCAGCGTGGTCGTCAGCGAGGGCGGTCGATCCGCAAACACATCGTCCCGCACAAACACATCCGCCAGCAGAACCTTGCACGGGAAGCGTGGTGTGTGCGTCTCCCAATGAAATCGGGTCCCGGCCGGTTGATATCGCGGCCCGTTGTTCCGAACAACCTGCGCGCCGATGAGCGTCACCGGTTTGTTGATCTGCGGAATATTCTCCGCCAGCGTGTACAGGTACAGATCGTTGCTCTGATACAGACTCAGCGGCGGCGTCGGACGGGTGCAATAATCCTTGAGCAGATACGCGCTGCCCAGTTCGGGCTGCATCTCTCCCTCGATCGTCTCGATGCGACGCTGATCCGCGGGCACATCCGTCGCATCCCCGCGCCATCCAAACACCGTGATCGGCGAGCTGGCCCGGAGCCGTCGAACCCCGCACTTGCCCAGGATGTAAGCCGTATCGGTCGACTTCCCATCTTCCGACGGCTGAATGATCGCCGTCGCAAGCATGACCTCCGCCTGATACCCAAGCAGAGAGGTCATCGACCGATGAATCGCCTGCGCCGCCCCACGCACACTCCGCGCACGAACCTCCGAGTTGATGCCTCCCAGCGTGGCATCCAGCGCCGCCCTTCCCCCTGGAAACTCATCAATCAACTGCTCAAACTGCTGCACCGCGATCTCCGCGGTCTGAATCAGCGACTTCGCAGCGCCAAACGCGGCCGCGGCGTCAAGGAACATCCGCAGGCCGCCCGGGGCGGGAATCTCGTGCAAAAAATGCGAACCGTTCGGCGACCGCAGCGCTCGCAGGATCCGCGCCGCAAGCGTCCGGTCGATGTCCAGCGTTCTGGCAAGCGTCGCAGGGCGGGTCGATTCACCCACGCAGCTGCGAACGATCGGGCCGATCGAATCCTGGAGCCCCAGGGACACATCGGCGGACCGCTGAGAAACCGCGTTCCCCTCAAGGTCCTCAACCGACATTTCGTGTGAACCAGCAACCATTCCAACCGCCGCTCTGGAGGTGCTTCGTTGCAATCCACGGGCATCCGCATGGCCAGTGGGAGACAGCCTCAGGGGGCTTGCCCGCAAATCACAATAACCGAAGATTGCAAGTAAGTCAAGATTGGGCTTGAAATGATCTCAGACTCGTGGCAAACTAACCCGTGGCCGGCTCACCGCGCATTGGAGGTGCGGATCGGTCGTGTTCCCGACAGGCCTCGAACGGAGAAGAGATGAATCCTCGAACCCGAATTCGCCCCCTCACTGTGGGTGCTCTGCTGTCGAGCATTTGTGGTCTCGCGGTGACAACCGCCATGGCCCTACCTCCCCGCACGACCTCGTTCCTCTATCAGTCTGGATACACCGTCACCGGTGTCGGACTGATCAACAGCCCGTTCTTCGGTGGCTTCAATGGCGGCGAAGGCTTCCGCGGGTTGGACATCGACAACTCCAGCAACTCCTTCGTGACGGTGGGGATCTTCGCCGACCCGGGTTTCAATCGGGCCGTTCTGGACTCGCGACTCTCCCCGGTCCCATTCATGGCGGCCGGTATGGAGAGCCCGCTTGCCGGCTCGATCAACCTTCCCACCGTCGAGCACACACTGCTCGAGGTCTTCAGCTCCTCTTCCAACAACAACTCCGATGCCGCTTTCATCGTTCGTGTCGGGCCCGAAGAGTTCACCTCCGCACCGATCACCACTGGCGTGTTCTTCAACAAGACTGCGATGCCGATCATCGAAGGCGATCTCGTCACCGCCGCCGGTGTCAGCCCCGGAACCACGTTTGCCGCCTTCACCGCTTCGAGCGTGATCCATATCACCGACAACAACCTCCTCCTTCTGGGATGCAGGATCATCGAGAAGGGCACACCCAGGAACGCGCTGCTCAAAGTCCAGCTCGATGCCTCCGGCCACCTGCTCACTCAAACACTTGTTGCCAAGGAAGGCGGCCCCGCCGCCGGCGGACCCAGCACATGGCAATCTCTCGCCATCGGGCCGCACACCTGCGCCATCAACAATGCCGGCACGGTCATCTACTCCGGCATCACCTCCGCCGGCGCCAATGGTGTCTGGCGCGACAACACCCTTCTGGCCAGCGAGGGTGCCACCAGCCCGGCAAGCGGCCTTCCCTGGGGCTACCTCTTTGCCGCACCCGTCGACATCAATGCCTCCGGATCGTGGGCCATGCGTGGCGCAGTCACCGGCGCAACCCCCAACTGGAGCGAGCAGGGCGAAGCCGGCGAGACCTTCACCAGCGGCGGCGGTGGCACCACCGGCAACGTGCCCCTGGGCGGTGGCCCGCTCGACCTGATCACCGGCACGCTTAGCAATGATCACGATGTGGATGTGTACTACATCCGTGTCGGCGATCCCGCGCTACCTGAACAGGAGCCCTTCTCCGTCACCACCGTGCCAAACCCGGGCGCAGGGTTTGTCGGGGCGGACTTCGACACCGTGCTCTATCTCTTCCGCGATGCGGCCAACGCCAACGGCGCGACACGGGTCGGGCTCGGACGGAGCGATGATGCTGCGCCGGGCGTGCCCCAGTCAGCCCTCACTCCTGCAAGCCTGAACTTTGGTCACAACCCGGGCGGAACCTACTTCCTCGCGATCTCCACGCCCAAGGCCCGCCCCCTCGCCTCCGCAGCCCAGATGTGGCAGGATGATCCCGCCGCGCTCGCCGTTGCCCAGGGCAAAGTGTTCTGGGTCGACCCGAGCGAGGGGCAGATCAAAGGTGCGGACACCACGACGGGGGCAATGATCCCGCCGCTTCAGGTCGGGGTCATCCCGCCACAAACCCAGGGGCAGATCGCAGAAGACGGTCCGCTTCTCGGCTCCTTCATCGCTCCGTACCACGCCGGCGCAAACAGCAAGCTCTACTTCCTCGAGAAGCGATTCTTCCCATGGCGCATCAAGCGCTGCAATCTCGACGGATCGCAGCTTGAAACCGTTCGTACATCCGGCGACATCGGCCCGACGATCGGCGCGATGCAGACATTCGCGGTCGACAGCGTGAACGGCACGATTTGGTGGTCCCGGCCTGAAGAAAACGGCACCATCAACCGTTGCGACATTAACGGCCAGAATGCCCAGACCATCATCACGCTCGAATCGACACGCGCAACCTCACTCGCTGTCGATGGCATCGGCGGAAAGGTGTACTGGCACGAGCCGGTTGCCAACTCGTTCAACCGCTGCAACCTCGACGGCACAGGGTTTCAGATCCTTCAGTTCCCGCTGCAAGTCCGCTCGATCGCGGCGGATGTCCCTAGCCGCGTGCTCTACCTCAGCATGACCAACGGCACGATCCGCCGCTACAGCCTCACGACCAGTTCGTTCCTGCCCGACCTCATCTCCAGCAACGCCGCGGCCGGCCTCGCCGCCGACCCCGACACTGGCACCCTCTACTGGACCAACGGGCTTGAGCGCGGCATCCGCCGCACGCAGATCGCCACGCCTTCGGTCGAGAACTGGCTCTCCGTCGGGCCCGATGTCGGCGAACGACCCGCCGATGGTCCTGGCTATCTCGGCGCGTTCAGCACCTGGCAGAAGAACGGCACACCTATCGCGACGCCGCTCCCCTATCAGATCAAGCTGACGGGCGCAACATTCGTGAACCAGCTGACCGTTGTCACTCGCAACAACACCAAGGTCGTTGCCGCGGGCGATGTCCTTCCCTCGACCGCGCCCAATGCCGTGACCACCGTGGGCGGCCTGAACAGCCCGGTCAAGATCAGCGACAACGGCCTGGTTGCGTGGCGCGGCCGGTGGACCAGCACCGTTCCCGGGCAGACAGGTACCCGCATCGCGCTCTTCCTCGATACCGAGGAGGTCTATCGCGACAACGAGGTGCCGACCGCCGGTGGTGCGCAGCTCGGAGGCGTCACGGCCGATCGCTACGGCTTCAACATGAGCTCAAGCGGGCAGTACCTTCTCGCAAACGCCTTCAACGGGTCATTCTTCGGGGGCGCGGGCAACCGCTGCGTCCTCATCGCCTACGACGAGCCGCCCGCGGGCGGATGCCGCGCAGACTTTGACGGCAATGGAACCGTCTCAGTCCCCGACATCTTTGCCTTCCTGAGTTCCTGGTTCGCGCAGTCGCCGGCCGCGGACTTCAACGATGACAGCGTGATCAGCGTTCCGGACATCTTCGCGTTCCTCAGCGCGTGGTTTGCCGGTTGCCCTTGACGATTTGTTTCCTGTGCCCCCACCTCCCGCGCCCGAGCGGGGGCCGCAGTTTTCCCCGACGGGCGCGACCGGGGTGATGAATCATCCCGGCTTCAGAGTGAGAGATTTAGGAGAGAGAAGATGAAGAAGACTGTGTACATCATGGCAGCAGGCACGCTGCTCCTCGGCTCGGCCGCCTTCGGGCAGACGTGGGCCGAGATCGCCAGCGGCGGAACCAACGGGCTGACCGATGCGGGCCCGCTGCTTCCCACCGCCAATATCACCAGCGGCGTGGGACCGCTGAACAGGATCACCGGCACGCTGACGGGCGCGTCCTATCCCAACTTCGTCGATTTCGATGCCGACATGTTCTGCATCCGCGTCACGGACCCCCAAGCATTCACCGCGACCACGCTCACGGGCGACACCGTCCTTGCTCTGTTCGACATCAACGGCGTCGCGCTCGGATTCAACGATAACCGGACGGACAGCCTGACCTCGATCACCTCGCGCCTCAGCTCCGCGTGGCTGCCGACCCTTGTCGCCGGCAACGACTACTTCATCGGCATCGCCCGTGTCGGGGGTTCCGCCGCGGTCCGCCGTTTCACCCGTCCCCTCGACGCGACCGGCGGACTCATCTTCTCCGGCCCCGCCAACGGCGGTGACGAGACGATTGATCCACTCCTTCCCGACCGCCGCGCCGACCTCCTGGCCATTACTCCCGGCACCGTGCTCGCCGGTTGGGAAGTGCAGCCCGGCGGACTCTTCCTGCCCTTCAATCTGAACTACACCATCGACCTCACCGGCGCAACCTACAGCGTTCCCGCCCCGGCGAGCTTCGGCCTCCTTGGCCTTGGCGCAATGGCCGCGTTCCGCCGCCGTCGCTGATCGGTGGCAGTATCCCGACCTTTACGGCCCACCGTCGACAGACGATGGGCCGTCTTTTCGCCCTGTGAAAGGACCAACCATGCCCCACATCTCTCGTCTGGCCGCGCTTGGCGCGTGTGTTACCGCGGCAGCGGGCGCGGCGTGTTCGGCACAATTTTTCACCGACCAGACCCTGCTCGCGGGCCTGGTCTGCGTCCACCAGCGAGATTTCGCAAGTGACCCGCAGGTCATGGCCGCGGGAGGGGCGACTGGCGACTTCAATCGCGACGGCCACCAGGATCTGTTCGTCCTTGGCGGCTGGAACAACGCGGATCGCCTATTCATCAACAACGGCGATGGCACCTTCACTGAGGCGGGAGCGGCGTGGGGTGTGGCCCGGGTGCATCTTGGCCTGGCGGTTGCCGTTGGTGACTACGACGGCGATGGCTGGCTCGACCTCTACGTCACGACTGAGCCGGGCGGGGGGGCTTCGGCGAACGCGCTCTATCGCAACAATGGGGATGGCACGTTCACCGATGTGGCCGCTGCGGCCGGTGTCGGCCAGCCGAGTCTCGGACTTTCGGGCGGCTGGGGAGCTGCGTTCGGCGATTACGACCTCGATGGCGATCTCGATCTCGCGCTTGCTGATTGGCTCAACCCCGCGACTGGCAACCGTCTCTTTCAGAACAACGGCAACGGAACGTTCACCGATGTCACCGCCGCCGCGACGGGCACTGCGCTCGCCGCGCGGCAGGGCTTCTCGCCCCGGTTCTGCGATATGAACGGCGATGGCCTTCCCGACTTGCTGTGGGTCAGCGACTTCGGTCGCAGCGCCTACCTCGTGAACAACGGCAACGGCACCTTCGCCGAGCAAACCGCCGCGGCCAACGTCGGGCTTGATGGCAACGGCATGGGCACGTGCATCGGCGACTTCAATGGCGACGGTCGCCCTGACTGGTTCGTCTCTTCCATCTTCTCCCTCCAGCCCCAGCCCAATCAGCCGGGCACCGGCAACATGCTCTACATCAACAAGGGTGACCACGTCTTCACCGAGTCGGGTGTTGCGGCCGGAGTTGTGGATGGCGGGTGGGGATGGGGTTCTGTCGCTGTCGACTTCGACCACGACGGTCGTCTAGATATCGCCCACACCAACGGCTGGCCCGATCCGGAGTACGAGGCCGACCAGACGAAGGTGTTCCTCAGCACCACGCAAGCTGGTGTCGCATCGTTCCAGCAGATCGCACCGGCCTGCGGTGTGACCCACAACGGCCAGGGTCGCGGCATGCTCAACTTTGATTACGATGCCGACGGCTCTCAGGACCTGATGATCTTCACCAACAATGGCGAGTTGACGCTGTATCGCACCCACCCCCCGGCGGGCACGCATTACCTACGGCTGTTCTTCTCAACGAACGCGTCGCCGCAGCTGGCACCCGACGGTTACGGCGTCCATGTCACCGCCACGGTTGGAGGGATCGCGCAGCATCGATGGATCTGCGGCGGCTCCAACTTCCTGAGCCAGAGCGAACTCTCGGCGCACTTCGGGCTCGGGCCTGCGTCAGTGGTCGATGAACTCCGAGTCCGCTGGCCCGATGGGCGCACGGATATCTGGAACACCGTTGCCGCGGATCGCACGCTGGAGATCCGCTCCTGCACCGCGGATTTCAACGACGATGGAACCGTGAATGTCCCGGACATCTTTGCGTTCCTCAGCGCATGGTTCGCCGGCGGCGGAGATATCGACCTCTCCGGCACCTCCACAATCCCGGATATCTTTGCCTTCCTGTCCCGTTGGTTCGCAGGATGCTGATACGCGAGGGCGAAGGGCTCCTGGCCGTTCGCTGCATTCAATAACGACCGGAACGACCTTACAAGGAGCGACCGATGCCCCGATCGATCATCCGTTTTCTGTCCGCCGCTGCAGTGCTCGCCCTCGCCGGCGTTGCCCCCGCGGACCCACCCCCATTCACCATTACCTCCGTTGCTCGCTCTGGCAACATCGTCCCCGGCTCCGGACAAATCAGTTCACCCACCTCTTTCGGCCCAGGCCAGGGCCGCGGGGTGCTGAAGGTTGCCGTGAACGACTCGGGCGAGTGGATCATCGATGTGCATGTCGTGCAGACGAACACGACGCTCGACCAGGCGCTCCTCCGCAGCGCGACGGGCCTGAGCCCCTACATCCCCGAAGGCATCGCGGGCTTTCTGCTTGAGCCCACGGTCGACCACATCGCCAACGGGTTCCACTCGATCTCGCTGAACAACGCGGGCAACGCGGGACTGGCCATGGGCCTGTTCGACGATGAGTTTGCGCAGACCAATCCGTCTTCCGCGGCGTTCTTCAACAACTCCCGTGTCGTCGCGATCGAGGGTGGCCTCGTCAACGTCGCGGGCCTTGGGGGGGGCACCACCTGGCAGCCGTTTAATGCCGACTCTGTCGTCCGGATCGTGGACTCCCAGCGGGTTCTCATTGTCTCAACCGTCAACGAGAAGGGCATTGTCCGCCGCGTCGTGCTGGTTGCTGAGCTTGACCCCACCGGCAATGTGCTGTCTCGCACGCTCATGGCCAAGGAAGGCGGCCCCGTCGGCGCAGGCCCCGACACGTGGCAGTCGATCTCAGGCGGTGGGCACGCGGCTTCGTTGACAAGCGCGGGTGTGGCGGTCTTTTCCGGCATCACCAGCGGCGGAACCAACGGCGTCTACAAGTCCGGCTCTGGGTTCGTCGCCGTCGAAGGCGGAGCCTCGCCCATTCCCGGCGTGAACTGGGGTCCGCTCGCGGGCGCACCTGTCGATGTCAACTCCAGCGGCACCGTTGCCATTCGCGGCCCGCTTGCCAATGGCGACGGCTTTTATGCGGAATCGCTCCTGAAAGATGCGGGTGATGAACCCGACACGGCGGATCGCACTTTCGGCAATGGACCGCTGACACGCATCTCCGGCGTTCTCGACAGCGATCACGATGTGGACATGTACCGCATCGTCGTGGCCAACTCGGCAACCTTCTCCGCATCCACAGTTCCCGATCCAGGCGCTGGCTTCGAGGGTGCCGAATTCGACACCGTTCTGACGCTGATCGCCAGTCCGGAGAACGGCACCCGCGGCCGCGTCCGCTGCGATGATGTTTCCGGATCGGTCGTCCAATCCACCATTACCGGTGCTCTCACCGTCTCTGGTCGAGAGTACTACCTCTGCGTTTCCACCCCCAAGGCCAGGTCCGCAGCGCGTACGTGGCACTTTGCCACCGACTCCTTCCCCGATTACGACATCTGGTTTGGTGACCCCGCGGGTGTGGCGATCGGCGGCGGCCGGGTCTTCTGGCCCTTCCCCAGCGCAGGCGTCATCCGCTCGCTCACCACCGCGGGCATTCCGCAGGCCGATCTTTTGGCGAGCCTGGTGTCTGCGCATCTGGCCGTCGATGGCGGCGCAGGCAAGGTCTACTGGGCGAACCGCGGCGGCACCGGCGGTCCAAAGATTCTCCGCTCCGACTTCGATGGCGCAAACGTCCAGGAAGTCGTAACGGTCCAGGGCTTCGGCACGCTGACCGCATCCGGCACCACCGGCATGGCGCTCGACCTGGTCAACAACAAGCTCTACTGGAGCCGCAGCGTCTTTGGCGAGATCAACCGCTGCAACCTCGACGGCAGCGGAAGCGAGCGCATCCTGCAGGACTATCCCCCCACCGGCGAAGCGTTCCCCGCGGGTGTGCCCACCGGCACGCTCGCCCCTTCGTCTCTCGCGATAGACCCCGCGGGCGGCAAGATCTACTGGGTCAACGCGTTCCTGGACCGGATCGAGCGTGCCAATCTCAACGGCACGGGGCGCGAGATGCTCGCCGTGGGCGCGGGCGCGGCTCAGATCGCTCTGCACACGGCTTCTGGGAAGCTCTACTGGTCCAACACGGTCGGAGGTCGCATTCAGCGGTCGAACCTCGATGGCACTTCGCTGGAAGATGTCGTGGTGACTCCCGATCCCGTTTCGCTCTCGATCGACAGCATCGCCGGACGGGTGTACTGGACAAGCACCGTTGATCGCGTGGTGCGCTCTGCCCTGCTCTCTGGCGCAGGAGAGCAACTCTTCGCCTCCGCGGGGCCGGATATCGGTGAGCGGGCGGCCGATGGCCCCGGGTCGGGAAGCGCGTTCAGCACGTGGATCCGGAGCGGCACTGACTCTGGGCCTGCCCTTCCCTACCAGGTCCGCCTCACCGGCGCAACGTTCCGCCACGAGAATGCGATCATCGCCAAGGGAAGCCAGAAAGTCGTGGCAACCGGCGATGTGCTCCCGGGCACGGCCCCGCATCGCATGATCACCGTGGGCGGGCCGACCACGCCGGTTCAGATCAGCGATCGCGGCGACGTGCTGTGGGTGGGCAACTTCAGCCAGCCCACCGCGTTCAACAACTACCTCTTTGATGCACTGTTCTGGAATGGTGAGCGGTTGATGACCTCGATGGACATTCTGCCCGGTCCTTCGCTTGACAGCCAGAAGCTTGTCAATCTCTACCGCACGCCCTATTCGATCTCGCAGAGCCGCAGCGGCGAGTTTGCAATGGTCGCGGTGAACATGCAGGATGCGCCGTACAACTTCACTCCACAGCGGGACAACGCGCTCGTGATCGCGTTCACACTCCCCGACTCCTGCCCCGCTGACTTTGACGGGAATGGAACGGTCGCCGTACCGGATATCTTCGCGTTCCTTTCGGCATGGTTCGCTCAGGGCAATGGAGCAGACTTTGACGGAAACGGGACGGTCGCCGTGCCCGACATCTTTGCGTTCCTCTCGGCGTGGTTTGCCGGCTGCCCCTGAGCCGTTCAGGGACCGCCGAGGCGTATCGCGGCCCATTCCCCGCACGCATCATCGCGCTTGCTCACGGCTTCCCATGTTGCCAGCGCCGCGGCAAACTCGCCCTGACGCACCCGGACTTCTGCACGCAGAAGCGACGGCAGCGCGGACTCCGGCCGAGCCGCCTCGATGGCGTCGGCCACATGGAGCACCCGCCAGACTCCAAGTTGCTCGGTGAATCGCGGGGATGTGCACGACTTGAGAAACTCGCGGATGATGCGTGGGCTCTCTGACGTGATCCAGAACTCCATCGCCACCTGGGTCATCTCGTCGATGAGCTTGCGTGCCTCATCGAACTCCCTGGGCAAACTGAGCGCATCGGCCAGGGTGATCAGGCCGAGGCAGAGCTGCGGGGCAAGCTCGGTTCGCGAGGCATCAGGGACCGTCATCGCATGGCGCAGGGAGTTGGTCGCTTCTCGCATCATCGCGATGGATTGCTGCCGGTTGCCGCGGATTGACTGGAGCTTTGCGCCAAGGTCGGACATTCTGGCGTGCGTATGCAGCACGGTGAGATCATCGGAATCGGAGGCCAGCATCGGGTCGCTGAGCGCCTTGGCGTTGTCCCAAAGCGAGTCGGCAGCAACGTACAGACCGCATTGCGCATACGCCTTGCTTGCGGCGAGCAGATCTCGCACATGGAGCATCACGTGGCCCCGGTTTGCCGGAGAGAGCTGCACCAATCGCCTGCCGAGGGCGAGACGGGGCTCAAACATCGCTGAGACGGTTGATTCTGTCGGCGGTGGCCCTGGGCGATACACCGCTTCCTCGGCCATCACTGTCAGCGAGACATACATACTTCCAGGGCGGTCTGGCGACATCGCCAGGAGTGTTTCCGCCTGGACCCTTGACTGCTCAAAGTATGCTTTGGCCCTGACTGGATCGACACTGCGAAGATTGGCGGCCAGGCGTTGATAGCTCCAGTAGAGCTGATCGTTCATCCTCACGTTCGCCGGGTACTCCCGAACCAGAGCGAGATCGAGCTGGAGCGCACGCCTGTAATCTTCGATGCCGGCGTTCGATCCCTCGATGGAGTTTCTGGCATCGCCGAGTTTGACGAACGTGATAGACCGCATGGCGATCCATTCGGGGTCGGGAACTTCCGCCGCGCACAGCTCATCCAGAATGCCCAGGGCCTGATGGCGCAGCAGGATCGCGCGGTGCCACTCCTTGTCGTGCGCAGCGAGATCGCCCTCGGCATCCAGGAGCCGGACGACGTTGAACTGGAGGTTTGCGTTCTCGGGGCGTGCGGAGGCGAGCCTGGAGATCGGTTCCTTCATGTCCTGAACGATGCGTCTGCGTGCTTCGACTGTTCCGGCCATGGGCCCGAGCCGATTGAGCGCCTGATTGAGGAGCACATCCGCCGCGCGGGTGGCTACGAGGAAGTTCTCCTCGGCCTGCACGCGTGTCCGCTCGAGCTGCACAACTCCGATGAGCCCGGCCGCAACCACGACGGCCGCGGCGACCATGGTGCGTGGGTGCCGAGCGGCGAGACGAACGAGCTGACTTGTTGCCGAGAGCGGACGTGCGAGCACAGGCTCGCCGTGCGCGGCGCGGCGGAGCTCGGCGGCAAGCTCGGAGGCGGATTGGTATCGAAGCCGCCGATCTGATGAAAGTGCCTTGTGCACGACCGCCTCGATATCGCCGGCGGCTGCGGGGACAAAGCGGGAGATGGGGTCGATCTCACCACGGATGACTCGGCCGAGGATCTCGGGGAGGGTTCCCGCGCCCGCATCGATGGGTGCGCGACCGCTGAGAAGGTGAAAGGTGATCGCGCCCAGTGCGTAGACGTCGGTACGGGTATCGATGCCGGCGTGGCCCTTTCCGCCGGCCTGTTCGGGGCTCATGTACAGCACCGACCCGAGGACCTGGCCGGGAAGGGTGGTGTGCGCCACGCCGCGGCCTGCGGCATCGACGAGCATGGCGATTCCGAAATCGAGCACCTTGGGCTGACCTTCGGGCGTGACGACGATGTTGTCGGGCTTGAGGTCGCGGTGGATGATGCGGTTGGTGTGGGCATATTGCACCGCGTCGCAGATCCTGGCCATCAGCTCCAGCCGCTCCGGGATGGAGGAGGTGGCGGCGAAGGTGCGGGTGCTGAGGGATTCGCCTTCGACGTACTCGAGCACGATGTAGGGGCGTTTATCGGGGGAAGGGAGGACGCTGGCCAGATAGACGCCGGCGATGCCGGGGTGATTCAGTCTCGCGAGTACATCGGCCTCGCGCTGGAAACGCTGCTGGATCTCTCGCGACACGACGCCGGGGTGGAGGAGCTTGATCGCGACCCGTCGATCCGGCGAGGACTGCCGGGCTTCGAGGACGACGCCGGAGGTACCCGAGCCGATGTGGCGGAGTACCCGGAACTCGCCGATCTGCTCTGGGATGCCGACGCCGATGGCCGCGACGGCCTGATGATCGAGGACGGGCTGATGGTGGGCTGTCAACTCGCGGATCAGTTCGAGCGAGACCGAGCTGTCGTCGATTGCGGAGTGTTCGTTGCGATCGTGCGCGAGCATGCGTGTGACCTGCAGGGCGAGATCGGGGTCATCGATTCGGGCCTGATCGATCGCGACGGAACGCTGGTGATCGGGCAGCGCAGCGATCGCCAGGAAGCTTTGCTGTACGGCCTGCCAGCGTTCTGGTGTCATGCCGCGTTTCATGAACGGTCATCCGGCAAGGTGATCGTGATCGAGCTGGGTGAGAAGCCAGGCACGCGCGGTGCGCCAACTTTCTTCGACGGTTGTCCGTCCGAGTCCCATGACCCGGGCGGTTTCATCGACTGTCAGACCGCCAAAGAATCGGAGCACGACCACCTTGGCGGCACGGGGATCAGCGTTTTCCAGACAGCGAAGTGCATCGTCGAGCTCTGCAACATCGATCATTGAACGCCCGCCGCGGCCGAGGCTCGGCTCGCTGACGAGGAGGTCGACATCGGCCCGTTCGGCGGAGAACTCGCCCGCCCTTTTCAGGGCCTTGCGCCGGCGGGCGTAATCGACGAGCACTTGCCGCATGGCGGTGGCGGCGACGGCGAGGAAGTGCTCGCGATCCTTCCACCAGACGGCATCAGTGCCTTCGGCGCCGGGCTTGGGCGGCTGGGCCGCGAAGGTGGCGAGCTTGAGGTAGGCCTCGTGGACGATGACGGTGGGCTGAAGAGTGCCGGAAACTCCGGGCTGGCAATAGGTTGACGCAATTGCGTGCAGTACGGGGTAGAGCGCTTCGGCGAAACGATCGGCATGATTGCGACCATCATGTGATGGAAGATTGTTTGTATGAACCTCGTTCGCGTCGCCGGTGCTCACATTCGCCTCCCACGAGCAGAGTCTAACTCGGTGGCGGCGGCTGGCCGGGGGGTTTTTCTTAGTCTTTCTGAAATTATTCTCATATTCGCCGAGCATGGAGAACCGGAACTGCGTGGTTCAAGATGAACAGCCCACCGCCACTGGGCTTGCCGGGTCTGTGAGGGTACTGCTCGGTATACGCACACCGCCATGGCTGGAACTCGCGATCCGGCTTCTGCGGGGCAAAGTGCGATGAACGGGGCTTGTCGTTCCTGATGAACGACAGGCCCTTCTTCAGTTTTGGCGGGCGGGGGAAGGCAGGATGTCAAAGATGGGTGGCCAGCACTGCTCTAAAGAGCAGTGCTACCAAGATCACTGCCCAGGAGGAAGAGATGGGATTGACGCGACCGGTGATCGGGATCACGGCGGATGTATCGGAGCCGAAGGCAGGGTCGGTTCGGATGGAGTGCTCGCTTGCCTATTGCCGCGCGGTCGTGGCGGCGGGTGGCGACCCGGTGGTGCTGCCGCCAATGGTGGAACTGATTCCCAGGCAACTGGAGATGTGCGGCGGGTTTGTGCTGACGGGCGGGGATGATCCGCGGATGGAGATGTTCGGGATGGGGACGCACGCGGCGGCGAAGCCGATGCATGCGCTCCGGCAGGAGTATGAGGTTTCGCTGCTGAAGGCACTTGAGGATCGCGGCTCGATGCCGGTGCTGGGGGTGTGTTTGGGGATGCAACTCATGGCTCTGTGCGCGGGTGGAAGGCTGAACCAGCACATGCCGGATGAAGTTGCGACGGCGCGTGAGCACGCGGGGAACGCGCAGCACGACATCCGCGCGACCGTTGAGGATGGCGTGGTGGCCGGGATTCTGAAGGTGGGTGGCGCAGGCGCGCAGGGCGGGGGCGCGGTGGTCAGCCATCATCGGCAGGCGGTGAGCGACCCTGGCCGTTTGCGGGTTGCCGCGCGTGCGCCGGATGGTGTGATTGAGGCGGTGGATGACCCATCGCGCCGGTTCTATGTGGGTGTGCAATGGCACCCGGAGCGGACGGGGGACGGGCCTGTGGGGGCGGGCGTGTTTGCGGCGCTGGTTGCGGCGGCGCGGCGGTAAGCGCGATGAATGCTTCGCGGAACGACGAGGATCGGTCGGGCGCGGCTTGCAGGGCGCGGTGATGCCCGGCGGCGGCGTCGAGGTCGTCTTCGTACTC
>JBBRUT010000079.1:0-15472 GCA_038247555.1 Phycisphaerales bacterium | reverse complement strand
TACTTCAAGAACAGCGTGGCGAAGCTGCTGGTGGGTCTGGCCAAGGGCCGCAGCAAGGGTGACAAGCGGGAGGCGATCGCGAAGCGCGAAGTGCAGCGGGATATCAACCGCGCGCTCTCGAAGCGGCGGTGAGTGAAGCTGATTGGGCAGGGGTGCGACGGGGCGGTTTAGATTGCGCCGCGGGCCTTGAAGGTGCGGGCGGTGCGCAGCTTGACCGAGGCCTTCTGGCGTCGATCGCGGATGCGGTCCTTCTCGGTTTGGGGGAGAGACTCGACGTTGCGAGCGGAGAGCTCGGCGTACTCGGCCTGGGCATCGGTCTCGCTGAGGCTCTCGGCGGGGATCGCGGTGACGGCGAGGATGGTCAGCTCGTTGTTGACCATCTGAACGAAGCCGTCATCGACGAAGAAGGCGCGGGAGCCGCCTTTGGCGGAGCCGGAATCGGGGAAATCCAGACGGAGTTCGCCGGTGCCGAGCTGTGCGACAATTGGTGCGCGGCTGGGCAGGAAGCCCATGAGGCCATCCCACGCCGGGACGACCGCGGCGACAGCCGGCTCATCCAGAACAAGTGCCTCGCGAGTGATCAAACGGCAACGGAAAGTCGCGGCCATAGGTAGTGCCCGTTTGGGGTGTGGTGGGATCGGGCGGAAGTGTAGGCGAGTCACTTCCGAGGTCATCTCGGAAGAGCCTTGAGTGGGAGAAGGACGTATGGGACTGCAAGGGTGAGCGGGACGTGCTAGCTCGGGCAGCCGGCAAACCACGCCGACAGGTACACGAAGATGTCGGGGACCTCGGTTTGTCCGCTCAAGTCGAAGTCGGCATCGCCCGCGAACCAGTCGGAGAGGAAGGCGAAGATGTCGGCGGCGTCGAGCGTGCCGGAGGCATCATGATCGGCGGGGCAGGGCGGGGTCGGAGGTTCGACGGTCGCGAGGATCACGGCTTCATCGATGGTGGTGATGGGGCCCGCGGCGACGACGAAGGCGACGCGTCCCTGGTCGTTGAGGGCGGCATCGGCGGACATTCGGAGGGTGCGGAGTTGTAGCTCCTCGCCTGCAAGGGGGAGCGAACCGCCTTCGACGGCGAGGATGCGCGCGGGCAGGCCGGGCGCGGCGGCGAGGATGGCGGCGCGGGGGATCAGCGCGGGATCATCGACGCGCACGACGGTCGCGGAGAAGGTGATCTGTCCGAGCGCGTTGACCTGAAGGTCGGCACCGGTTTGCGAGGTGGTGAGGATTCGGTGATCGCCGATGATGTCTCCTTTGCGGCAGATGAGGCGGAGCGGGTCCGCGGCGTCAGGGGACCAAAGCAGGATGGCGACATCGGTCGCGGGGGTGACGGCGGTGCCCTCGAGCTTTGCGGCGATGGCGGCGTGGCCGCGGGGACCGATCTTGACACCGGGACCGAAGGTTGAGTTCTGGAGGCGCGTGCCGGCGGGAAGGGCGGGGAGGTCCACGCCTGCGCGGGCGATGATCCGCCGCGATTCGCCGTCGTCGTAGACGATCACACCATTGCTGGAGGTGGTGACACCGCTGCCCAAGATGAGTGCGCTATGGATGACGGCATCGGTGTTGGAGATCGCGAGGATGGTTGCGCCCGACATGAGCGAGAACGAGGCGTAGGAAGTGTTTGGGATCGGAGAAGTCGCGCCGAGGCGCGCGATGCGGGAAAGGCCGGCGCGGGAGTGCTTCCAGACTCCCCACCAGTTGGCGGTTGAAACGCCGGGTCCGGCGAGGCTTGCGGTGAAGACGATGCTGCCGGTACGGCTCAAGGCGGATCGCGCTGCGCCACCCCAGACGGTCCAGAAGACCACGCCTGGGGCCTCGGTCGGGGCGTGGTGGCCGGAGCGTGCGATCGTGGTGAAGTCGGGGGCGAAGCCGGCGACGAGCGCGCGGTCGGTCACGATGGTGATGCCGTTAACGGTGACGGTTTCCACGCCCGCACCGGTGAGCGTGCACTGGTAGGCTCCGATGCCGCTGGGCCCAACGACGGGCGTGGTGAGGAAGATGAAGGTGGAGGGCGGTGCATCAGGGAGCTGCGTACCGGCAAGCATTGCGACATCGAGGCCTGCCGGGGTTTGCACGATGATGGCTTCCAGGCCACTACCGACATCGGCGATGTCGACATCCCCGGTAACGACGACCGAGCCGAAGTCGCCCGGGTCGGTCGCTTGGGCATTGGAGAGCCAGCTCATGCTGGCTTCGGGGAGACCGGGAAGTGCGATCGGGGCGCCTTCTCTAATGATGAGCGATGTTCCGATAGCGCTTGCGAGCCAGACGCCACGATCGTTGATGCCGGGGACGACGTCGGGTCCGGAAAGTGAAGAGAAGAAAGAGATGTCTCCCTGACCGTTCATGGTGAGGCGGGAGATGCCTGTGAAAAGAACGCCGGGAGGAAGACCTGGCGCATCGTGGCCTTGCCGCCACACCGCGTCGAGGGTGCGAGCGTTGTCGCGGGTGACGGTGAGGCGATCGGATGGGAGGACTGCGGGACCGGCGAGGACAGCGTAGAAACAGAGCGGCCCCTGCTGAGCGAGACGAGGCCGCGGCAACTCGAGCAGGGAGTTGGTGAGGAACTGGTGGTAGAACGCGTTGTCGCCGAAGGGTGTAGGTGAGCCGGTTCGAGCGATGACTTGGTAGGGCTGGGCGGCAGCGAGCGGGGCAAAGAGCAGCATCGAGAGCGACGACACGATCGCGAGGCGCGAAAGGCGTTGGGACGGCGGTGAGTTGGCTGCCCGAGAAGCGACCATGGCCATCGACGGAGGCTCCGCTGCGAAGTTCGGAGGGGCAGACTAGCACAAGTTGGGGTGGTTCGCGCAGCGTTTCCCGGGATGCGGATGTATCCGCTTGGCTTGCAGGGATTTACGATCTCTGGGGGCGTTGCGTACGCATAAATGACCGCGACGAGCGCGGCGAGAGAGTCGCTTGGGCACCAGTTTGTCAGCATCGAGCAAAGTTGCATTGCGGGTATGCGCGCGGTTTTTGTACGCAGGTGCACGCAAGATCATGGGAGCGAAAGGTTTGTGGTCTGGGGCGGGCGACAAGGCGCGAGTGGGAGGCGAGAGCAATCTCAAAAACCACCACTTCAGGGGATTGTACTACTCGCCCAAATTGTGGTAAAACACCCAAGACAAGTGATGTTCCACGATAATCGATCTCACCTGTTTGTGTGATTTATCTTCGATTGACTCGCCCTATTCGGTGATCACTGATGGACTGCCGCGCGAAAGGACTGCTCGTGAATTGGATGAACCTGAGGTATGTGCTGCTTGCCGCGATCGCGTTGTTGAGCGCTGGCACGCATGCACTCGGGCAATGTTACACGGTACAGAACGCTACGACGTTCATCGTGGATGGCGGGACGTTTGGCCCGAGCGGCCTGACCGCGGGCGACTGCCTGATTCAGGCGGTGCGGGACATTCCAAACGGCGGAACGATTCGACTGCGGATCGGCACGGGTTCGTTCTACCTGGTGCGTCCGCCGGCGGGCGGCTCTCCGGAGGCGGATGAGCGCACGGGCCTGCCGTTCATCGACAAGGCCGTGACGATTGAGGCGTTTGGTGCCGCGGCCAGCCCGCTGGATGCGATCATCGCGGCGGATACGACGCTGGGCGCGGTGCCGGATTATCGGCTGTTTCTGGTGCGCGGGGATGGCGGGCAGCTCACGCTCAATCGCTTGACGCTGCAGAACGGCCGCTCGTTGACACCGGGGCAGACCAACGGCGGAGCGATCAAGCATGACTCGCTGAATCCGCTGCGTCTGACGGATTGCATCGTGCGGGACAACGTTGCTGGTACGCGGGGCGGCGGCATCTGGTCGCAGCAGATCGTGCAGTGCATCAACGTGCGGTTCATTCGCAACCAGGCGAACCCGGCGGGCCTGCCGGGGAACCCGGGCGAGCAGATCCGCGGCGGCGCGCTGTATCACGTTCCGGGCAAGGCGTTCCCGGAGACCGACACGATTCTGACGCTGACGGACTGCATCTTCCGGTGCAACAGCTCGACAGAAGAGGGCGGGGCGCTCTGGCTGGGTGGCGGGTATCAGCGGCGGGTCAACGGTTGCGAGTTTTATGGCAACACGGCGGCGCTGGCGGGCGGGGCGATGACGGCGAGCGGGACGAGCTTTGCGAATGCGACGCCGCCGGTGCGGCTGGAGCTGACGGATTGCCGGTTCGGCCGCACGGACACGGCGGGCTTTGCGTGCGGGAACGAGCCCGCGGATGCGCCGAGCTTTGGTGATGCGTATGGCGCGGGGAACACGTCGGGCGTTGACGGCGGCGCGGTGTCGCTGATTGACAATGCGCAGCCGGTGTTCGTGCGCTGCACCTTTGAGAACAACCGCACGCTGCCTGCGCTTCCGATTGAGGGCCGCGGCGGGGCGATCTACATCAGCAGCATCGGCGGGAACAACCCGAGCCTGCCGCGATCGGCGGTGTTCATCGAGAGCCTGTTCCTGCGGAATCAGACGTTTGCACAGGGCTCGCCCGCGGCGGGCGACGGCGGCGCGGTGTTCATTCGTGAATCGAGCTCGCCGTACTTCCTGGATTGCGGATTCGTTGAGAACAACTCGCGTCGGGGCGGCGGCATGCACGTGATCGGGGGATCGAACCCGAGGATGTACAACTGCGTGTTCAGCCGGAACAGCGCGGGCGGCGCTGCGCCGCAGGGCAGCGCGATCTGGACGAACGCGTCGTCGCCGCAACTGCTGCACTGCTCGCTGCTGAGCCCGATCGGCTCGCCGCTGGTGTGGCTGAACACGACGTCGGCGGTGCCGATGCAACTGACGGGCAGCATCGTGTGGGGAGATGGGCCGGGCGGGGCGACCCGGGCGTTTGGCGGCGCGGGTGTGACGCTGCTTGACCCGGCGACGACGGCGAACCCGCAGGCGCTGTTCTCTGATCTTGATGTAGATGAGCCGGGGCGGTTTGCGGATCAGTCGGTCGACCCTGCACGGATGTCGAACATCAACTGCAACCCGCTGGTGGCGAATGCGGTGATCAACGATGTGCACCTGACCAACTGCTCGCCGTGCATCGATCGGGCGGATCACGTGCTTGCGGCTGCGCGGTTCCTGCAAATCTTCTCGGTGCCGCTGGAGACCTTCGGGTTCTCGTTCCAGCTGATCCTGGGAACTCCGGCGGGCGAGCAGAGCGACTTTGACTACGACGACCCGCAGAACCCGCCGCAGGGCGCGTTCCACAACGACGGGACGGGGCCGCGTGCGCGGACGCCGCGATTTGCGGCTGCGGGCGGGCCGATCGCCTGTGAGGCAGATATGGGCGCTGATGAGAGCCCTGGCTTTCAGTGGGCGACGCTTAGCGTTGCCTGCAGGTCGCGTGAGGGCGGGACGTGCGGTGCGCCCACGGGGCTGAGCGACAACCTGTCGTGCGGCTACTGCATCGGCGACAACGTGGTGCTTGATCCGGTGATTGGCGGGATCTGCCCGCAGGAGTTTGAGATTGTGGAGTGGCGTCGGCTTCCGGCGGGTGCGCCGTGCCCGCCGCTGAGCCTGGTTGATCCGCTTCCGGGGACGCCTGTCAACACGAACGTGCCCAATAGCCGGTTCACGGTGATTGATGGGAGGCTGTGCATCGCGGGTGTGCAGGCGGAGGATGCGGGCTGCTATTACGCGGTGCTGGAGCGTGGATCGTGCGCGGGGACGAACCGCGGCCTGTTCAAGCCGGGGAACGACATCGGCCTGCAGTGTGTCGAGCGGATCGCGGCGTGCGCGTGCATCACGGTCGCGTCTGCGCCGACGATCAGCGCTCAGCCGCAGCCGTCGGCGGTGTGCGACGGCACGCCGACTTCGATGAGCGTGACGGCGAGCGGCCCTGGCGGGCAGCTTTGCTATCAGTGGTATCGGCGGGAGACGCCGTGCACGGGTCCTGGATCGGGCGGGACGCCGATCGGCGGGGCGACATCGAGCACGCTGTCGTTCCTGCCGGCGCGGGCGGCATGCCCGGGCGAGCCGGGCGGCGCGCAGAATGACAACGGGTACTACTACGTCGTGGTTTCGTACTGCGGCGGAGGGAACGGGAACTGCGAAGTGGTGACGAGCGCGTGTGCGCGACTGACGGTGTTCTGCCCGCCGGCGATCACCGGTGGCGGGGGCGCGGTTGTTTGCGGCGGCGGCGCTTCGGGCACGGGCGGAGTTCAGGATTGCTGCTACACGATCAACGCGCCCGACGGGTGCGTGCCGGTGGTGACGTGGTACAAGGACCTGGGAGTTCAGGGCCTCGAGGGGGACGATGTGATCGTCAGCAGCGGGAGCCTGCCGGGTGTCACGATCGCGACGAACCCGCTTGGGAACAACCAGTATGAGACGTGCATTGTCTGGAACCTTGAGGGTCTCGATACCGCGCAGGCGCTTGCGCTTGCGGGGAACTATTACATGAAGGCGTACTGCGCCGACCCGAACTGCACAGCGCGCTCGAGCAACTGCACGCTGACGGTGCGGCCGCAGCCGGTGATTACGGTCAACCCGCAGGATGCGGCCGTTTGCGAGGGCGCGGAGGCGTGCTTCAACACGATGGTGACGTATGCGGGCACGATGCCGCTGTGCTGGGAATGGCGGCGGAAGCCCACGTGCGAGACGGCTGGGGATGGGGAAGTGGTGGCGAGCGGGACGTGGACGGCGGGCCAGCCGCTGACGTTTGCGCACTGCGTGCCGGCGGCGCAGCTTGCGGATGAACAGTGCTACTTTTTCCGGGTGCGGGTGTGCGACCCCAACGACCCCGCGAAGTGCCCGTGGGTGGCTTCGGGATGCGGATGCCTGGATGTGCGGACGCAACTGATTGCGTGTGAGCTGTTGTGCGACTCGGGGTTGTCGGATTCGCTTGGCAACTGCCTGTACTGCCCGGGTTCGCAGATCTTCCTGTGCTGCGACATCGCCTCGCCTGACGGCCCGTTGTGCTATCAGTGGCAGAAGCAGACTGCGCCGAACGTCGGGGCATGGATCGATATCCCCGGCCAGACGGCGCAGTGCCTGGAGATCCGTTCGTTTGACCCGACGCGGGATGCGACGTGCTATCGCGTGCGGGTGAACTACGCGGGTCTGTCGGGGGCGAACTGCGCGGATTCGAGCGGTACGTGCACGGCGGTGTTCTCTGAGCCGATCTGCCTTGCGCCGACTGGCGAGTGCTGCGAGATTCCGTGTCCGTGCAAGGACAACGCCGATGAAGTGCAGGAGGTTTACTCGATCTGGCATACGGGCGATTGGGACGGCGTGAATGGCGAGTGGTCGTTTGATCGCGGCACGACTGACGGGATCCTGGTGAAGTCGGCGGATGACTTCTATCTGTGCCCGTCGGCGATGCACCGGCTGACGACGTTTACCGGGAAGATGCTGGTGAAGCAGTCGAACCCGGCGCTTTCGCTGAACGCGAAGCTGCTCATCTTCAGCGATTGCAACGGGCGGCCGGGCGAGCTGATCGAGGAGTTTGACTCGGAGTGCGCGGCGTTCATCGAGTCGGCGCCTGAGGGATTCAGCCTGTTCCAGTTCCAGTTCTTCTTTGACTGCCTCTGGCTCAAGGGCGGGACGTACTGGGCATCGCTGGTGGCGGTGGCGCCCAATGCGGATGCAACGTTCGAGGCCTTCTGGGCCAGTGCGGGCCTGGCGGGCGATCCGCCGACGCCGACGGTGATGGGCATGCGTCCGATCTTCATGGAAGGCGAGGGCGAGTGGCAGGAGTTTGATCCATGCTGCCATCTGTGCACCGACTTGCAGTTCTGCCTGATCGGTGAGTCGTGCCCCATCATGTGGGACAACGGCAAGCCGTTCCTTGCAGAAGCGGATGACCTGCCCCCGGGCAATCCGCCGTTTGCGGTGTTCGGCACGCGGTCTGAGAAGTCGACACTGACGGCGCGGAACTCCCGCGCGGCGGATCAGTTCATCGTCAAGACGTGTAACGATGAGGAGGTCTGCTATCTCGAGGGGTACATCTTCACGAACTGCGTGGGCTTTGAGGCGCACCTGGAGATCTACGAGAACGACTGCCGCGAACCGGACTTTGCGCTTCCGGGCGGCACCCCCTACTACACCCGCGTGGCTGATGAGGTGATTGACCTTGGGTACACGGGGCTGCGTGTTGGCGCGACGGAGGTCCGGGCGTACAAGGTTGTCTTCTGCAACTGGCCGCTTCCGCTGGACTTTGCGGCGGGCCGGAACTATTGGGCGTCGCTGTCGGTGCGGGACTCGTTCTCCGCGGCGGAGCGGGCATACTTTGCGCACGTTGCGCCGCCGTGTGATGCGTGCACGGATGGGAATGTGTGGAAGATCGACCCGGGCATGGAGCTGTCGCCGGGCCGGCAGATTCCCGAGTGGCAGTCGGCCGGCGCAGACTTTGCGTTCCTGATCGCCACCAAGAAGCAAGTGGAGGTCGGCATACCGGGACCAGGCGGGCCGCGGGAAGATGAGTGCGCGGTCGATGTGGATCGCAACGACGTCGTCGATGTTGCGGACATCTTCGTGTTCCTGAGCGCGTGGTTTGCGGGCTGCCCGTAGCCCGGGCTGCGGGATGTAGGAACCTGAGTATTTGCCTCTGAGGGCCCCGGCCATGCTTGCCGGGGCCCTTTTTTCATGCGGTCATCGCATACGCTGATGGCATGACGCGGATCTGCTATATGGTGGTCGCCACGCTTCCGGATGAGAACACGGAGGCGGAGTACGTTTCGTGGCTGGAAGATGGGCACGTGGATGCGGTCATCTCGCACGGGGCGCACTCGGCGATGATTGTGAAGCTGGAGCCGAAGGAGGGGCGGCCGCGGGTGATGACGCAGTACATCTTCACGACGCGACCAGGGTTTGACCGGTACGTTGCGGAGCATGCACCCGCGCTCCGCGCCGATGGGCTGAGGCGGTTTCCGCTGGAACGCGGGATTGTGTTTGAAAGAACGGTTGGTGAGATCGTCTGAGGACTCACTCTTCCTGGAGGCTTCATGCGCTGGATTGCTTGCCTGATTGTGATCGTTTGGCTGGGCCTGACGAGTGCTGCCGCGGCCCAGGAGGCTGGCGGAGTGAACGCGGGCGGGTTCCGCGTCGTGTTTGATGATGCGGTGCGAAAGGAGGCGTACACGGGGCGGGTGTACGTGGTGCTGGGAAAGGGCACAAGGCCCGAGCCGCGGCGGCAAATGACCAACTGGTTCAACCCTGCGCAGACGCTGGCGATCGATGTGGCGGGGATCGCCGCGGGCGGAGAGGTTGAGGTTCGGAACACCGAGCTTTCGTTCCCGCGGCCGCACCGAGAGATCGAATCGGGATTGTACTGGGTGCAGGCGGTGGCACGGGTTTCGCTTGATCATCCGTCGCCGGGCAGCGGTACGGGGGACCTCTACAGCAAGCCGGTGCAGGTGCAGTTTGAAGCGGCGGAAGAGGGCGCGGTTGAGCTGCGGCTGACGGAGGTGGCAGCGGAGCCTGCGTTCCGAGAGACGGCGGACACCAAGCTGGTGGAGATGCGATCCAAGCTGCTGTCGGATTTCCACAAACGGGATTATGTCGTGCGGGCGAGTGTGCGTACACCGCTGGGCTGGGCGGCGGAGCCGGAGCGGCGGTGGGCGAGCGTGGTGATGATCGGCGGGTTTGGCGGGAGCCATCGTGACATCGGGCGGCTTGCGCCGCTGGTTGCGGATGCCGAGGGCAAGACGGACGACTGCGTGGTGATCGTGCCGGATGCGAGCTGCGGCACGGGGCACAGCGTGTTTGCTGATTCGGCGAACAACGGGCCGTGGGGACGGATGCTGATTGAGGAGTTGTTGCCGGAGGTTGACCGCCGCTTTCGCACGGATGGGGCAAAGTCGCGGCATGTCACGGGGATTTCGTCGGGGGGATGGTCGAGCCTGTGGCTGATGGTGACGTATCCCGAGCAGTTCGCGGCGTGCTGGTCACACGTGCCGGATCCGGTCGACTTCCGGGACTTTCAGCGGATCGACCTGTACGCGCCGCGCGCGAACATGTACAAGGACGCTGAGGGTACGAGGCGGCCGCTGGCGCGCAACAACGGACAGACGATGATCTGGTACGACAACTTCTGCGCGATGGAGCATGTGCTGGGAAGGGGCGGGCAGATCTCATCGTTTGAGGCGGTGTTCAGCCAGAAGGGGAAGGATGACCAGCCGCGGGCGCTGTTTGACCGGAGGAGCGGCGCGGTGGATGGCGAGACGGCCAAGTCGTGGGAGCCCTTTGACATCCGGCTGGTGATCGAACGCGGGTGGCGTGGAGCGGATGGCGGGAAGGGGCTGGCAGAGCGGCTGGCGGGGAAGCTGCATGTATACGCGGGCGAGCAAGACAACTTCTTTCTAGAAGGCGCGACGCGCAGGCTGGCGGAATCGCTCAAGGCGCTTGGGTCGGATGCGGAGGTGGTGATCGTGGAGGGGATGGCGCACACGTTCGCTCCGGAGGGCGTGCAGAAGATGCGTGATGCGATCCGGGAATCCAACGAGGCGCTGGCGCCTGAACCCGCGGCGAGATGACCTGCGTGGAAGTTTCGGCGGGAGCGGACTACCGGCTCTCGTACTTCTTCAGCGTCGCCTGGAGTTCGGCTTTGAGGGTTTCATCGGTGGCCTTTTCCACGGCTTTGCGTTGCCACTCGATGGCCTTGGCCTTGTCGCCCTTTGCCCAATAGGTGCGGGCGAGGGTGTCGATGATGACCGCGTTATCTCCGTTACCAATCTCGACGGCGCGGTGTGCGATCTTCATCGCGAGGTCAAAGTCACGAGCTTCGACATCCTGAGCGTCGAGGATCGTCCATGCAAGCTCTTTGAGTGCATCGGCGTCATCTTTGAGTGGGCCCGTGTAGAGGGATTCGGCGGTGGCGTACGCCGCGGCGTAGTCTTTTTTGTGGGTGTGGAGCATGCGGAACTTCATCAGTCCGGCATCCGCGGCGAAGGAAGGATGGAGCGCGGCGAGCTGGGTCAGGGCGAGTTCAGCGGTTGGGTAGTCGTTGGCCTGTCCGGCATCGAGCGCGCGATCGCGCAGCTCATCGGCCTGGGCTTCGAGCTTTGCCCATGCGGCCGGATCGAATGTGCCATCGACGACTTTGGCAAGCACCGCATCGAGGCCGACGCGGGGATGCCCGATCCAGGCGATCTTTCCGTCGCGGTCGATGACGAATGTGCAGGGGATGCCGCTGCGGCTGGCGGGCTTCATCCACGCGTTGCTCATTGACTTGTCAGCGTCGAAGGCGATGGCATAGCCCATCTTGTCGCCCTGCTTCTGGACGAAGCTCTCAACAGTGATGAGGTTCTTGTCCGCGGCGGCGACGGCGATGAACTGCACGCGGTCCTTGTACTGCGACTGGAGATGGGTGAGGTGGGGGATGGCGACAATGCAGGGCGCGCACCAGGTTGCCCAGAACTCGACGACGTAGATCCGGCCTTGCTCAAAGCCGGTGATGGGGTCGCCCTTGACCCAGCTTTCGATTGAGAGCGGGGGTGCGGGGTCCCCGGCCTTGAGCCGGGGTGGGGCGACGGCGGCGGGCTGGTCCGCGGCGGGCGCGGACTGGCACCATGCGTGTGTGTGGGCGCCGAGTGTGAGCGCGGCGGCGATGAGGAGGAGGCCGGCAGGTTGGGTGCGCATAAGCGGCTCTCGGAAGGAGGGGCGAAGCCGCGACGGGAGCCGGTGAGGATCGCCCGGGACGAAGCTTTGTACAGCTTACGGAGAACTGTAGATGCGGGGGGTGGGGCGGCTGGAGCACAAACGACGGCAGGACGGCGCAGCACCTGCTGCGGCGTCGGGGCGGAGTGCGGGGCATGAGCAGGTGGAGAGCGAAGGGGACGGGCCGGGCGTGGTCGCGCGGGGACAATATCAGACGGCGACGGCCTCGCGGGCGGCGACGGGTTTGCCTTCGACGGTGAGCCCGAGCTGGACCATGGGGCCGTGGGGTTTTTTGGCTTCCTCGGCGAGCATGGCGGCGGCCTCGGGGTCGACGTAGCTGGGGGAGAGCATCGCGCGGATGGTTCCCCACATGCCGGTGAAGGCTCCGAAGGTGTGATCGACGGCGGAGGGTTCGTAGCCGCAGTGCACCATGCACTGCTGGCAGGCGCGGTTGCCGCTGGCGCGACCGTAGCGCTCCCACTCGGTGTCTTCGATGAGTTCCTTGAAGGACTCGACGTAGCCGTCCTGCAGGAGGTAGCAGGGCTTCTGCCAGCCGAAGATGTTGAAGGTGGGATTGCCCCAGGGGAGGCACTCGTACTCACGGCCCTTGGCGCCCATGAGGAACTCAAGGAACAGCGGCGACTGGTTGAACTTCCAGTGGGATTTGCGGTTGGAAAGCAGCATGCGGAAGAACTTGCGGGTCTTGGAACGCTCCTGCATGAAGGTCTTCTGGTCGGGGGCCTTGGGGTAGGCGTAGCCGGGGGAGACCATCATGCCTTCGACGCCCAGTTCCATCATTTCATCGAAGAAGGCGCGGACGGAGGTGGGGTCGGAGCCGTCAAAGAGCGTGGTGTTGGTGGTGACGCGGAAGCCCATGTTCACGGCGAGGCGGATGCCTTCGCGGGCGGTGACGAATGTGCCGTCGCGGCAGACGGCGAAGTCGTGATGTTCTTCCTGCCCGTCCATGTGGACGCTGAAGGTCAGGTACTTGCTGGGCTTGAAGACCCCCTCTTCGAGCTTCTGCTTGAGGAGGAGGGCATTGGTGCAGAGGTAGATGTACTTCTTGCGGGCGATGAGTCCGTCGACGATTTCTTTAATCTGCGGGTGGAGGAGGGGTTCTCCGCCGGGGATCGAGACCATCGGCGCGCCGCATTCCTCGACGGCCTGGAAGCACTGCTCCGGGGTGAGCTGACGCTTGAGGATGTGCGGGGGATACTGGATCTTTCCGCAGCCAGCACAGGCGAGATTGCAGCGGAAGAGCGGCTCGAGCATGAGCACGAGCGGGTAGCGCTTGTTTCCCTGGAACTTCTGGCCGAGCACATAGGTCGCGACCGTCCACATCTGACTCAGCGGAACGCCCATGGATTCCTTTCGCCTCTCCGGCTGACTGATGCCTGGCTGCGTGGCCGGAGGAGGACATGCTAGGGGATGCTTACCGATTGACCAAATAGTGCTTGCCTATTGAGCGCGGAGAGGAGGCGGGGAAAAGCAGGGATCAATCGCGGGGCCCGCTGCAGCCCAAACAGGCGGCGTGGGTGTGTCGTACACTTGTCTTCCCGCCCGGCCCCCCACCCCACCCACCCACCCACCCACCCACCCGGACGGAACGTGGCTTAATTCGATTGACCTGGGAATCGGGTATGTTGCGGTGAACACTGGACGTGGCCGCCCAGTTGGCGTTTTTTCTACCTTTTTGATCAGCTTATTTGACCTTCGGCAAACCTATGGCGGCCAAGCGCTTAGAAGAACGTAGCGACGAGGAACTGCTCGAGGCGTATCGCACGGGCGAGCCAGCGGCGTTTGAGACGCTGGTCCGACGGCACCACGACGACCTGGTGCGGTTCCTGGTCCGATTATGCGGCAACCGGGCGCTTGCGGAGGATGCCTTTCAGGAGGCGTTCCTGCAGGTTCACTTATCGGCCGAGTCGTTTGATGCCACTCGGCGCTTTAAACCGTGGCTTTTTACGATCGCGGCGAACAAGGGACGGGACGCCCTTCGTAGAAGCGCACGTCGGAAGGCGCTGGATTTGTCAGCACCGATCGGCGGCTCCGGTTCCGGCGGCGAGAACGCCAACGGGGATGGGGCGCGGACATTCATAGATCTGATGGAGATCGATATCCCTTCGCCCGACGCGGCGATGGATTCCCAGGAAAGAAGCCAACTGGTACAGCAAGCGATCGATCAAATGCCATGGTCGCTTCGAGAGATTCTTCTGCTGGCGTATTTTCAGAGAATGTCGTACAACCAGATCGCCGAGAGCTTGAAGATCCCGCTCGGGACAGTCAAATCGCGGCTCCATTCGGCGGTCGCTTCCTTCGCACGCAAGTGGCAGGAAGTGTCCAAGGGATTCCAGGAACCATGAACACGTCGAGTTCTTTTTCGTTCGGCGACGAGCCCCGGGGGGCACGCCGGGACTCCGTGGGAAGTGATCCGGTCCTTTCGCCCAAGTCGGCCGATGCGGTCGACATGCTCATTGGGAACGGGCTTGCATCGATTGCAACTGACGGTGAGGCTGGGCGACTGGCGCGGCTGCTCGAGCTGCTCGCGGTCGGCGAAGAGGATGTTGCTGTCAATCGCGAACTTCTGATCGATCTCACGATCGCTCGGGTTTCGCGTGCCGCGCACTCACGCAGGATCGATGTTGCGGGGGGTTCGTTTATCGATGGCGATCTTTCGCCCGACGACGATGATGTGCTGGAAGCACTGGTTGAGGCGGGGATGGATCTCTCGCGTGTTCCGGGCTCTATCCGGGGTCGGGCGTCGCGGCAGCTTGCGCTGCTGGGAATGCTCAACCAGCCCGCGGAGATGAGCATGGACAAGGACTCACTGGTTACCCGGACGCTTGCAACGGTGCAGGAGCACATCGAGCGCGATGAGGCGCGGATGGAAATGTCCGGGAGCGGGATTGAAGAAGATGCTGGCGCGGGTACGGGCTTCCGTGCTCGCTTCCGGATTGCGGATCTGGTGACGGTCGCGGCGATGATCCTGATCGGGTTTGGTGTGCTGGCACCGATCAGCAGCGCGGTGCAGGGATATTCGCGCAGGATGGAATGCCAGTCGAATCTTTCGGCCGCGGGAATCGGATTTGGGCTTTATGCCGGCTCGAACAAGGATGCGCTGCCGATGGCGAGCTCGTCGAGCGTCGGGCGGAAGTGGTGGTTTGTGGGGAAGGGGCCGGATCAATCCAACGCGGCGAACCTGTACACGCTTGTCCGGACGGGCAATGCCAAGGTTGCCGACCTGGCCTGCGCGGGCAACGCTCACGCGGTGTCGGAAGATGAGCGAACCGATGCGATGGACTGGGGCCGGCTGGAAGAGGTTTCGTATAGCTTCCAGAATTTGTTTGCGGCGGAGCGGCCGAAGTGGTCCGGGCAGTCGCGGACGATCGTGCTGGCGGATCGCTCGCCGGTGATTCTCAAGGCGGTGCGAGGACAGTTGATCGATCCGGTTGAGAACTCTCCCAATCACGGCGGGCGCGGACAGGCGGCATTGTTCAGCGACGGTTCTGTGGAGTGGCTGCGGACGCCGGTGCTGGAGAACGGGGACAACATCTGGCTGCCGGGACGGGTGGAGCAGATGATCCGTGCACGCACGCAGCCGCGGTCGGCCGAGCCGCTGAATGGCGATGAGAACCCTGCCGGGCTCGATGACGTTTTCGTCGGGCCGTGAGCCGAGCCAACGCCGGGCACGGACGCACATACACGAACTCTCCCTCAGAGCATGTGTGAGAAGCCGATTCACCCCGGTGCCAAGCGGTGGAGCATCAGATTGATCATGGCGATGCGGATCATCGCTTCGCTGCTGGGAATAGTCAACTCGTAGTCCTTGCTCAGGCGTCGGTACCTTCCCAGCCACCCGAAGGTGCGTTCCACGATCCAACGTTTGGGC